>DAINBU010000047.1:31809-36513 GCA_036732755.1 Planctomycetota bacterium
CAATCGCGGGGCGAGACCGCGAGGTCCGGCGCGTTGGGCGAATCGAACAGCTGCTTGCCGATCTGCGCGCCGACCGACGGGGGGGGCGCCTGCATCGCGATGTAGTCGACCAGCGCGACCGGCAGCGCGCCCACGCAGAGGAGGTCGTTCACGTTCATCGCGACGCAGTCGATGCCGATGCCGGAGAAGTCGCCCGCCTGCTCGGCCACCAGGATCTTGCTGCCGACGCCGTCGGTCGTGAACGCGATGCCGACCGGGAGGCCGAGGTCGAGGACGCTCGCGTAGTAGCCGTTCGGGAGGAGCGGCCGCTGCGACGCGGCGGGCAGCTTCTCGGTCCGCTTCACCCAGCGCAGGAGCTCGCCGAGGAAGGTCTCCTTGCGGTCGAAGCTGACGCCCGACTTCTCGTACGTCGCGGCCGACGACTTTCCCATGCGGACGGCTCCGTGACCTCCGCGTGCCGGCGCGGAGGGCGCAGCATCTTAGGGGCTGGTCCGCGGGGCTGGAACGAGCCGTGAGGAGGCGACGTGGCTTGGGGAATTGGAGCGGACGTCGAGGACGGGGGTGAAGACGGCCGCGGGTCGAAAACCCTGTCCCGAGAAGGGGATCACTACGCCGCCCAATCCCAATTGAACGGGGGCGGCTGCGTTCGGCTGTGCACGGCCAATGGGACCGTGCACGCAACTGAACGGTGGTTCGTCGGCCGTGCGAGCCCCTTTCGGGACAGGGTTTTCGCCCCGCGGCCTCTTCGAACCGTTCTCGAACGACGCCCGACGTCGTTGCTGCGCCACGGACGCGGGACCGCGCCTGCAGGATCGCAGCGGTCCGCCGGTCGGAGTCGCATCGAAGTCGCGCGGAGTCCGTGACGTGACGGCTCTCGAGGTCGAAATGGGGAGCCGTGTCATCTCGCTTCGACGCGGCTCGACTCAGGGAGCCGTCGTGTGAGTCTCGACCCGTCGTCGAAGATCGTCCGCGACGTCGGGATGCGTGGAAGTTCGGCGGGAATGGAAGATCATCGGGAATCGACGGATCGATTCGGCGTCCGTCGGCGGACTGCGAAGACGGTCCGAACTCGTGGAAGTCAGCGACAAGCCGGAGACATGACGCTCGCTCGATTCACCGGCGGGGGTCCAACTGCGAAGAGCGACCGGCGAGTCGAGCACCGTTCCACGTCCGAAGCGCAGCAACGATGTCGGACGTCGTTCGAGGACCGTGCAAAGAGGCCGCGGGTCGAAGACCTTGTCCCGAAAGGGGCTCGCGCGGCCACAAACCACTGATTCGATTGCGTGAACGGTCCCATTGGCCGTGCACAGCCGAACGCAGCCGCCCCTGCCCAGTTGGTATTGGGCGGCGTAGTGGTCCCCTTCTCGGGACAAGGTCTTCGACCCGCGGCCTCTTCACCCCGTCCTCGACGTCCGTTCCAATTCCCAGCCACGGTCGCCCGAACGGCGCCTGACCTGCAGCGACCTCTCTCAGCCGCGCGCGTCCCGGTCGGTAGTAGCCGCGCGAAGCGTCTCGTTCGAGGATCCGGAGCGATATCCCTGCAGGTCGAGCGCCACGTAGACGAAGCCGGCGTCCTTGACGGCGCGGACCACCTCGTCCCGCCGCGCGAAGAGGCGCTCGAGGTCGGCGGGGGGGACCTCGATGCGCGCCGCGTCGTCGTGGAAGCGGACGCGCACCGACGAGAAGCCGAGCCGCTTCACCGCCGCCTCGGCGCGGCCGATCCGGTCGAGGCGCGGCACGGTGACCGCGGTCCCGTACGGGATGCGCGAGGAGAGGCAGGCGAGCGCCGGCTTGTCCCAGTTCTGCAGCCCGAGCGCGCGCGCGAGCGCGCGCACGTCGGCCTTGGCGAAGCCCGCCTCGAAGAGGGGGTGGCGGACGCCGGCGTCGTCGGCCGCCTGCGCGCCCGGCCGCCAGTCGCCGCGGTCGTCGAGGTTGAGCCCGTCCGCGACGCTCTCGAGGCCGCGCCCCTTCGCCCACGGGACGAGCTTCGAGTAGAGCTCGCTCTTGCAGAAGAAGCAGCGGTTCGAGGGGTTGGCGGCGTAGTCGGGGTCGGCGAGCTCGTCGGTCGTGATCTCCTCGAGCGGCGCGCCGATCTTCTTCGCGAGGGCGCGCGCCTCCTCGAGCTCGCCCGGCGGCAGCGACGCCGAGACGCCGATCACGCCGATGGCGCGCCCGCCGAGACGGTCGTGCGCGACCTTCAGCACGAGCGTCGAGTCGACGCCGCCCGAGAAGGCGACCGCGACGCTGCCGAGCGCGTCGACGCACGCGTGCAGTCGCGCGACCTTGGTCGGATCGGGCGCCGGATCGGGATCGCTCTTCGTCGCTTCCATGGAAGTCGCGACTCTAGCCCGGATCATTCACGAGCCCCTACTGCGGCTGGGTCTGTTCGCCCATGCCAGCGTCGGAAACACGCGTTCCTTCCTCAGCGGGTCTTCAGACCCGCATCGTCGGAGCCGCGCGTTCCCTCCTCGTCCTGGACGAACATCCCGGCGCCTCGCGACGGGGCTCGTGAATAACCCGGGCTCGCCGACGCGCGTCACTTGCCCGGCTCGGAGCGGGCGAGGAGGGCGTGCTCCCGCAGGACGGCGTACGCGGCGCGCGCGACCTCCCAGCGCGCGGTCGCGCGCTTCGACGTGAACTCGGCGATCTTGCGCTCGCTCGCCGTGTCGTCCTGGATCAGCGTGTCGATTTTCGAGAGGAAGTCGCCGCGCGAGTCGAAACCGCCGATGCGCGCCGCCGCCTTCTCGAGGTCGCCGCCGTCGAGGCCGCACAGGTACAGCAGCCGCGCGCGCAGCCCCTCGTGCGTGCCGCGGATCGGCGCCTCGGGATTGACGAAGACGTTGGCGGCCGCATCGATCCAGACGCGGTACTTGAAGAGCTTGAGGAAGCCCGCGCCCACCTTCTCGTAGAGCGGCTGCGCGACGTGCGACGGGATGGGCGAGACCCACGAGTCGTCCTTCAGCAGCAGGCGCGCGTAGGCGATCACGTCGACGTCGGGCATGTCGTGCGAGGTGCCCGACGCCCACGCGTCGTAGAGCGTGACCTCGGGGTAGGCCTTGCCGTTCAGGTCGCAGTAGACGTGGTCGAAGTGGAGCGCGAGCGGGTCGATCGTGGCGTCGAAGTCGAAGCGCGCCGTGACCCACGCGACCAGACGGTCGGTGCCCGGCGGATAGCCGAACAGGAAGTTGCGCAGCGATTCGTCGGCGCTCGGGGCGCCGCCGAGGTCGAGCCCGCAGTTGCGGCCGAAGTCGTAGCGCACCGTCCCGAAGTAGGAGGTCTGATTCTCCCACGGCCGGTAGAGCTCGCGCTTCTCCGCGGCGTCGGCGTCGGACGGGGAGGCGACGACGCGATTCACGAGGCCGCGCGCGTAGACCTTCGGGTCGTAGTACTCGGGCGCCGGCGCCGCCACGACCTCGAGCTCCTTGACGGCGCGGTCGCGCCAGCCGAGGAGCTGGCGCAGGCTCGGCTCGCGCGTCGCCTCGATGCGCCGCGCGATCTCGGCGACCACGGCGTCGCGCTCCTCCCGCGGCGCGGCGTCGAAGGCGCGGCAGCCGTCGTCGAGCTCGCTCGCCGAGGGGTCGCGCTCGGGGCGGGCGGCAGGCGCCGCGACGGGGGCGGCGGGCGCGGACGGGGTCGGCGGGGCGGGGGGAGCGTTCTGCAGCGCAAGCGCGAGGGCGAACGTCCCGGCGTGGGGCAGCAATCAGGTCTCCTTGCTTCGAACGCCGCGGCTCGCGCATGAGTACGCTCGAATCGCGAAAGAGTACCGCGACCTCCGCGGACCCACCGCAGGACCTTCGCCGACATGGCAAAGCCGCTTCGTTCCCCGCGTGCCGATGACAGGGAGACGAACGGCGCCGCGGTCGGGTCCGCAGGCGAGGGGCGGGAACACGTCGTCCTGGTGCACGGCCTCCTGCGCACGCCGCGCTCGTGGATCACCGTGCGCCGCCACCTCGAGCGCGAGGACTTCTCGACCGGCGTCTTCGGGTACCCGAGCCTGCGCGGCGGTCTCGAGCCCCATGGGCGGGCGCTCGCGGCGGAGCTGCGCCGCCTCGACGTGCGCGGCCGTTTCGCGCGCGTCCACCTCGTCGGCCACAGCCTCGGCAACCTGGTCATCCGCGCCGCGCTCGCGCACGTCCGGCCGAAGAACCTCGGCCGCGTCGTCATGCTGGTGCCGCCCAACCGCGGCTCGTCGGTCGCGCGCCGCCTCGCGCGGCTGCTCGGCGACCTCTTCCCGGTCCTGCGCGACCTCTCCGACGCCGACGGGAGCGCGGCGCGCCAGCTCGCCTTCCCGCCCATGGAGGCGGGCGTGATCGCGGCGCGCTTCGACCACGTCGTCGCCGAGTCGAGCACCCATTGCCCGGGTGAGGCCGACCACTTGCTGGTGGGCGCCTCGCACGGCTGGCTCATGTACCGGCCGTCGGTGCAGCGCGCGATCGTCGCGTTCCTGCGTACCGGCCAGTTCCCGCGCCCGCCCCCGACCCCGCAGAAGTCCCGTCGACGCGAAGAGAGGAGCTCCCGATGATCCGCCGCCTCGTCCTGCTCGCCGCGCCCCTGCTCGCCCTCCTCGCCGGGGCCGCGACGCCGGCGCAGCCTGCGGCACGCGCCGCCGACCGCGTGGTGCTGAAGAGCGGGCGCGAGCTCTTCGGGAAGTTCGGGAGCGAGCGCGCCCACAAGGTCTACTTCGTCGACGACGAGATCGGCGCG
>DAINBU010000048.1:0-36462 GCA_036732755.1 Planctomycetota bacterium
AGCTCGCGATCGTTTCGAAGGCCGAGAGGAACTCGTTTTCGTTCTCGTGGCGGAAGCGCAGCTCTCACTAGGTCAGGCGCTGTGGATCGACCTCGTGCACGAGGTCGGGCGGGACAGGCTGCTCGTCGTTGGCGATCACGCGCTCGCTGGTGGGGACGTTCCACTGCCGGCTCTGCAGGAAGGCGAGGTCGACCGTGTCGTGCTCGGTCAGCCGCTGCCCGAGCGCGAAGTTGACGGCGCGCTCGCGGTAGGCCGTCGGCACCTGCTTGCCGTCGACGTCGACCGAGTCGATCGGGTTGCCGCCGACGCGCCCGGCCGCGAGGTCGTCGAAGTTTCGCGTCGTCACGCCGGCCAGCGCGGCGAAGCCGCCGACCTCGGCCTGCGCGTCGGCGTGCGTCACGATGCCCTGGTTCACCGTGTCGTATTGCAGGTGGAGGCGCCCGCCGAAACGGTCGTGGCCCGACAGCTCCGGTCGCTTCAGCGTGAGGTTGATCGCGCCGCCCATCGCGTCGGAGCCGTACGGCACCGACGCCGGCCCGCGCGCCACCTCGATCGACTCGACCGCGAAGAGGTCGATCGTGTTGAGGTACTGGTGGTTGCGCCGGAACGTCGAGTTGCTGAAGCGCTGGCCGTCGATCAGGAGCAGCACGTCCTTGCCCGACCGCCCGCGCAGGACCGGCGAGCCGCCGCCCTGGTTGCTCTGCTGGATCACCAGGCCGGGCTCCTCTTTCAGCGCGTCCGGCGTGTTCTGCGGCGCGAGCCGCCGCTGCTTCTCATCGTCGACCACCGACGCCGATTGTGCGACGCGATCGGCCCGCTCCACCTCGCGCGTCGGAGTGACGACCACGGGCGGCAGGTCGACGACGTCGTCCTGCTTCGAAGAGGACGCGTGGGCCGGACGCTTGGCCGGGTTCGGGGATTCTTCCTGGGGGCGTACGTCGGGGGCGAAGCTTCCGAAGAGCGAGAGGATCGCTGCGAAGCGCATGCTCGAGGCTCCGTCGCCGTCCGGACGAGCGAGGCGGGGAGCGTAGCAGCCCGCCGTGAACGCGATGAGCATCGCCCCCCGCGTTCGTGTCCCCGGCGAGCTAGGATCGCGTGGATCAGGAGTCGGGCGGACGGATGCGAAGGACTTCCAAAGAGCCCGCGAGCGAGCTGGCCCGCGCGCGCAGCGCCTGCGAGGCGCGAGACTGGCGCGAGGCCTACGAGCTGCTCCGCGAGGCGGACCGCGGCGGCGGCCTCGGACCGGACGGGCTCGAGCTCCTCGCCGACTGCGCGCGCTGGACGGGGCGCCTCGACGAGATCTTCGATCCGCTCGAACGCGCGCACGCTGCGTACGTCGCGAAGTCGGACCGGCGCGCGGCGGCGCGGACCGCTCTCGTGCTCAGCCAGGCGAACGGCGACGTGGCGAACCAGACCGTCGCGGCGGTCTGGATGAAGCGCGCCGGTGAGCTCCTCGCCGATCTCCCCGAGGGCCCGGAGCACGCGCTCTACGCGTGGTTCGAGAGCCAGGCGCGCGGCTGGGCGGGGGAATTCGACGCGCAAGAGCGCTGCGCCGGGCGTGCCCTCGATCTCGCCTGCCGATTCGGCGATCGCGACGTCGAGGCGCTCGCGCGCATCGACCTCGCGCACGTCGCGGTCGCGCGCGCGGACGCGGGCGCCGCGCGCGAGCACCTGGAGCGCGCGACCTCGCTCGCCCTCGGCGGAGAGATCGGGATCCTCGCGACGGGGATGGTCTTCTGCAACGCGATCTGGGCCTACCGCTGCCGCGGCGAGTGGCAGCGCGCCCAGGAGTGGACCGACTCCGCGACGCGCTGGGTGAACCGTCAGCGCGTCGACTACTTCCCCGGCATGTGCCGCGTCCACCGCGCCGAGGTGCTGCGCATCCGCGGCGACCTCGACGGAGCCGAACGGGAGTGCTCGGCGGCGACGACCCAGCTCTCGAAGGCGCTGCCGGCGTACGTGATCTTTCCGTGGGCGGAGCTCGGCGAGATCCGCCGCCGGCGCGGGGACTACCCGGGCGCGCGCGACGCGTTCCAGAAGGCGCTGGAGCTCGGCTGGGATCCGCAGCCCGGCTATGCGCTCCTGCTCCTCGCCGAAGGGGACGCCGCGTCCGCGCTGCTGGCCATCGAACGCGTCTTCCGCGAGCCCCGCCCCGTATGGCTGAAGGAAGACTGCGCGAGCCTGCTCGGCGCTCGCGTCGAGATCGCGCTGGCCGCGGGGCGACGCGAGATCGCCCTCGAGGGCATCGGCGAGCTCGAAGCGGCGATGGAGGCGACCGGCACTTCGTGGGACGTCGCCATCGCCTGCCACGCGCGCGGCCGGTTCGAGCTCGACGCGGGGAGACCGGCCGCGGCGGTCGGGCCGCTCCGTCGCGCGCGGCGGGTGCTGGGGGAGATCGAGGCTCCTTACGAGCTCGCGCGGACCTGCGCTCTCCTCGGGCGCGCCCTCGCCGCCGAGGGCGATGCCGCGGGAGCTCGCATCGAGCTCGCGGCTGCGCGCGAGGTGCTCGTGCGGATCGGCGCCACGCTCGAGGTCGAAGCGGTGGAGCGCGACCTCGCGGCGCTCGCCGGGCGTCCATACTCCTCCGCGCGACGCACCGCCCCGCTCCGCGCCGCGCTGCGCCGCGAGGGCGAGTCCTGGGCGCTCGACTTCGGGGGCCGGACCGTGCGCGTCGCGGGCGGTCGCGGACTGGAGTACCTCGCCGAGCTGATCGAGCGTCCCGGCGTCGAGCGCTGGGCGGTCGATCTCGCGGGTGGGGGACCGGAGGGCGACGCCGGTCCGGTCATCGATGCCGCCGCCCGCGCCGCCTACGAGCGTCGCGCGAAGGAGCTCGAGGAGGAGCTCGGTCCCCTCGATCGGCGGACCGACCCGCACCGCACCGAGGCGATCCTCACCGAGCTCGACGCGATCGCGCGCGAGCTCGCCGCCGCCGTCGGGCTCGGCGGACGGATCCGTCGCGCGGGCAGCGCGATCGAGCGCGCGCGCCAGAGCGTCACGAAGGCGCTGCGCTCGGCGATCCGGCGGATCGCGGAGTCCGACGCCGAGCTCGGCACCTACCTCGAGGTGACGGTCCGCACCGGCACCGCATGCCGCTTCGACCCCGACCTGCGTGAGCCGGTCGAGTGGCGGGTCGAGCGCGGCACGCGGTGACCGCGGTCAGCGCGTTCCCTGGATCCCGAGCTCGACGGCCCCGGGCTCGCAGAAGCAGGACGACGTCGGCGAGCAGTCGGCGCGCGACCAGGAGCGCTTGCGCAGCCGCACCAGCTCGTCGAGCCCTTCGGTGTCGCGCTGCGCGCGGCGCGCCTTCTCGAGCCCGAGCAGCGCCCAGCCGTTCCGCGGGTTGCGCGCCAGATCCTGCTCGTACACCGCTTCCGCCTCCGCGTTGCGTCCCGCCGCCATGAGCAGCGCACCCAACGCGTGCCGGATCGGCTGGAGCCAGCTCGGCGGCTCGTCGTAGACCATCGCGTCCTCGAGCGCGATCGCCTCGCGGAGCAGGGCGAACGCCTCGTCGTGAGCCCCCTCGCGGAAGCGGAGCTCACCCAACATCATCTTGCGGGCGAGCGGGAAGACCGCGTGCGCCGGGTTGAAGCCGATGGTCCAGTCGAGCGGGACCGTCTTCGCGATCTCCTCGAAGGCGGCGATCTCGCGGCGCGCCTCTTCGGTGCGGCCGAGGGCCGAGCAGGCGATGCTGCGGGCGTAACGGCGCATCGCCCGGCTGACCGGGCGCTTCTCGGGGTAGTCGGGAAGGTCCAGGATCTCGTCCCAACGCCCGAAGCGCACGAGCACGTGCGGCGCCGCCGCGGCCCAGCCGTCGGCGATCTGCGGGTACCTCTCCATGAAGGTCGCCGGCACGAGCGTCTCGAGTTCGCGCGCGGCCTGGATCGCCGCCTCGAAGCGCCCCTCCATCATCGACGCATACGCGAGGAAGTGCAGGTTGTGCGCGATGTACATGCCGTAGTAGTCCTGCTCCGGCGCCGTGGCGAGGTACTTCCGGTCCGCCGCCACCGCGCGCGCGTTCACGTCCGCGGCGTCCTGGTAGCGGCCGAGGCGTCCATAGATGTGGGAGGGCATGTGCGTGAGATGGCTCGAGCCGGGGACGAGGTGCGCGAGCCGGTCGGCGGCCGCCTCGGCGCGGCCGGGGGTCTTCGAGGCCTCGACGGCATGGATGTAGTAGTGGAGCGCCCCCGGATGGTCGGGGTCGAGCTGCAGCACGCGCTCGAGCGTGGAGACGATCTCCTCCGCGCGGCCCTTCGGCGCGCCTTCGATCGTCCAGTAGTCCCACGGCTGGAGGTTCATCCGCGACTCGGCGTAGAGCGCGCCGACGTCCGCATCATTCGGGTTGCGTCGCCAGACCTGCTCCATCGCCGCCGCGTAGGACTCCTCCAGCGGACGGTGATCGTCCGGGGGCGGCGAGGCGTAGCGACGCGCGAGGGCGTCGATGAGCTCGCGCTCGACCGGGGTCGCGCCCTCGCGGAGCGCGACGGCCTTTCCGAGCGCCTCCCAGGCCAGGCGCGACTCCGCCTCGGACATCACCGGATCGTTGACGTTGATCCCGCACGCGTAGGCGACGCCCCACCACGCGAAGGCGCAGTCCGGATCGAGACGCGCCGCCTCGCGGAAGCAGCGGATCGCCTCGTCGTCGTTGAACCCGTAGAGCCACTGGAGCCCTTGGTCGACGAACTCCTGGGCCCGAGGGGACGAGGTCGCGACCGGGCGGGCGTAGCGATCGAAGCCTTCGTAGAGCCGGACTCCCTGCTGCTGCGAGGGGACGCCCTGCGGTGCGCCGCCTCCTCCTCCGCGGGACGTCGCGGAGCAGGCCAGGAGGCCCAGCACACTGAGCGTGAACGGGGCACGAGCGAGTCGAAGCGAAGCGCGCGACATCGGATTCCTCCACACGAACGGTGCGCAGCGGTGTCTCGACGGGGCGGACCGATCAGCCCCTCTTCACCGCCAGAGGCGTGACGCGCGGCGTCACGATGTGAATCGGCGGGCGTCGCTACCCTGGCTCCGCGAGCGGCGCCCGGACGGGAATCCGGGGCGCGCCACCCGGCACGAGGGCGCGGGGCGACTTCATGAAGCGACTCACTGCCGCGATCCTCGCGCTCCTCGGCGTGCCCGCGGGCGTCGCGGCGTTCACGTTCGGCTACGCGAAGGGCTTTTCGTACCTGTCGACCGATCCGCGCGCCTGCATCAATTGCCACGTGATGAACGAGCAGTTCGACGCCTGGCAGAAGAGCGGCCACCGGCACGTGGCGACCTGCGTCGAGTGCCATCTGCCGTACGCCGGGCTCGCGAAGTGGGTGGCCAAGGCGGACCACGGCTGGCGCCATTCGGTCGCCTTCACGCTCCAGAACTTCAAGGAGCCGATCGAGATGACGCCGGCCGATCGCGTGATCGTCCTCGAGAATTGCGTGCGCTGCCACATCGACCTCGTCGAGTCGATCCACGTCACCGCGACCGCGACGGAGGAGGTGCTCGACTGCCTGCGCTGTCACGCCCTCGCGGGCCATTCGGGGGGCTGACCGTACCGTGAACGAAAACCCTGCGCCGCGCTCGCGTCGCTCCTGGATCGTGCTCGCGCTCGGCGTCGCGGCGGCCGCCGGCCTGACGACCGTCCTGCTGGCCCTCCTCACGAACATCTTCGAGCGCAAGGCCGAGGCGCGGCAGCCGTTCGTGCGCGTCGCCGAGGTGACGGAGGCGACGCTCGATCCGGCGGTGTGGGGCCGCAACTGGCCGAGCCAGTACGAGTCGTACGAGCGGACGTCGCTGCCGACGGCGACGACGTTCGGCGGACGCGGCCTCGGCGCGAGCGACGGCGGCCTCGCCGAGCAGAAGCTCGAGCGCGACCCGTGGCTCGAGCGCATCTTCGCCGGCTACGCCTTTTCGATCGACTATCGCGACCGTCGCGGCCACGCGTTCGCGCTCTTCGACCAGGAGCAGACGCGCCGCGTGACGGAGAAGGCGCAGCCGGGCGCCTGCATCCAGTGCCACGCGTCGAACCTCGCGCTCTACCGCTTCGTCGGCAAGGGCGACGTGCAGAAGGGCTTCGAGGCGGTCTGCGCGATGCCGTACCAGGAGGCGCACGACCTCAAGGACGACCAGGGTCACGCGCTCGTCCAGCATCCGCTCGCCTGCATCGACTGCCACGACCCGGCGACGATGGCGCTGCGCGTGACGCGGCCGGGCTTCCTCGCCGGGATCGCCGCGTTGAAGGCGAGCCAGGGGATCAAGGACTACGACCCGAACAAGGATGCGACGCGCCAGGAGATGCGCTCGTTCGTCTGCGGCCAGTGCCACGTCGAGTACTACTTCAAGGGGCCCGGCAAGGTCGTCACCTATCCCTGGTCGAACGGCCTCAAGGTCGAGCAGATCGAGGCCTACTACGACAAGGAGGGCTTCACCGACTGGACCCACGCCGAGACGGGTACGAAGGTCCTCAAGGCGCAGCACCCCGAGTTCGAGGTCTGGAACCAGGGCGTGCACGCGCGCTCCGGCGTGGCGTGCGCCGATTGCCACATGCCCTACATGCGCGAGGGCGCGATGAAGGTCAGCGACCACTGGGTACGCAGCCCCCTGCTCAACGTGAATCGCGCCTGCCAGACCTGCCACGCCGTGCCGGAGAAGGACCTCGAGGCGCGCGTGACTGCGGTCCAGGAGCGGCACCACGAGCTCCTGCAACGCGCGGCGAAGGCGGTGACGGAGATGCTCGATTCGATCGTCGCCGCGAAGAAGGGCGGCGCGAGCGACAGCGCGCTCGAAGCGGCGCGCGCGCTCCATCGGCGGGCGCAGTGGCGGCTCGACTTCGTCGCCGCCGAGAACTCGATGGGTTTCCACGCCCCGCAGGAGCTCGCGCGCATCCTCGCGGAGGCGATCGACTACTCCCGGCAGGCGCAGCTCGCCGCGGAACGGCTCGTCACGGCCCGTTGAGGTGGCGCTCACGATGAACCAGCCCAAGCGACGACGCACGCGAGTGGCCAACTGGGGCATTCCCGCGTTGTACGCGGCCGTCGCCGTCGCGGCGGGGATGGGGCTTCCGAGGCTGGAGTTGCGGTTGTTTCCCGGCTCGCAATCGGGATTGAGCGCCGCCGCCACGGCGGCGATCTTCTCGACGATCGGATCGGGGATGATCGCGCTGACGGGGATCGTCTTCTCGCTCGCGTTCCTGATGGTGCAGTTCAGCGCGACCGCCTACTCGCCGCGTCTCGTGCTGTGGCTCGCGCGCGATCGGGTGTTGTGGCACGCCGTGGGGGTCTTCTGCGCGACGTTCCTCTACGCGGTCGCCGCGATGGCGTGGATCGACCGCGGCGCAGCGCGCCCGCCGCCGCTGATCGCCACCTGGCTCGTGATCGCGCTCTTGATCGCGAGCGTCGGCATGTTCATCGCGCTCATCGAGAAGCTCTCGCTGCTGCAGCTCCATCGCATGCTCGCGTTCACGTCGGAGCACGGCCGCCGGGTGATCGAGCAGACCTATCCCCGGTTCGAAGCCGCGATCGCGACCCCCGACCCGCGGGAGTTCGAAGGGCTGCCGGTCACATTCGTGCTGACGCACGAGGGGAAGCCGAAGACGATCCAGGCGCTCGACATCCCCGCCCTCCTCGATCTCGCCACGTCGAGCGGAGCCGTCATCGTCGTCGTCGAGTCGGTCGGCGACACGTTGATCGAGGACCGCGTGATGCTGCGCGTGCACGGCGGCAAGCGGACCTTCGACGAGCGGGCGTTCGCCGAAATCTTCGCGATCGGCGCCGAGCGCACGTTCGAGCAGGACCCCAAGTACGCCATCCGCCTCCTGGTCGACATCGCGATCCGGGCGCTCTCCCCGGCGATCAACGATCCCACCACCGCCGTGCAGTCGCTCGACCAGATCGAGGACCTCCTGCAGCGCCTCGGCCGCCGCCGCCTGGAGATCGGCGCGCTGCGCGATCGCGACGGGACGCTCCGGGTCGTCGTGCCCTATCCGACGTGGGACGACTTCCTGAGCCTCGCGTTCGACGAGATCCGCTACTGCGGCGGCACCAGCGTGCAGGTCATGCGCCGCATGAGGGCGCTGCTCTCCGACCTGATCCGCGAGCTGCCGCCGGAGCGGCACGAGTCGCTGCGTCATCACCTGCACCGGCTCGACACGACGATCGCCGCGACCTTCCAGGACGCCGACGACCAGCAGGCGGCGTCGATCGAGGACCGGCAGGGACTCGGCATCCCGCGCGCGTGACGCGCGAGCGCCGTACGGAAAGTGGCTCGGCACGTCGGATTCCGGCGCCTGCCGATTCAACGGCGAGGCCTTCGAGAGATTCAGGCCCTGGAGCCGGCTCGTCGAGAACCTGGTCCAGAGGCGCTCGAACCCGCCGTGGAGCGAGGCGCACCGGGCCAGGCGTCACGGATTCTGGGCGAGGAACTCCGTCCAGAGCGCGTCGGCGTCCTTGCCGGTCAGCTTCGTGAAGACCGCCATCGGGTCCTCGCGATGGCGCAGCGCCCTGTCGAGCTCGAAGACCAGCCGCGCGTCGTACTGCTTCGATGCCCACGCGAGCCAGTAGGCCGTCGTGCGGTAGCCGTCGGTGTACTTCGACTTCTTCGGGTCGATCTTCGGCCGACCATGCGTCGCGAAGTACTCGGGCTCGTAGCGCCACCAGCGGATGTAGTCGGCGATCCCCTCGGTCAGCCAGCCCGGAACGCCGCGCCGTCCGGGGTAGCTCTGCACCACGTGGACGAGCTCGTGGATCACCATGCCGAGGTCGTCGGGATGCTCGGCGATCCACTTCCCGTTGATCGTGATCGTCGCGCCGCTCGTGAAGGCCGGGACCTTCAACTCCTTCTTGATCACCAGCCCGATCTCCGCGGGCACCGCGTAGTCGTCCGTGCAGAGCAGCGACGTGATCTGCGGGAACCACGTCTCGACGAGCGCCTTGGCCGCCTCGCCCCATGCCTGCTGTTCCGGCAGATCGCTCGCGTCCACCGTGACGGTCGGGCAGGCGAGCGGCTTGGAGTGGGGGAGGACGAAGCGGCCGAGATCGGGCGCGCCCTGCGGCAGGGCGAGGACGGCGAGGAGCGTGATCATGATCGGAGAGCTCATGGCCTCGCCTGACTCCGCTCTTTGCGGGCGTAATGCAGATAGGCGCCCACGCTCAGCCCGTTGATCACGATCGCGATCATGTTCCACACGATCACCGGTCGCGAGACGATCAACAGACCGTAGTAGACCCAGCCCACCTGGAAGACGCCCATGATCGCCGCCATCCTCGGGTTCATGCCCGTGGAAGAGCGGCGCCTCATCATGGCGACCAGGTCGGGCAGCGACGCGAAGGTGGTTCCGAGGCCTGCGACCAGGCCGACGACCTCGGATCGCATGAGCGTCGGGACGAGCAGGCTCTCCGTGTCGTGGATGTCGAGGGCTTCGCAACCCGCGAGCGCGAAGAGGCTCGACACGAGGAGAGCGAACGGCAGCGGGTCGAGCCGACACGCCTTCATCTTCGAAGACCCTCTCACGCTGCGCTCAGCCGGAAGAGATGGCACTTCCACGGCCCCAGCTCGACGTACAAGCCGGCGTCTCGCATCTCGTCGCCGCTCCGGTCGTAGGCGTCCCCCGACAACGGATCGTCGAGATGCCACGTCTTTCCTCTCAGATCGTCCCACGGCAACTGGACGCGCGCCTGGGCGCTGCCCGGTCCGAAATGGACGACGACGAACCAGCGCTCGTCGTCCTTGGCCCAGCACCAGGCGAGGACGCTCCGGAAGCTGGAGTTGTCGGGCCAGCCGCTCCGATCGCACAGGCGCCACGAGCCGCTCTTGAAGACGTCGCTGCGGGTCGTCTGGAGCAGGCGTTCGTAGAAGGCGACGAGCTCCGGGTCGACCGGCTCGACCGGTCGGCGAGCCAGGAAGACGGGGAGCCTCGCCTGCACGCCCTCGAACTGTCCCTGGTGCAGCAGCTTCGCGCCGGGGAGCGTGAGGATCGCGACGGCGGCGGCGCGCGCCTGTCCGGATGAGAACGCCGCGGCGGCTCTCGGCTCGTCGTGGTTCTCGATGAAGCGCACCATCTTGTCCTGATAGGAGCGCTCGGCCAGCAGGTGCAGGCGCACGCTCTCCGCGTCGGCGTGCTCCATCCGGTCGTAGAGCTTCTTGTCGTAGCACCAGTCGAATCCCTGCTGCTGCAGCTCCCATTCGAGGTCCCAGTAGGCCTCCGCGATGAACTTGAATCCACGGTGCCGGGACTGGATGGCCGCGATCACCGTCTTCCAGAAATCATCGGCGGGTCGGACCCCCGCGCGAGCGCCCCACGTGCGCTCGAAGATGGCGTTCAGCATGAGCATCGCCATGTCGCACCGGACACCGTCGCACTGTCCGGCGATCTCCGAGAGCGTCTCGACCGCCGCCTTCCGCAAACCTCCCTGGAAGGCGTTGAGCTGGAGCACGTCGGGCCACGCCGGGAAGAAGGGATCCCGGCCGCGCGCGCACACCGTGCCGCCGGCCTCCACGAACGACGCCGCATCGTTGTGGGCATCGTCCAGGCTCCCCTGAACGAAGTACTCGGGGTGAGCGGCGACCCACGGATGGTCGGGCGCGACGTGGTTGGGAACGAAGTCGAGGATCAGCCGCAGTCCGCGCTCGGAGAGCTGGCGTCGCGCGGCGGCGAGCCCCTTTTGCCCGCCGAGGTGGTCGTCGACGACGTAGCGACGCACGCAATACGGGGAGCCGACGTTGTCCTGCGCCCGGAAGTCGGGGAGGGCCCTCCGGAAATCCTCGAGCAGCCCCGCGTTGCGCATCGAGATTTCGATTCCGGCGGGACTGCGCTCCCAGACGCCCATGAACCAGACGGCGTCGAATCCGTGCGCAGCGAGCGCGTCCCACTCCTGCTTCGGAATCGTGGCGAGGTCGAGCGGCTTCCGATGCTTCCGGCTCAGCTCGTCGAGCCACATCCACGTGTTGATCTCGTAGATCACCGGATGCTTCGGCCATGGGCTCATGACCACTTCCCCCCGGCACGGATCGGCGCCTTCGAGCGCCTCCGAAACTACGTGGCAAGCAGGCGGCGCAGGAATGCGAGGCCGTCCCGCGCGAGCGCGTCCTGCGAGGGGGCGAGCGGACGCCAGATGGCCGCCGCTGCCGCGATCGTGCGGCATTCCGGAGTGAAGGACTCGATCACGCAATCGCCCGCGTAACCGATCTCGCGCAGCGCACCCGCGAGTCCTCGCCAGTCCACCTGTCCGGTTCCGGGCGTGCCCCGATCGCTCTCGCTGGCGTCCACGTACACGAGCTGCGGCGCGACGGAGAGCACCGCGTCGTGCACGCTCTTCTCCTCGATGTGCATGTGGAACGTGTCGAGGTGTCCCTTCACGGCCGGATGGCCGACGTCGCGCAGCAGGCGAGCGAGCTGCGCCGCGGTGTTCACCAGATCGGTTTCGAAGCGGTTCAGCGGTTCGACCGCCAGCGTCACGCCGTGACTCGCCGCCAGCTCGCCGGCCGCACGAAGTCCGACGACCGCTCGCTCCCATTCGACTTTCCGCTGCTCGTCCGGCACCTGGCGACGCTTGCCGACGGCCGAGTAGCACGGACCGACCAGGAGACGGGCGCCCCAGCGCTCGCACAATTCCAGGGTCTCGCCGAGGTACCGCAGGCACTCCTCGCGAACGCGCGGGTCGTCGTGCGTGAGATCGCGCGTGGGACCGAAGGCGCCGGCGACGTGCACGCGCAGTTCGGTGTCGCGCAGGGCGCGCTCGACGGCCGCGCCGTCGATCGCGTCCGGCGCTTCGACGGGAAGGGTGATGGAGTCGAATCCGAAGGTCTGCGCCCGCGCGATCAGCTCCACCGATTTCGCGGTGAAGGGCGAGGTCCAGACCCACGTGTTCACCCCGATTCCGATCATGAGCGGACGATACATGCATTCCGCCGTATTCCAGGCCCTGCGGAACGCGCCTCGAATATGCTCGTGAGCGACGATGCGGATCGGTGCACGGCCCCTCCCGTCCGCATCTTCATCCGAGGATCGTCGCCATGAATCTTCCGCGGGTCATTCTCATCCTGGGATCGCTTTTCGGCGGATCGGCGAGTGGGTATCCGCAGCAGACACTGCGGCGCGACGATGCTCCTTCCTACGTGCGTGAGCACCTCGGAATCGACCTCGCGGTCGCGCAGTCGCGCGTCCGCCGCCGCATCACCTCGACGAGCACGCCCTACGGATTCCTGATCGCACGGGTGCGGGCCGGATCGCCCGCCGAGCGGGCGGGCCTCCGCGAAGGAGACGTCCTCCTCGAGTGGGACGGCTCGCCGATCGCCGAGGTCGAGGAGCTCGCGGACCACGCGCGGCGCATCCGCGCCGACGGCGCGCCGCTCCGCTACGCGCGCAAGCGGCCGAACGTCCGCCTGACGTTTCCGGCGACCGATCCATGGGAGACGCGAAGGACGCGGGTTCGTCCTCGGGCGGCGCCCCCTCCGCCGCGCCGCCCGATCTGATCGCCGGCGGCGGTCGAGCCCTTCGCTGCCGCCGACAGTTCACGACGCGGCGCGGCGCCGCGCGCGCCTGCTCGATCTCGCAGACCTGTCCGGCCTTGCCCGCCGTCCCGTCGGGCAGCGTCGCGTCCTTCAGCAGCCAGACGACGTTCGTCGCGTCGCGCTCGTGGGTCCACGTCACGCCCTCCTCACGGACGCTCCGACTTCAGAGGAGCAGGAGGCGCATGGCCTACATCATGGATGCTCCGGGGCACCGGACCCGAGAGTGACGCGCAAGACCCTCGGGTGCAGCGCCTCGTACCTCGCGACGACCTTCGAGAACTCCTCGCTGAGGATCACGAGCGCGTCGCGCGGCTCGACGCCGAAGGTCCTCGCGCCGGCGACGAGTTCCTCGAGGAAGCCGATCGCGACCGTCAGTCCCTCCCCGACCGACTCGATCCCGTCGCCGACGGCGACTGCGCCCAGCGAGGTCCCGAGCGCCTCTGCGAGCCGATCGGCCTTCAGGAAGCCGGGCGGGACCGTTCCCGTCGCGGCGCTCGCCTTCAGGTTCGCATCGACCTCCTCGAGCCAGGCGCGGATCGCGGGCTGGTCGAGCGCGAGGAGCGCGTCGCCGAGCGAGGTGATCGCCGGCCGGAGCTGCCGATCGAACTTCTCGCGCACCGCCGGCGCCACGTCGGGGTCGTGGTTCTTCGCCTGTTCGACGACGGCGAGCGTCTGGCTGATCAGGTGCAGCGACGTCTGGAGGTTCTGGCCGAACTCCTGCTCGTGGCTCACGAGGTAGCCGGCGAGGTTCTCCTCGATGCGCGCGAGGTTCTTCTCCACCTGGGCCGCGGAGGCCTCGAGCCCGGCGGCCTTCGCGAGGTCCGTCAGCCTCTCCCGGTAGGCCGCGACCGTCGCTTGGAGCGCCCGCACCTCGTCGGCCGTCAGGTTCTTCTTCGCCAGCAGCTCCGCGAGCGTCCCCTCCTTCGCCCGCGCCAGGCGCAGCGACTCCGCGAGCGCGGGGTCGTTCCGCTCCGACGGCACTTCCCCTTCGACCGCGCTCATCAGCTGCGACGCCTGCACCTTCGCGAGCGCGAAGTGGTCGCGATCCGACTCCTTCACCTCGTAGGCGGCGCAACCGAGCGTGGATGCGGCGAACACCAACGCGAGTCCCGCCCTTCCCCAACCCGCCCTTCCGATGGAGTGGCACATGACTTCGACCTCCCGAACTTCCGGTCGCGCCCGCGTCGCCGGGCGACGCTGCACCCCTCAGGAACGGAAGCGGAAGGCGAAACGAACTCCGCGCGCTACGATCCCGCACCTTCCGTCCGGAGTGCACCATGTCGTCGTTCACGAAGCTCGCAGCGATCGGTGTTTGGTTCGCCCTTTCGGTGGCGGCGCGCGCGGCCGGCGAGGACGCGGCCGCGTATCGCCCGCTCGGCGTCAACGCGAAGGGGTTGCTCGTCTTCGAGCGCCCGCGCGACCATGCACGAGTGATCTGGATCCCGGCGGGGGCGTTCATCCAGGACGCCTACGAGCGCGAGTGGACCGACGAGCCGGGCGCGCGCGCGCTGCGCGTCGCCGGATTCGCGATCGACGAGACGGAAGTCACGGCGCGCCAGTTCGCCGAGTTCATGAACGCGAACGGCCGCGACGCCGACGAGCAGGGCAAGCTCCTCGTCGTCCCGGTCGAGAGCGGCCTCGAGAAGGTCGACGGCCAGTGGCGGCCGCGCCCGGGTTGCGACGAGCTGCCGGTCGTCGGGACGACGGGATGGGGCGCGCTCGCCTACGCGAAGTGGGTCGGCGGCGACCTGCCGCAGCAGGCCGAGTGGCAGAAGGCGGCGGGCGGGAGCGACGGCTCGATCTTTCCGTGGGGTCGCGACGAGCCCGACGCGACGCGCGCCAACTTCCGCCGCTTCGGGCCCGGCATGCCGGCGCCGGTCCGCTCCTATCCCGCCGGCGCGAGCCCGTGCGGAGCCTTCGACATGGCCGGCAACGTGTACGAGCGCGTCTACCCCGAACGGCGCGACGGCCGCGAAGCCGCGTGGCCCGTGATGATCCGCGGCGGGAGCTGGGCCTCGCCGCATCCGCTGAACCTGCGCACCTTCGACCTCTGCATGCAGGGCATGGACGTCGCCGAGCGGACCGTGGGCTTGCGCTGCGTCGTGCGCGCGGGCGCCGGGCTCCCGGTCGGACCGACGGAGGAGCTCCGCCTCGCGCACTCGTGGGACGACGCGCTGCGCGAGGCGCGCGAGCGCAACGTCCCGATCCTGCTGTCGCTGCAGCTCGACACCTGCGGCCAGTGCGACCGCACGAAGGTCGGGCTCTTCATGGATCCCGCCTTCATCCACTGCTGCAACGAGCAGTGCGTCTTCGTCTTCGGCCAGGACCCCGGCGACGCGAAGGAACATCCCCATCCGGCCGGCACCGACGGACGCTGCACGCTCTTCCCGCAGATCACCTGCGCCGAGCACGAGGCGATCTTCGAGGTGGGGCTGCGGCAGATCGACTCGTTCGTCGTCTCGCCGGGCAACTTCCTCCTCGATCCGCGCGTGCCCGACGAGGAGTCCGAAGCCGCGAAACGCATCCTGATCGGCGAGCGCGAGCTGCCGAAATGGGGCGGCGGCGCGGACGTCTACATCGCGAAGATCGCGGAGGCGCAGGCGAAGCTCGGCGCCGCGATCGATCGCGAGACGTGGTCGAAGCAACGCGCGGAGGCGTAGCGGTAGCTCCGCGGCAGCGGGATCACATCTTCGCGAACTTCTTCGAGAAGAGGCTGCGGTTGGGGTCGAGCCACGTCTTCCACTTCGCCGCGGTGCCGCGCCCAGATTCGGGTAAGCCCTTGCCGCCGAGATCGGTCACGACGTGGACCAGCACCTCGTGGTATGCGCGCGAGCCGCCGAAGCCCTGGGACTGCGCCAACTTCTCGGCGCGGTGCCTACCGGTCCTGCCCGGCGGCGGTCCGGCGGCGCGCGGTCCCGCTCGAACGCGCCGCCTGGCGGCGGGAGGCTGGGGACGCCGCAGCGGAGCCCGGTTCATCGGTCAACGCGTCTTGGCGACCTCGACGGTCACCTCGAGCGCGTCTCCTTCGGCGACGGAGATCTCGAGGAATCCGTACCACTGCGCGTCGCCGGACGGCGCGGCACCGTGCGCGACGACGCGGTACTTGCCGGCCGGGACACCGGAGAACTCGAAGGCGCCGTCGCGCGACTGGATCTCGAAGATGAGATCGGGCCAGGTCGCGGGCGGGCGGACCTCGGAAGCGAGGCGGACGGTGAACTCCTTCGGCAGTTCGGAGTCGCCGTGGACGCGGCCGCGGAGCGTCGCGCTGCCGGTCGGGCCGAGGCGCACTTCGCGCGTGACGCCCGATTCGACCCCGACGACGAGCTCGATCGCGCGCAGGCGCAGCGCGCCGGGCTTGCCGTCCCGGGCGACCATTTCGTTGCGGCCCACGTGGACGCGGCCGGCTGGCAGGTGGGTGAAGGAGAAGCGGCCCGCGGCGTCGCTGGTCGTCTGCATCGAGACGACGCGAGCGAGTGCGCGGCGCGCGGCGGCGTCGAGCGTGCCGTCGACCGAGACGATGGGCACCTTCGTCTCGCCGTAGAGGGAGATCGACGCGCCGGCGAGCGGCCGCCCCGCGGGATCGAGGGCCACGCCGTCGATGGCGCCGCCCCGCTCGAGCCGGATCGTGCGCGCCGGCGCCGTGCCGCCGCGCGGGATCTCGACGTCGTCCGCGAAGGTGCGCGCGTAGTCGGGGTGGTCGACGACCAGCGTCGCGCTCCCGACCGGGACGCGTTCGAGGCGGAAGCGGCCGGCGTCGTCGCTCTTGGCGGTCGGGCGCGCGTTCGCGTAGGAGTCGTGGTTGGCGTCGAACGGCAGTTGGTCGTTCACGAGCTTGACCAGCGCGCCGCCGACCGGCCGGCCGTCGCTCGCGTCGACGACGAGCCCCTCGAGCGCGCCGCCGCGGAAGAGCCGGATCACGAGCTCGTCGGGATCGGGGTCGGCCCGCAGCACGACGTGGTCGGCGACGCTCGGCGAGTAGCCCTCGGCGCTCGCCTCGAGGCCGAGGACCGAGCCGGGCGGCATGCTCGAGTCGTCGCCGACGACGAATCGACCCCGCGCGTCGTCGAACGTCCGCCCTGCTTCGCGCTAGGTCGCGTCGTAGTGGCTCGCCCCTTTGTCGCCGCGCTCGAGCTTCGCGCTGCAGAAGCGGATCTTGAAGTGAGTCAGCGGCTCGCCGGTCGCGCCGTCGACGACGCGACCCATGGCCCGACCAGCGCGATTCAACGTGACTTCGAGGTCGCTGCGATCGACGCCGATCCCCTCGAGCCGCGTCTCGCCGAACCCGGCGCCTTGGGCGCGCAGCATGAGCGGGCCATCGGGAAGGCGCTCGACGCGGAAGGCGCCGGTCACGTCGGTCTGGCCGGACGAGTAGGAGTCGTCCGCCTGACCCTCCTTCCGGATCGTCACGTAGATGGAGGGTACTGGCCGGCCGCGCTCGTCCTTCACGCGGCCTGCGGCAAAGTGGCTCGCGCCGAGCTGCAGCACGAGGTCGGCGACTTCGGAGCCGTCCCGCACGTCGGTCGGGATCGTGATCGACTGCACGAGCGCCGCCGCGCCCGGCCAGTCGACGAAGAAGAAGAGCTTCCAGTCGTTCGGCTTCGCGCCCGTGATTGTGAAGCTGCCGTCGTCGCGCGAATGGGTGTCGAGCTTGTCGGCGGCGAACGGCGAGAAGCCGAGCGTGATCGCGGCGCCGGCCGCCGGCTTGCCGTCGGGCGCGACCACCGTCCCGCGCAGCGTCACGCCGCGCTTCATGACGAAGTCGAGGTGCGCGTCGGAGCCGCTGCTCTTGACGTTGCCCGTCGACCGCGCGTAGCCGGCGGCGCGCGCGTCGAGCGTGATCGTCGGGTCGCGGACGGGGACGTGGTCGAGGCAGTAGTCGCCCCGTGCGTCGCTCACCGCCTTGGAGACGCGCATCCCGAAGGTCGAGACGGTCGCGCCGGAGATCGGCGCGCCCGCGGCGTCGGTGATGCGACCGCGCACGCTGAAGCCGGGCGCGAGATGGAGTTCGACGTGCGGCGGCGCGCCCTGCGGACCGGGCCGGGCGACCACCATCCCCTCCGCGCAGCCGGGGGCCCATCCGACGACCTGGACCTCGCCCTGCCACGCAGCGGCGGCGGGCGCGGGCGCCGTGAATTCGCCCCGCTCGTCGCAGTCGATCGTCTGCCGCATCACTCGCACCTGCGCATCGGGCGCCGGCGCGCCGTCGGGACCGAAGACGACTCCGGCCACCTCGGCGTCGAGCGCGACGCAACGCAGATCGAAATCCTGCGGCGGCGCCGCGCCGGCGGCGACGAGTCGCTCGTCGCCGTACTGGTAGGAATTCGGCTCGTCGGCCGAGAGCCAGAGCGCGACGGCACCCGCTGGCGGACGCAGCGGCCATTCGAAGCGGCCGAGCTCGTCGGAGCCGAGGTGGAGGTCGAGGCGCGGGTCGCCCTGCGGCTCGAAACCGTCCCACAGCTTCGCGTGGATCCGGACGTGCGGGCGCGCCGTCCTCGCGTCGGCGCGCACGCGGCCGCGAACGACCCAGGTCGCGAGCGGGTCGGAGTTGGAGTCGGAGGAGGCCGCGGGCGACTCGGGACTGCGCTTCGGTGACGGCGCCGCGTCGGCGGTTGCCGGTTGCGGAGCGCGATCGGACGCGTTCGTCGTCCCGGGGTGCGGCGAGTTCGACGCCGAGCGTGCTCCGTCCCCCATGCCGCCGTGGAGCGTCGGCCAGAGCACCACCGTCGTCGTCGCGAGCAGAGCCGCCGCCGCTGCGAGCACGAGCTTCGTCTTCGTCGTCACCACGACTGCTCCAATGAATGTGGAGGAGGAGGCAGCGGTGCCTGCGGCGGCCGTCGCTGTCGCTGCCGTCGCCGCGGCCTTCACCGGCAGCGCGACCCACGGCGCGAGCAGTGCGCTCCACGTCGCGCGGTCGCCGGACGACGCGTCGAGGTCGCTGCGCAGCCGTTCGAGCCCGCGCTTGATGCGCGTGCGCACCGTCTCGAGCGGCGCCGACTGCTCGGTCGCGATCTCCTGCGCGCTCGCGCCGTCGAAGAAGCGGCGCACGATCGTCGCGCGGTAGGGCTCGTCTAGCTTCTGAACCGCCGCGACCAGCCGGCCGAAGAGCTCGAGCCGTTCCGCCGATTCGCGCGGCGTCGCCGCCGGCGGCGGACCTTCGAACGCGAGCGTCGCTTCGCGCGCGAGCCGCCGCGCGTCGCCGCGACGGGTCTGGCGCGCCAGGTTGCGGACCACGCCGACCAGCCACGCCCGCACGCTGCCTCGCCGCGGCGGGCGCTGCAGCGCCGCCAGCAGCGACTCCTGCGCGAGGTCGTCCGCCGCCGCGTCGTCGCGCACGAGAGCGCGCGCGAGCGCTCGCACGAACGGCGCATGCGCGAGGAGCTGCTCGGGCGAGAAGGCGGCGTCACTGGAGCCGGAGGATCGGAACGCGGAACTCATTGTCGCCTACATTGCCGCAGCAGGCACCAATGGTTCAGGAGAGGGTTCCTGGGAGCAGGTAATGCGGACGCTGCCCCGGAAGCGTGAAACGCCACGATGTCGCGCTGCTTCGCGCCGCCGCAGTTCCACTCTCCGACTTCAAGGGCGGCTTCGCCCCCCGCGCCCGCCTCGCTCGAACGAATCTTGAAGCTCTGCTCGGCGGGACTCCCCCCGACTCGCTCTCGCCCCGGCGCACCTCAAGCCGCGGGATGCGCGTCCATGAACCTGCGCACGGCGAACTCCACGGTCGGGAAGAACGCGTCCTCGCCCAAGGGCAGGTAGAGCTCGAAGCGCTTCAGCTTGTCCTTCACCGGGTCCTTCATCTCGGCGAAGCACAGCTCGATGCCCGCCGTGTGCAGTGTTTTGTCGAGCTCCGCCAGCATGTCGGCCGCGGTGACGTCGACGCTGGTGACGGGCTCCGCGGCCACGACCAGCCAGTGCACCGGCGTCGGCGAGGCCGCCAGCGCGTCCAGCACCTTGTCCTGGAACAACTCGGAGTTGGCGAAGAAGAGCGGTGCGTCCCAGCGGAACAACACCAGGCCGGGAATCAGGTGCGCCTTGGGATAGCGGGTGACGTCGTGGTAGCCCTCGATGCCATCGACCCGGCCGAGGACCGCGTGATGCGGGCGCCAGCCATCCCACAGGAACTCGATGACGGCGAACACGACCGCGATGCCGATGCCGGGAATGGCTCCGAGCACCGCCACTCCGATCAGGCACACGACGGACAGCCCGCACTCCCAGCGCTGGATGCGATAGATGCGGCGCAGGTCGCGCACCTCGAACAGTCCGATCGCGGAAGCGATCACCACCGCAGCCAGCGCGCTGCTGGGCAGGCTCTTCAGCAGGTCGGGTGCCGCAAGCAGCAAGGCAGCGACCGCGCACGCACCGACCACGCCGGTCATCTGGGTTCGGGATCCCGCGGCTTCGGCCACCGGCGTGCGCGAGGAGCTGCTGCTGATCGGGAAGCCCTGGAAGAAGCCGGCGGCGAGGTTGGCGGCGCCCAGGCCCACCATCTCCTGGTTCGGATCGACGTAGACGCCGGTGCGCGCCGCGTAGGTGCGCGAGAGCACGCTGGTGTCCGCGAACGACACCAGTGCGACGGCCAGGCCGCCGAGCAGCACCGGGACGATGTCGGCCTGCACGATCCACGGGATCGCGAAAGCGGGCAGCCCCTGCGGCAACGAGCCGAGCACGGAGACTCCGGCGCGGGACGCGAGGTCGAAGGCGCCGACGACCACCGTCGCGCCGATCACGGCGATCAGGATGCCGGGAATGCGCTTGTAGGGTTTCAGCAGCAGGATCGCCGCGAGCGTCGCTGCACCGATGGCGAAGGCGGTCCAGTTCGTCCGTCCGTCCAGCACCGCCGCGCCGATCGCCCACACCTTGCGCAGCGGCCCGTCGTCTTTCACGGAGAAGCCGAGCATCTTCGGCAACTGGCTGATCAGCACCGTCAGCGCGATGCCGTTCATGTAGCCGTAGCGGATCGGCTTGGAGAGCAGCTCGGTGACGAAGCCGAGGCGGGCCACGCCGGCGCCGATGCACGCGAGGCCCGAGACCACGGCGAGCATGCCGGCCAGCGCGACGGCGCGCAGCGAGTCGCCGCCCGAGAGCGGCAGCACCACGGCGAGGATCACCGCGGCCAACGAGGAGTCCGGACCGAGCACCAGGATGCGGCTGGGGCCGAACAGCGCATAGGCCAGGAGCGGAACGATGGTGGCGTAGAGCCCGTAGATGGCGGGCACACCCGAGGCCACCGCGTAGGCGATGCCGACCGGCACCAGCATGGTCGTCAGCACCAGTCCCGCCACGACGTCGTGGCCCAGCCATGCGAGCTCGTACTTGCGCAGCGTCTGCAAGCCCGGCAGCCAGCGCTGCCAGCCGCCCGCGTTCCGCTTCGGCCGGACGATGCGGCCCGGCTGCGGTGGGGAGGTCGAGCTCGAGGTCATGGCCCAGCTTTCCCGCGGCTTCACGCGCCGGAGGGATCCCGGCGCGTCGAGATGCTCGGGGTTCATAGCGAGTTCTCGGATTCGCGGCGGCGCCAAGCCCTTCCGTGTCGCTCGCCAGTCCGCTGCGCGTCGGCGGTAGCTCCTCGTGCCCGACTGCGTCGTGAGCGAGAGAGCCGTGTTTCACTCCGACGACGGAGCAGGTGCGATCGACGTCGGTCGCACTCCGCCGCGGCACCACCGTTGCGACTCCGTCCGGCGTTCTCGTCGTCCCTGGAGGGTGATGAGGCTCCCGGGGGGAGGTTCCCAACATGTGGGCATTCCAGTGGTTCGTCTCGCCCGCCGCGCGGTGGGCGATATCCCGCAAGATCCTCTTTGCCGCAGTCGCGGTCGGCGTCACGGCGACGGCGGCGCGTGCGCAACTCGGGCCGCCGCCGCAGCCGGCGGAGAATCCTGTCACGCCGGCGAAGGTGGCGCTCGGCAAGGCGCTTTTCTGGGACGAACAGCTGTCGAGCGACAACACGGTCGCCTGCGGCACTTGTCATCGTCCGGCGCGGGGCGGCGCCGATGCACGCTTCGTCGCGTTGCCGGGACCCGACGGGATCGCAGGCACCTCCGACGACATGTTCGGCTCGCCCGGCGTGATCCGTGCCGATGCGAAGAACGCCTACGAACCCGACCCGCAGCACGCGTTCGCGCCACAGGTGACCGGGCGCAACTCGCCGAGCTTCCTGCACGCGGCCTGGGCCGATTCACTCTTCTGGGATGGGCGTGCCGGCACCACGTTCGTCGATCCGCAGAGCGGCGCGGTCAGCATCGCGACGGGTGGCGCGCTCGAGAGCCAGGTCGTCGGCCCGCCCGTCTCCTCCGTGGAGATGGCGCATGCGGGACGCGCCTGGAACGAAATCGTCGCGAAGATCGAGCAGTCACGGCCGCTCGTACTCGCGACGGCCCTCCCGCCCGATCTCGTCGCGGCGCTCGCGGCCGACCCGACGTATCCCGAACTGTTCGCGACGGCCTTCGGCGACGCGCAGGTGACCGCCGAGCGCATCGCGTGGGCGATCGCGTCTTATGAGCGTTCGCTGTTGCCCGACGAGACGGCGTGGGACCGGTTCCAGCGCGGCGACAGCGGCGCGCTGACGGCTTCGCAGCAGCGCGGAGCGCAGCTCTTCAGCGGCAAGGCGAAGTGCGACAAGTGCCATGCGCTGCCGCTCGGCTCCGACGACTCGTTCCACAACATCGGCCTGCGCGATCCGGCCACCGATCCGGGTCGCGCCGCCATCACCGGCAACCCGGCCGATCGCGGGAAGTTCCGGACGCCGAGCGTGCGCGACGTGGCGCTGCACCCCCGCTTCATGCACAGCGGGCAATTCACGACGCTCGACGAGGTGATCGACTTCTACGAGCGCGGCGGCGACTTCTCGGACAACATCGATCCGTTCCTGAACGCCATCAGTCTGTCGCAGCAGGAGCGGGCCGACCTGCTCGACTTCCTCGTGAACGGCCTGGTCGATCCGCGCGTCGCGACCGGGTCCGCTCCGTTCGATCGGCCGACCCTCTGGTCGGAGCGGAGCGACGCCCATCCGTTGGTCTACGGCGACGGCTGGCCGGGCAGCGGCGGATTCGTCCCACACGTACTGGCGACGACGCCGGCGAACGTCGGCAACCCGGACTACAAGTCCGGTCTCCACGATGCGCTCGGCGGAAGCCTGGCGCTGACACTCGTGGCGGCCGCCCCGGCTGCGCCCGGTGCGACACTGAAGGGCGTGCCGTTGCACGTCGACCTCGCGCAACTGTACGCGCTGTTGCTGCTGCCGACGCTCGGCGATGGACCCGGCGGCGGCTACGCCTCGATCGTCGCCGGGCTGCCGGCCGACCCGGCGATCGTCGGGATGCACTTCTACGTGCAGTGGTTCGTCTTCGATCCCGACGCCGTCGGTCGCATCGCCGCGACGTCCGGCGTCGACTACGAGATCTTCTGACCGGATCGTCGATCACGCTGCTGAGGAGCGCATCAGCGGGGCTCCGGCCGCATCGCGGCCGGAGCGAGCGCCCCGCATGCTCACGGTGCTTGAGGACCAGCTCGCGGGAGTGCGCGTCGAGGGGGGGGTAGGATTCCCGGCTCGCCCCGCCACTCGTCCGCGGCCACGTCCGTGGAGCTCGTCATGCTGGCGCGACGTCTCGTCCCCGCGCTCCTCGTCCTCGTCCTCGTCTCCGCCGCCGGCGCGCGCGCGCAGGTCGCGGCGGACGCGCGAGCGGTCGACGCGGCGGCGGCGGCGAAGAACGCGCCGCCGCGCGCGGAGCTGCCCGCGCTGCGCAAGGACGAGGTGGTGGCGGGGAGTCCCGGCGACTTCATGGAGGTGCGCCAC
This sequence comes from Planctomycetota bacterium, assembly GCA_036732755.1. GTDB lineage: Bacteria > Planctomycetota > B15-G4 > B15-G4 > SIAN01 > DASRRB01. Next base: position 23,270 of record DAINBU010000048.1, read on the forward strand.
GTCGTGCTCGCCGGATCGGATTTCGAGATCGGACGCGCGCTCGGGACGCTCGCGAAGGAGCGCTACGCCTCCGTGCCCACGAAGGCCGAGGATCCGGTGCGCGCGCGCGCCCAGCGGCGATTCATGCAGGCGCAGTTCCCCGCGCTGCTCGAGCGCGCGCGCGGCGCGGCCGCGGCGTTCGGCGTCCCGCTCGACGACGCGCACGACTGGACGGGGATCGCCGACTCCTTCCGCCGCTCGGGCTGCTCCGTCGTCTTCTTCCCGCCCGAGAGCACGGACGACGGCGCCGGCCTGATGAGCCGCTTCTACGACTTCGGGACCGGCACGTTCGAAGGCACGAAGCCGAAGCCGGACCAGCGCCCCACCACTTCGCGGCCGATGGTCCTCGAGCTGCACCCCGAGCACGGGTTCGCGTCGCTCAGCCTGTGCGCGTACGACCTGCTCGGCGGCGTGATCGACGGCGTCAACTCCGCGGGACTGTGCGTCGCGCTGCTCGCCGTCGACGAGCAGGAGCAGGCGCGGGCCGTCGAGGTGGAGGGTCCGGCGCAGGTCGGCTTCGGCGTGCTGACGACGCTGCGCCTCCTGCTCGACACCTGCGCCGACGTCGCCGCCGCGAAACAGGCGCTGCTCACGACCAAACAGGTGTACGAGATGATCCCGTGCCACTACATGGTGTGCGACGCGAACGGCGAGTCGTTCATCTGGGAGCGTTCGTTCGCCGGCAACCACGACTGGATCTTCGACGGCGACGGCACGCCGCAGATCGTCACCAACTACGCGATCCACCGTCATCCCGATCCGGGGAAGCTGCCGCGCGAGGGCGACCCGCTCGGCGCGTGCAACCGGGCGCGCCTCCTCGCCGACCAGATCGCCGCGCACGCCGCGAAGTTCTCGCTCGACCAGGTGAAGCGGCTCCACTCCGCCGTCGCCTGCGCCCCGCCCGCCGCTCCGACGCGCACGAACGGCGTCACGTCGCGCACCCTCTGGCACGCGCTCTACGTGCCCGAGGAGCGCAGCCTGGAGATCGATTTCTACCTGCACGACGAGCGCGACCCGGCGGCGCCGGGCGGCACGCGCGTGGTGCGGTCGGAGTATCGGAAGTTCACGCTCGGCGGGACCCGGTGAGAGCGGGACGCGTACGTCGCTCGGCATCGACGTGACGGCGCCGATTCGCGTCGCGGGCGTCAGTCCTTCGGCTGCGACTTGTCGGGAGCGACCGAGCGCAGCGCGGCGGCGAGGGCCTTCGGGTCGATCTTGTCCTGGAAGACGGATTTCACCTTTCCAGCGGCGTCGTAGACGACGACCGCCGGCGTCGTCTTGAGCCCCGCCTTCGCGAAGCCTTCGGCGTCCGCGTCGCGATCGGCCTTCGCGGCGGCGAGCTGCTGGCCGAAGTGTTGGACGAGCCGGGCGCGCGTCGTGTCGTTCTGGAACGCCTTCGCCTTCTCGTTCGACGCATCGGCGGAGGTCGAGTACCACCAGACGAAGGCGCCGCACCTGGTCGCCGCGGACGCGGCGGCGTCGAGCGCCGCTTGCGGCGAGCCGTTCCACTCGAACGCGGCGCAGACGCCCGGCGTGCAGCGTCCTTCCTGGACCTGGAGCCACCAGGAGAGGTACGGGACGAGCTTGTCGGGCCAGGCGTGCCCGAGCCCGGGCTGGACGCGGCACTCGACCGTGCGCACCTTGTCGTCGAGCAGCGTCACCGTCTTCTCGGCGGCGCCGCGGTTGGGGTCGTCGCCCCCGACGAGCGCGAGGACGCCCATCATCTTCTTCGCGTGCTTCGGGACGCTTCCACCCGCGTAGCCGGCGGCGACCCAGCAGGCGCTCTGGAAGCGCAGCGCCTCGTCGAACGCAAGCGGTGCGAGGTTCCAGCCGCCGTTCGAGAAGCCGATCCCGTGCAGCCGCCGCTCGCCGACGTGGAGGCGCTTCTTCAGGTCGGCGGTGATGCGGCGCACGGCCTCGACATCCGGCGCGCTCCAGCCCTCACCGGTGGACTTCGGCGCGACCACGACGAAATCCTCCTTGCAGAGGTGCATCAGCGACCGCGCCATGCCGTCGTCGGTCCCGCCGAAGCCGTGCAGGATCACGACGAGCGAGTGCTCCTTCGCGACGTCGAAGCCCGCCGGCATCTCGACGGTGCACTTCAGCCCCTCGAGCTTCTGCGTCGACTCGCCTGCGGGGAACGGAGCGACCGCCTGCGGGAACGCGCGGGCGGACGGCAGCAGCGCGATCAGGACGGCGAGGAGTCGGCGCTGCATGGGACGCATCGGTCGCATCGCCGACAGTCTATTGCGGTCACCTGGCACCCCGGCGCGAGTCGACGAATCGACGGGTCAGTGCTCCTCGATTCCCTTGGGAAAGCGGTCCGCGACCAGGTTCAGTCTGACGCCGTGCTCGAGGAGCGCCTTGAGGCCCGAAAGCACCAGGGCGAACCCCTGAGTCGAGTCGGTCACCTGCTTCACGAGCGCGTCGCCGTCGCCGGTGAAGCCGGCCTCGGTGATGCGGACGAAGGTCGTGCCGTCCTCCAGGGGCACGACTATCCCCCAGTGCCTGGTTCGCCGACGTCGGCGATCCGTACGCGATGAGGGCGGGCAAGGCGTGAGGCGGCAGTGCGGCGTTTCTGCGCCGAGCGGCTGGCTGGAGCGAATGCGCTCCAGGTGAACCAACGGCAGAATCCGCGCTGCAGCGTCCGCGGGCCGCTCATCGTCAACTGGCCGGCTCGAATCGCGCCGCCCAACTCGGCCCGTCCCAAATAGACGCGGTAGAGCGTGGTGGTGTCGACGATGACCTCGAGGTCGACGTCGAAACCGGGATGCTGGAGGCAGACCGAGACCTCGGACGGCTCGAGGACCATCCAGAAACACCGCTTGGGGTCGCGAAAGTCGAATTGAACCACGGTTCGGTTGGGTGGGAGCCGCTGGCGATCGACGTGGCGGGCCATCCAGACGATCAACAGGTCGGGATCGAGTTCCTCGGCGCGCGGCTCGGTGAACGACCACGTCGCTCCCCACTCGCCGATCGCCTGCACGACCGGCTGGAGGTCACGGCCGGCGGAGGTGAGGCGATATTCGAGGGTACGGCCCTTGGGGCCCGTCCTGCGCTCGATGATCTCTGCGCGCTCGAGCGCGCGCATGCGGTCGGTGAGGACCGAGCGCGAGATCCCTGGAAGGCCGCGTTGGAGCTCGTTGAAGCCGCTCGCGCCGCCGAGCATCTCGCGCACGATCAGGAGCGTCCAACGGTCGCCGAGAATCTCGGTGGCCTTGGCGACCGGGCAGTACTGCGCATAGCTGCGCATCGCACCTCCGTGCGAACCGCGTGGATTCGCGGCAGGTCTGCGAATCGCACCGGTTGGTTCGAAAGTAGAACTAGTCAGCCCGTAGCCGGCAACCCTACGTTGCTCGCATGGCTACCGGGACGCCGATACTCGAGGCGACGACGATAGTCCGGCGGACGCCTGCGCAGCGTCCGCCGGCCCAAGTGGTCTTCAGAAGGTCAACTCGAACAGGAGGCCAGCATGAGCACGCTCCGACTCTCGATCGTCGCGGCCGCCATCCTCGCGACTGCATCCTTCACGTTCGCGCAGACCGTCGGCGGCCCGCGCGCGGGCTGCCCGGATCCCTCGAAGTGCCCGGTCAGCCTGCGCGCCGAGGACGTCAAGTGGGACAAGGCCTTTCCGGATCTCGGCGCGGACGGCCCTGACCTGGCGGTCGTCCACGTCAACCCGAAGACGCAAGCGACGCAGCTCCTGATCCGTGCGCCGAAGCAGGTCGTGGTCCCCTGGCACTGGCACACGGCGAACGAGACGATCACGGTCATCAAGGGGACGTTCACGGTCGAGTGCGAAGGCAGGAAGATCGACCTCGACCCCGGCTCGTTCACCTACACGCCGTCGCGCCTGATCCACCGCGCCACGTTCTCCGAAGGTTGCATGATCGCGATCGGTGCCGACAGCCCGTTCGAGATCAACTGGGCGGGCGCGCCGCCCACGGCGAAGAAGCCGGGCGAGGCGGCGCTGCCGAAGCCGGCCGACCTCGAACAGGGTCTGCTCGAGATCGAGGGCGTCCCGATCGAGGCAGTCGAGGTCGCGCGCGCGGGGTCGCCGGGCGAGGCGCCCGCGCCGGGAAAGAAGGTCTCGGATGCCGCAGGGGTGAAGCGCATCCTCGGTGCCCTCCAGTCCGGCCGGGCGGCGCAGGGCGTGGCCGCTCCGCACGGCGTTCAGTTCCGGTGGGTCCTCACGACTCACGCCGGCAAGGGCGGCTACACGCACCAGGTCTGGGTGCTCGAGTCGGGCGAGTGGGGCTTCGCCGGCGAAACCCGCGGCAAGTCCGCGGATCTCCTGAGCCTCCTCGGTGATCTCGCCGGGAAGTAAGGCCGGCCTCGCGCCCGTCTTCGCCCGCGTCCGCTCCGGCGCGCACTCGCCGCCGGGGCGGACGCCATGCGCTCGAGTTGAGCTAGCTTGAGTCCCGTGCAGGTGGAACCGTGAGTGTGCCGGCAAACCGAACCACGCACATGGGCGATCCGCTGGCCTGGGCCGGCGCGCTCGGCGTGTGCGCGCTGGGCGTGGCGCTGCTCGCGTGGTTCGCGCGGCACTGCGGGGTCGCCTCGCCGCTCTTCGCCTTCGAGTTCCACTTCGTGGGCATGGCTTGCGCGGTCTACATGGACAAGCTGCTCGCGCCGCGGCTGGACGGTCGGCGCTTCGAGGTCTCGCCGGGCGAGGTGCGCGTCTACCGGTGCCTGGGCGCGCTCGCGTTCATGAGGACGCTGCGTGCCGTCGGGTGGGAGGCGGCGCTGCGCGTCGGCAACCGTTTCGAGCTCAAGCGCGCCACGCTGCGCGACTACGAGCGCGCCACGCGCCAGGGCGAGAACGCCCACGCGATCCTGTTCGTGCTGACCGTCGTCGTCGCAGCAGCGACGCTCGCAAGCCAGACCGCCGCCGGGCCGTGGCTGCTGGGCTTGGGCGTGGTCTTCCACGTCTACCCCGTGATGATGCAGCGCTCGCAGCGCGCGCGCCTGCAACCGCTGCTCGCTCGCGTCGACGCCAGGCAGGGCTGAGGCGCAACGAACCTTCGCCGGAGACTGCGCTTGGGCTCCATCCCGCCAGAATCTGCCAGCGCGAGGGAGGGGGATGGGGCCGGCCAGTCCGGGTGCAACGAAACGTCGTCGAGCGGCCATACGCGTCCGATTCCAGAATCGGGCGGAGCGACGCGATGAGAACATGGGATCCGGAACGACTGATCGCCGAGGGCGCCTTCGTGCGCTCGTTGGCGCGCGCCCTCGTCGACGGCGGCGCTGACGCCGACGACCTCGTGCAGGAGACGTGGCTGCGCGCGCTCGTGCGACCGCCGCGCGTCGGATTCACGCTGCGGACGTGGCTCGCGGGACTCGTGCGAAACGTCGCGCGCGAGCGGCGCCGAGGGGACGAACGGCGCGAGCGGCATGAGCGCGCGGCCGTCGCAGTCGATCCGAGGCCTGCACCGTCCGTGGTCGACCCGTCCGACCCGTCCGAACTCGCCGCGCGCTTCGAGCTGATGCGCCGAGTGTTCCGATGGCTCGACGAGCTGCCCGCGCCGCAGCGGATCGCTTTGCTGCAGCGCTATCTCGACGACCTCGACCCGGTCGAGATCGCGCGGCGCCAAGGCGTGCCCGACGCGACGATCCGCAGCCGGATCCAGCGCGGCCTCGAGGCGTTGCGCGCGCGGCTCGACGCCGAGAGCGGGGGCGAGCGAGCGGGGTGGGTAGCGATGCTCGCGCCGTGGTCCGGTGGCGCGGGCGCTGCGGCGGCGGCCGCGCCGGCCGCTGCGCTCGCTACGAGTGGGCCGGTGTTCGGCGTCGCGGCGGCGGCGATCGTCCTGGTCGCCGCGACCGTCGCGGTCCGGACAGGGTGGATGGAGGAGGATGAGCCTCTCGACGCCGCCCGGATCGACGAGCCGTCGCTCACGTCGGGCGCGCTCACCCCGTCGCCGCCCTCCGGCATTGCCGAGGTCGAGGCACTGCCGGCGTCGCCCGTCGCGCACGCTTCGCGCGAGGCCGAGGCGGCGAGCCGGGCCGTCGACGCGCTGAACGCGACGCCGACCGCCCCCGTTCCCTCCGCATGGAAGCTCGAGGGCCGGCTGCGCGGGCTCGACCCGACGCTGCCGTGGACCGGCGAGTTCCGCGTCGCGCCGGCGGGGAACTCGCTGGTCGCCGGCGAGCAGACCCTGTTGCGCACCGCGGTCGACCACGAAGGCAGGTTCGAGCTCGTCCTCGCCGATTCGCATTCCGCGTTGGCTGCGCTCGGCGCAGTGCGCGGCCTGCGAGTCGAGGCCGTCGATCCCGCCTACGTCGACACCGAAGCCTTCGTCGAGACCCTCGACGAGCACGGTCGCGCGCGCCCAGCGCCATGGACCTTCGAGGTCGAACTCGTGACGAGGCCGTCCGCGCGCGTCCACGGGCGGGTCGTGGACCCGTCGGGACGGCCGGTTCCGAACGCGAACGTGCACTTCGAGCATTGGAACGACGGTGAGGGCGGGCGCATCGGCGCCACCGACTCCGCCGGTCGCTTCGCGGTCGAATCAATCGCGATCGGCGAGCGGACGTTGCGCATCGTTCCGCACGACCCATCGATCGAAGAGCGGGGACCCGGTGCGGCCGAGCTGCCCGCGTTCCTGCCTGCGGCCGTCGCGGTCGCGCTCCGCGCCGGCGTCGACCTGCCCGTGCCCGACGTCGTCGTCGCGCCGAGCTGCGAGATCGCCGGCGTCGCGGTCGACGCGGAGGGTCGAGTCCTCGCCGGAGCGTTCGTCGAGGCGAGCTTCGCGGCGCCTCCGAGCAATCTCGACGCCGCGTTCGTGCACCGACGTTCCACGCGCAGCGGCGACGACGGCGCCTTCGCCCTGGCCGGACTGCCGCCAGGGACGTGGAAGCTGCGGGTCCTCGGCGAGAGCGCGCTCCCCGTTCACCCCGTCGTCGTCAACGACGATTGGGCCGGAGCCGTCGAGGTCGATGCGCCGTGCCGCGACGTCGAGGTGATCTCCCGGCTCGCAACGGTCACCGTCCGGCTCGCGCTCGACGGGCAGCCGATCGTCGGTGCGCCGCTCTGGGTCCGCGGCACGGGGCCCGACGGCGATTCGTCGAACCTCGGCGGCCGGACTGACGAGCACGGCGATTTCCACTTCCTCGCGCTCCACGGCTGCACCTATCAGCTCCTCGTCGAGCACGCCGACGTCGAGCGCGCGACGGCGCCATTCGTCCTGCCGGTCGAGCAGGCGGCTCCGTTCGTCACCCTCGATCTCGAGCGCCGCCGCCCTCGCCCGTCGCTCGCTCTCGACCTGATCGTGCCGGCGGGCGAGCCGGTCGGCCGCGCCTGGTTCCAGGTCGTCCCGACGGACGGCCGCGCGCCGTGCCCGCAGGAGTTCGCGGAGCTCGTGCCCGAAGGCGACCGTTTCACGCTGCCGGAGCTCGACCCCGGCCGCTACCTCGTCCACGTGCGCGCGGGCGGCGGACGCTTCGGGTGCGGCGGCTTCTTCCAGGAGGATTGCTTCGAGGTCGAGCTCGACCGTCCCGAGGTCGTGACGCGATCGCTCACACTGCGCCCGACGGGTCGGCTGCGGCTCTTCGCCCGCGACACCGACGGTGCAGGCCTCCGTGCGCGTTGTCGGATCACCACGCCCGCGGGCGATCCCTTGAACGCCGGCTTCGTCTTCGAGACCGCCTCCTCGGCCGTCCACTCTCCGAGCAAGACGTTCGCCGACGGCCCCTGCTTCGTCGTCCCGCCCCGCCCGCCTGGCCGCTACGTCGTCGAGCTCTCGGCCGACGGCTTCGCGCCGCGCTCGATCGAGGTCGAGATCGTCCGCGGCGAGACGACCGACGTCTTGGCGACGCTCGAGCGGCGGTGATCGCGCGGCGGTGACGGTGATCGCCGCGCGCGGCTCCGGAGTGTCTCCCAGCGTCTGACATGATGGCCCGTCCGTCGCGCTCGCGAGACTTCCGCGCCGACCCGACCTACGATTCGCCCGCCCCGATCGGAGCGGACGAACCGGAGCTCCTCGTGCCGAACCGTCGCGACTTCCTGAGGCAGTTGTCGGCACTTGCCGGAGCATTCGCAGCGTCTCGGCTCGGCTTGGCGCAGCAGGCTGCGCCGCCTGCGAGCGGCGCGACGGCGAAGAGGTCGTCGAGGATCCTCTTCATCGGCGGCACCGACTTCCTCGGACCGCCCACCGTGCGTCGCGCGATCGAACGCGGCCACGTCGTGACCCTGTTCAACCGTGGCAGGACCCATCCGACGCTGTTCCAGCAGCTCGAGCGGATCAAGGGCGATCGCAACGTCGACGCGGACCTCCAGCAGCTCGCCGGCCGTGAGTTCGACGCCGTGGTCGACACCTGCGGCTACTTCCCGCGCCAGGTGCGCGAGTCGGCCGGCGTGCTCGCCGCGACGACGAGCCAATACGTCTTCGTGTCGACGATCGCGGTCTATCGGCTGCTCGACGCGCAAGGCGCCGGCGAAGATGCGCCGCTCGCGACGCTGCCGCCCGACGTCGATGCCGAGAAGCTGAAGACGACCGGGGACCGCAACCAACTCGGCGCCTTGAAGTCGCTGTGCGAGCAGGCGGCCGAGAAGGAGATGCCGGGCCAGGTCACGAATCTACGCCCCGGAGTCATCGTCGGCCCCGACGACGACGGCGATTGGGGCACCTACTGGCCGCTGCGCGTCGCCGAGGGTGGCGAGGTGCTCGCGCCGGGGACGCCGAAGGATCCGGTCCAGTTCATCGACGTGCGTGACCTGGGCGACTTCATCATCCATTGCATCGAGAACGCGACCGTCGGCGTGATGAATGCGACCGGCCCGCAAGGCGGCATGCCGATCGACGACCTGCTGCAGGCGTGCAAGTCGGCCGCGAGGAGCGATGCGCGCTTCACCTGGGTCTCCGATGAGTTCCTGAACGAGCAGAAGATCCGCGGCATGATCGATCTGCCTTGCTGGACCTCGCCGCGCGAGCCGGGCGGCGGCATCACCGCTGTGAGCGTCGCGAAGGCGGTCGCAGCCGGCCTCGCGTTCCGTCCCGCCGTCGAGACGGCGCGCGACACGATCGACTGGTTCCGCAAGACCCAGGGCAGGCGTGCGCTGCGCGCCGGCCTGGCGCGTGAGGCCGAGGCGAAGGCGCTCGCCGCGTGGCACGCGAAGAACCCGTGAGCGCCGCCGCGTCGCCGCGCTCCACCGCGCGGTACCGCGGCCTCACGGCGATTCGAGACGAACGCCCTCCGTCCCGCGCGGGCGAGATGCGTGGCCGCTGCGATGACGACAGCGTCGCAGGTCGACGGCGATACGCGCCTAGTTCACCATCGACTTCAGGTTCTTGAGCGCCAGCACACGGACTTTCTTCGAGGCCGGCTTCGCCTTGAAGATCATCTTCTCCTTGGTGAAGGGGTTGATGCCTTCACGCTCCTTCGTGGCGGGCTTCTTGACGACCTTCATCCTCAAGAGTCCCGGCAGCGTGAACATGCCGGCGCCACGCAGGCTCTTCTTGATGATGCCGCTGAGCGACTCGAATACGGCGGCCACCTGCTTGCGGGACAGTTCGGCGTCCTTGCAGAGCTGAGCGACGACTTCCGACTTCGACGGTGCGCGAGCGTTCGATGCCATTGACCCCACTCCTCGGTGAATTGTGCGACGGGACGAGACTCGTCGGGTGCAGTCGTTCAACCGCCCCCCCGATCACCGCATCGTGGCTGATTTCCCGGCCAAATCAAACGATCGGTCGCGAATCCTCCAAGTCCTCGGCGAGTGTCTCGCCCGCATGACCTGCCTCGGCGGTGGATCGCTCCCGAGACGATCCGATGCATGGCGTCGACCCGCTTCGCGGTGGCCTTCGCGAGGCATTGAAGCCGCGGGTCGAAGACCTTATTGGCGCGCAAATGACGCTCTACGGCCCACCCGAGATCTCAGCGCTGGCGCTCCGCCGGCGCCGCGCTCTCCGCCTTCGATAAGAGCGCCGAGACGTCCGCCCACAGCCGGGTGAACGCGTCCCGGTCCTCGGCCGGGAGCGACGCGAGCGCTGCACCGTCGCGGATGCAGTCCAGGTCGGCGTCGACCTGCCATTCGCGCAGCGCGTCCCGGACGGCCGCGCGGTCCGCGGGCGTGCCGGTGTCCAGTGTCTTGGCGCGCAGTTCCAGGTCGGCGCGCAACCAGTCGTGGGCCTGCTTGCGCAGGCGCGTGCGCTCGCGGTCGTCGAGTTGCGCAGCGTCCTTGCTGCGCTCTGCGCCGGCCAGTGCCGCACTGACTGCGGCGTAGTAGCGATACCGGGCGCCGAGATCGTCGGCGAGCCGAGGGTCGTTGGCGAATGCTCCCGAAATCAGCTCGACCACCGAGTGGTGGAGTCCTTTGATCGCGCAGATCTGGGCGTACTCGAGACGCTCCGCGTCGTCCACGGGCTCGATCCTGCCGGCGATCAGGTCCTCGAGCTTCTCTTCGAGCTCGACCCTCATCTCGGCCTGGCGGACCCGTTCCGCCGTCGGGTAGCGCCAGCCGGCGCGCTTCGAACCCAGCTCGTGTCCACGCCGGATGTACGGCACGGCTTCCGCGAACCGGCCCGTGTTCTGGAGACACATCGCCAGGTTGCAGTGGGCCTCGGCGTAGTCCGGGTCGAGCTCGAGGGCCTGCTGGTACGCGGCGATGGCCTCGTCCCACCGGCGCTTCGCCCCCAGCTCGACGCCCACGTTGTAGCTGGCGCAGGCGTTCTTCGGATCGAGCTCGGTCGTTCGCCGGAAGGCGTCGAGCGCCGCCTCGTGCTGCCCGAGCTCCTGCGCCGTCAGGGCGAGGTCGAACTGGTATGGCGCGCGCGAGGGCGCGAGCTCGGCGGCTCTCCGGTAGCTCGACAACGCTTCGGATGGACGACCGCGTTGGTGCGCCGCCGATCCCAGGCTGTGATGCGCGTCGGCGTGGTCCGGATCGATCTCGATCGCCTTGCGGAAGCACGCGATGGCGGCGTCGACCTGACGATCGGAATGAAGAGCGATGCCGAGCGCGACGTGGGCCGCCGCCATCGTCGGCGCGAGCTCCACGGCTTTTCGCGCCCAGGTCAGGGCCTCTGCCGTCTGGCCCTCCTTCCTGACCGCCTGGCTCAGGAGCAGGTACCCGACGACGTTCTTCGGGTCGAGCTCGACGGCTTTCCGGTAGCAGGCGATGGCTTCTTCCGTTCGACCTTGGGTCTTCAGCGCGTCGCCGAGGGTGCCGTAGGCGTTGTAGGCCGGGTCGAGCTCGAGGGCCTTCCGGAAGCAGGCGATCGCCTCGTCCGTCTGGCCGCGGTTCTTCAGCGCTTCGCCGAGCCTGCCCCGCAACCAGGCGGTCTTCGGGTCGAGCTCGACGGCTTTCCGGAGGTACGCGAGGCCTTCGTCCGCCTTGCCTTTCTTCAGGAGCGACTCGCCCAGGAAGAGGTACGGCGCCGCCCGATTCGGGTCGAGCTCGACGGACTTCCGGTAGGAGGCGATCGCCTCGTCCTCCTCGCCTTTGCTGCGCAGTGCGTCGCCGAGCACGGCATAGGCGTAGCCGTCCTTCGGGTCGAGCTCGATCGCCTTCCGGTAGCAGGCGATCCCCTCGTCCACGTGGCCCTGCGACGCCAGCGCTTCGCCCAGGTTGGAATGCGCGAGAGAATCCGTCGGGTCCAGCGCGATGGCCTTTCGGAACCAGGCGACCGACTCTGCGTGTCGGCCCTTGCCGCTCAGCGCGGCGCCCAGGTTGTTGTAGGCCACGGCATTCCCGGGGTCGATCTCGATCGCCTTCCGGTAGCAGGCGAGGCTCTTGTCCGTCGGGTCCGTTTCCGTGAGCGCCCACCCGAGGTTCGTGTAGGCGGCCGAGTTCATCGGGTCGGCGGCGATGGCGGCCTGCAGCCAGCGAATCCGTACTGGAGCCGCTTCTTTCGGATGGAGCGACGGCAGGCTCTGCAGCGTCATCAACAGGGCGATGTCCGAAGGCCTGCGGATCAACGCCGCCTGCAGCAGCTCGCGGCGCCGTTCCTCGGGGATCGCCGTGCTCTGGCCCAACGCGGTGGTGAATTCCGGGGGCTGCTCGAGCGCGGCAGGGTCTCGCGCCATCGCCTCCACCTTCTTGCGATCGCGCGCGAGGATCGCGTCGCGGAGTTCATCCCGATAAGGGTCGGCGTCCACCCATAGCAGCACGGCGCGCAGCCCGTCCACGTTCTCCCGCCAGAGCTGCCGGTCCATCGCCACCACGATCTGCCTGCGGATCGTCGACGCTTCCACGAGTGACGCCGCTTCCTCGACCGACGAGGTCTCGGGGTCGGCGCCGAATCTTCGCAGCGCTTCGCGGGTCCGCGTCGCGGCGACGTTCTCGTCCCCGAAGCGGTTCTGCGTCCAGGTCCAGCGGTACTGGTCGATCGCGTCCAGCTCCGTCGAGAGGTCGAGATCCGCGGCGAGCCGCGCGAGCCGCTCGGCATCACCGCCGGCGCCGCCATCGTCGGTGCGCTTGCGGGCTGCATCCAGCGCGACCTTCGCCTTGGACGCGTCGCCGGCGCGCAACGCGTCCTCGCACTGGCCGAGGAGCGCGGCGACCGCCTCGGCATTCCGACTGAGACGGGCTCTCTCGGCGGCCGACGCGTGCTCGTCCTGGACCTGACGCTCGAGCGCCGCCGACCGCGCAAGGCTCGTCTGCACCAGCCCCCACGACGTGGCGACGATCCCGGCCAGGAGCGCCGCCAGGACGACGGACGTCGCGATCACCTGCACGCGGTTGCGCCGGACGAACTTGCGCAGCCGGTAGGTCGAGCTCGGCGGCCCCGCGGTCACGGGCTCGTCGCCCAGGTGCCGCCGGATGTCCGCGGCGAGGCCGTTGGCCGTCTCGTACCGGCGCGTGCGATCCTTCTCCAGGCACTTCATCACGATCCAGTCGAGGTCGCCGCGCAGGAGCAGGCTCAGCGTCTTCTGCTCCACCCGGCGCTGCTGCGCCGTGCGCGTGCCGGTGTCGCCGAGCTTCGAGACGCGCGTGCTCGGCTTGTGCGGCTCGTCCTCGCGGATCGCGCGCAGCAACTCGTCGAAGCCGCTCTCGAGCAGCGTCCGCGTGTCGAAGGGCGTCGTGCCGGTGAGCAATTCGTAGAGCAGGACGCCCAGCGAATAGACGTCGCTGCGCGTGTCGATGTCGAGTCCCGACATCTCGGCCTGCTCGGGCGACATGTAGGCCGGCGTGCCGATCATCTGGCGGTGCTCGGTGA
>DAINBU010000049.1:0-36042 GCA_036732755.1 Planctomycetota bacterium
GCCTACCTGCACGTGCGCGGCGGGAAGATCGTGGTGGAGGACGACCTGCTCGACAGCGGCAGCCACCTCGGCGGCTTCTTCCTCGTGCGCGCCAAGGACCTCGACGCCGCCATCGCGCTCGCGCGCGAATCGCCGCACCTGAAGTACGGCGGCGAGATCGAGATCCGGGCGGTGGTGCGCAGCGGCGGCGAGCGGTGAGGCGCGGGGGCGCGCGGCGCTACGAGATCGCGCCCGGCCGGCGCAGCATCTTCCCGACCTCGTGCAGGTGGCCGGTCTCGAGCGCGATCATCCCGCGCGTGAACTCTTCGAGCGCGACGTCGCGGCCGGCGACCAGCGCGAGGAGCTCGCGATAGACCTCGAGCCCCTCGCTCTCGTGCTCGAGGACCTCCTTCAGGATGTCGTCGATCGCGTGGCGGTGCGTCTCGAGCAGCGGCCCGATCTTGAGCGACGGATGCTCGCCGAGCGCCGTGATCCACTCGCCGATCTTCTGCGCGTGGCCCATCGCCTCGGTCGCCTCGGTACGGAGCCAGGCCACGATCGGGATCCGGGCGTGGCCGAAGACCATCAGCGCGTAGTGGTTGAACCGGACGATGCCGGCGAGCTCGAGCTCGAGCAGGTGGTTCAGGACCGCGACGACCGCCTTCGTGTCGATGCCGCCGTTCGCGCCGTTCTTCTTCGCCATCGGACCGCTCCTTCGAGGGGGGCGAGGGATCGAGGGGCGGGAGTGTAGCGGGAGGGGAGAGGTGCGACTCAGCGCGCGGCGGGGCCGTCCGCCTTCGCCGCCGGCGCACGCAGGTCGATCGGCGGCAGCGTGACGACGGCGCCGGGCGCGAGCTCGAACTTCATGGCCGGCTCGACGCCTTCTCCGGCGGGCTTGATCCGGAGCGTCCACGAGCCGGGGGGAAGGAAGCACTCGAAGGAACCGTCGACCGCGACGCGTTCGCGACGCCACTGCACCGGGTCGCCGCGCCGATCGATGCCGCGCAAGCGCAGTTGGACGTCCTGCATCTCGCCCGACGGACACACGACGCGTCCGGCGAGCGTGCCGAGACGGGGCAGGGTGATGCGCAGTTCTCGCGTGCCCTGCGGGAACGAAGGATGCTCGACGTGGCCGAATTCGTAGTCGGGCCCGGCGCTGCCGCGTGAGGCGGTCAGGAAATGCGGGGCCGGGTGGTCGTCGCCGAACACTTCGAAGGCGCCGTCGCGCCCGCTCGTCGTCCAGAGCAGCGGGTCGGCGAAGGCGCCGACGATCGGAATGCCGTGCTCTCCAACGAGCCCGGTCCAGTCGATCTTCACTCCGATCCGTACTCCGCTCACCGGCGCGCCGGCGTCATCGACGACGATTCCCGAAGCGACGAGCTGCGAGCGAGCCACCCGGATCTCGCCGACGTTGCGGTGGAACGGGGCATTCGACCGGTCGTCCGTCGGAATGGCGACCTCGACCGTTCCCGCAGCTTCCACGCGACTCGTGCGATCGTCGCGTTCCGCGACCGTGATCCAGCAGCGGAGGGCGCTCCACGGCGGCCACCATCCCGCTACGAGCGTGTACCGGATCGACGCGCGGCCGTCGCCGTCCGTCCGGGACGACCCCATTCGCATCCGATCGTGCCGGCGCCCCTCGTACGTGACGAACCACTCGACCTCCCGATCGACGACCGGCGCCCCCGCTTCGTCGACGAGACGGGCCGAGACTCGCGGATGGTTCCTGCCCACCAAGCGCGCGGCGACCGACTCGGCGGGCGCGCGCGGACCGGTCACGGACTGCATGGCCTCGAGCTGTCCCTGACGGTTCTCGATCTCGGCGTCGAACTCCATTCCGGTCTCGACGTGCGGCAGCTCGTGATGGCTGCGGCCGTCCCACGCCTCCCACGCGATGGACGAGCGATCGCCCTTCAGTCGGAGCGTCGTCGACTGGATCCGCTCCATGGGATGTCCGTCCGGCTCGACGGCGTCGAGCACCAGCCGTCCGGTCGGCGGCATCTCGAAGCGGATCGGCTCCGCGGGAAGAGCGTTCCCGGCGAGTCTGCGATTCCGTGCAACGCGCAGCGGCGCGTCGACGGAGACCTGCAGTCGTCGCTCCTTGTCCAAGCCGGCCGGCGTGAAGAGGTCGATCGGCGCGAACGTCGCCACGCCCGCCGCGTCGGTGCTCGCGCGCCATTCGAACTCGAAGTCGTTCGGTCGGAGGTTCGAATCGACGACGATCGGGACCTCGGCGACCGGGCGCTGCTGCGCGTCGACCGTGACGATGGTGATCGACCGAGACGGCCGCAGCACGAGCGTCACGACGACGTGCTGTCGCTGGAGTTTCGTGGCGGCGTAGCTCGTGCCCGCGCTCGCGACGAGGCACTCGTACCGGCCGACGCGCGTCTCTCCGTCGGCATTCGTCACGACCGTCTTGCCGAACTTGCGCCGGAGTGCGCCGAGCTGCGGTTCGGGGGCCAGCTCGCGTGAATCCTCCGGCAACTCCTCGAACCACGTGACGAAGGCGCCTGCGACGGCGCGCTTCTGCTCGTCGAGGACGCGGACGGGCGTTCCGTCGGACGGAGCGGCGACGGACTCGAAACGAGTCCCTGCGTCCGCCTTCTCGTGCAGCTGCGCACACGCCGTCGCCGCGAAGAGCGCGAATCCCGAAGAGAGGATCGCGGCGACCGGACGCCCGTCCTGCGCACGTCCCATGGCGAATCCTCGTCGACGACCGCGGCGAACGGCACCGAGCTTCGCCTGGCGACCACTTCAACGCGGCCGCCCTCCGTTTCCGTTCAGTAGCTCGGTTCCGACGGGGAGTTGCGCGGCGAAGCTTCCGGGGATTCCTACAGCCAGCTCCGCCTCTTGAAGAACACCGCCATCACCCCCGCCAGCGCGGCCATCCCGGCGACCACGATCCAGAAGCCGCGCGGGTCCTTCAGCAGCGGCAGGTGCTCGAAGTTCATCCCGAAGACGCCCGCGACGAGGCCGAGCGGAAGCAGGATGGTGGCCACGGCGGTCAGCGTGCGCATGGCCAGGTTCAATTGGTTGTTCACGGCGGTGAGGTAGGTGTCGCGCGCGGCGAGGATGCCGTCGCGCACCGACTCGAGCAGGTCGTAGATGCGCAGCATGTGGTCGGCGACGTCGCGCAGGTAGGGCGCGATCTCGCGCGAGAAGAACGGCGAATCGCCGCGCGCGATCGACTGGTAGACGTCGCGCTGGACTCGAACGACCCGCGCAAAGTGGGCCGAGCGCCGGCGCAGCTGGTGCAAGCGCGGCAGCAGGTCGCGCGAGACGCGCTCGGTCGCCTCCTCCTCGAGCCCCTCGGCGCGGTCGATCAGCTCGTCGACGCGCTCCTCGAAGACGTCGGCCATGTGGGAGAGGATGGCATGGGCGACGCGCTCGGGCGCGACGAGGTAGTGGTTCGGGTGGCGCCGCATCTGCTCGATCAGAGGGTCGAGCAGCGGAGCCGGCTTGCGCAGGAGCGTGACGACCCACGTCTTGCCGAGGAAGAGCGCGACCTTGCGCGTCGAGCGCTGCTCGGACGTGGCGGGCGCGTGCACGATGATGAAGACGTGGTCGTCGAACTCGCGGAAGACGGGCGGGTGCTCCTTCTCCAGCGCGTCGCCGAGCGCGAGCTCGTGCAGGCCGAGCTTCTCGCGCAGCAGCGCGCGCTCGGCCGCGTCGGGCTCGACCGCCTCGATCCAGCACGGGGAACCGTCGCGCGCGCGCTCGAGCCCCGCCGCGCCCTCGGTCGTGCGCCACTCCTTGCCGTCGCAGCGATGCACGCGCAGCACGGTCACTCCTCCAGATCCGGCGCGTCGTCGACGTCGGGCGCGTCGTCGACCGGGGCGGGCGCGTGCGCCGGGCCCTTCATCGTGACGAGCGGCGCGACCAGGAAGAGCGCGCCCATGAGGGCGTACGCCTCGACGAAGCGCCAGCCCGACATGCCGCTCAGGATCGCATAGGCGGTCCAGGGGCGCTCGCGCGCGATCGAGAAGATCTGCCCGAGCGGCGCCGGATCGAGCACGGTGTCGGCCGGCGTGAACTGGTAGGCGTGCAGGATGCCGGTCGCGGCGAGCAGCGCTCCGGCGAAGCACCAGAGCGACGCCTTCACGAAGCGCCCGTCGATGATCGCGACGGTCGCCGCCGAGAGGATCATCGACGTGAAGATGAAGCCCTGCTCGAGCGCGAAGCCGCCGTCGATCCAGGTGTCGGACTGCTGGAAGGCGGCGATCAGGTCGGGCCCGAAGGGCGGGCCGCCCGCCGAACCGACGCCGGCCGCGCGCAGGCCGTTCTTCGCGAGCAGGACGCCCCACGCCGCGACGCCGGGGAGGATGCCGATCACGACGGCGGGGGCGTGCCTGCGCGGGACCGCCTGGAACGCCTGCGCGGTGATGACGATCCCGATCCAGAGCACGATCGCCATGCCGGCGTCGATCGGGACGGCGTGGCGGATCACGGCGAGCGCGCCGGTGAGGCAGACGATCGTCACGAACGCACCGTTCGCGACCGAGTACCCGACGCGCGCGCCGAGCGCCTTCCAGCCGGGGTGGCCGATGTAGATCGTGGTCGGGAAGCACGAGCCGAACAGCGCGGCCGCAAACGAGCCGAGGCCGTTCACCGCGAGCGAGCCCGTCATCGGGTAGGAGTCGCCCGCCGCCTCCGCCGACTCGATGTTCTGCAGCGACGCGGCGACGTTGAAGAGCCCCATCGGGATGATCACGGAGACGTAGTTCCAGAGGAAGTCGCCGCGCAGCGACTCGAGCACGTCGCCGGCGACCGGCACGGGCGGGCAGAAGCCCGCGAGCGGCGGCCACTCGCCCGCCGGCACGAGCCCGGTCTTCCAGGCGAGCACGCTCCCGACCACGACCGCCACGAGTCCGCCCGGCAGGCCGAGGCGGAAGCGGACGTTCCCGAAGTAGATCAAGAGGACGATCGCGAGGGTCGCGAACCCGACCAGCGGGTGGGCGAAGGTACGGAACAGGAAGCCGAGCGAGATGAAGCCGAGCGCGATGCCGGCGAGCGTCGAGAGCAGCGCCGCGCGCGGCGTGAGCCGGCGCACGAAGCCGGCGACGAACGCGCCGACCAGCTCGATCAGCGCCGAGCCCATGCAGGCGGCGAGCCCCGCCTTCCAGGCGAAATCCGAGGGGTCGGCCAGCTGCAGCCGCTCCGCCTCGAGCTTCGCCGGCAGCATCACGAGGAAGACGTGGGCGAAGAGCGAGACGGTGTTGATGCCGTAGGGGAGCGCGCAGACGTCGCTGCGGCCGGTGCGCAGCGCGAGGCGCCGCGCCAGCCACGAATAGAAGAGGTTGCCGACCAGGATCGAGACGGCGGCGCCCGGCAGGATGCGGCCGTACACCAGCGCCGGCGGGAAGCCGAGCACGGTCGTACAGAGCGTGTCGATCAGCAGGAGCTGGACGAGGTTGTCGATCGCCAGCCCGAAGAAGCCGTCGAGGTCGCCGCGCACGAACCAGCGCGCGCGGGGCGGGGCGGGGGCCGGTGGCTCGGAAGCGGGAGCGGCGGCGGGACCGGCGGCGGGCCCTGCAGCGGGATCCTCCGCCGCCGCGTCGCTCATCCCTGCTTCCAGTCGTAGAAGCCCTGGCCCGACTTCTTGCCGAGCTCGCCGCGCTTCACCATGTCGCGCAGGAGCTGCGGCGCGCGGTACTGCTCGCCGCCGAGCTCCTTCTGCAGCGTGTCGGCGATGGCGAGGCGGACGTCGAGGCCGACCACGTCGGTGAGCCGCAGCGGGCCCATCGGATGGTTGTAGCCCAGCACCATCGCCTGGTCGATGTCGGCGGCGCTCGCGACACCCTGCTCGACCATGCGCATCGCCTCGAGGCCGAGCACGACGCCGAGGCGGCTGGTCGCGAAGCCCGGCGAGTCCTGGACGACGATCGGCTCCTTGCCCATCCGGCGCGCGACCTCGAGCGCGATGCGCCGCGCCGCGTCGCCGGTCTTCGGGTGGACCACCACCTCGATCAGCTTCATGAGGTGGACGGGGTTGAAGAAGTGCATCCCGATCAGCCGCTCGGGTCGCTGCAGCGCGGCCGCGATCTGCGCGATCGGCAGCGAGGAGGTGTTGCTGGCGAGGATCGCGTCGGGAGGCGCCGCTCTCTCGGCCGCCTCGAAGACGGCGTGCTTCGCGGCGAGGTTCTCGAAGATCGCCTCGATCACGAGGCCCGCCTCGCGCGCCGCGCCGGCGAGGTCGCGCGTCGTCGAGAGGTTCGCGCGGACGCGGTCGCGGTCGGCGTCGGTGAGCTTGCCACGCTGGATGCCGCCGGCGAGGTTCTCCTCGATCTTCTCCTTCGCGCGCGCGAGCGCGGCCTCGTCCTGGTCGACGAGCGCGACCTTAAAGCCAGAGAGAGCAGCGACTTGCGCGATGCCGTGGCCCATCGTTCCGGCGCCGACGACGGCGATGCGCGTGAGCTCGGGAGTCGGATTCATGGGCGCGGCATGAGACAGGCCGTGCGATCCCTGATCAAGCGCTGCCTTGACGCACGGAGCCGTCCCGATATGATCCCCCGCCTTCTTCGCCAGCCGACGTAAGTGCTTGTCGTTGCCAGGGTTGTGGCGTGGCGCGGGGTGGTTACTCGCCGTGGACCCGGGCCTATAGCGGCCGACCTCGGCACCCAGGACGGGCCCTCGAGAAGGCCCAAGAAGACCGCAAGGGAGGAAGCCCTCGACATGTTCTCCTTCTCCTATTCCGGCTCCGTGCGCGTCGTGCTCGCGCTCGCGCTCGGCGGATTCCTCGGTTCGACGCTGCACGCGCAGGACACGTCGGCGAAGTTCAAGGAGGCGACCGACCTCTACTTCCGCAACAAGCCGGAAGAGGCGCTGAAGGCGTTCCAGGAGGTCCTGAACGCCAATCCGTCGAACGAGGCGGCCTTCGAGATGTACCGCGAGTCGGGCCGCCAGGTGATGGCGCTCATGCTCGTGAAGGGCGGCGAGTTCGAGGCGACGGCGAAGCGCTTCCTCGAACTGGCCACGCTCGGCAGGAAAGAGAAGACGGACGACGAGGCGGTCATCAAGGACCTCGTCGAGAAGGCGATGTCGGGGAACTATCTCGACCAGCGCGACGCGCTCTACGCCCTCTCGGCGAACCACGGCGAGTACGGCGCCGGCCCGTTCGTGGCGAAGCTCGCCGAGGACGAGACGCGCGTGGTCGCGATGGACGCGCTGCAGCACATGGGCAACGACGCGGTCCTGCCGCTCTGCGCCGCGCTCGGCTCGGAGAACGAGGCGGTGGTCCGCTACGCGGCGGTCTGCCTCGGCGCGATCCGGGACGCGCGCGCCCTGCCGGCCCTCAAGAAGGTCGCCGAGGCCT
Source organism: Planctomycetota bacterium (assembly GCA_036732755.1). Taxonomy (GTDB): domain Bacteria; phylum Planctomycetota; class B15-G4; order B15-G4; family SIAN01; genus DASRRB01. Next base: position 7,292 of record DAINBU010000049.1, read on the forward strand.
CCGCCAACGCGGTGAACAAGGAGGCGGCCACCGAGGCGATGCACCGCATCTCCGGCAAGGACGCGTCGGCGTTCGGGTCGGCGGCCGACCTGCACGTCGCCGCCGCGATCCAGTACTTCCGCAACGAGCAGAAGGTCGTGAAGCCGTTCGACACGCCCGACGCGACCTGGAGCGCCGACGGCGCCGGCGTGAAGGCCACCAAGGTCCCGGCCGCGCTGCGCAGCCTGCGGCTCGCGCAGCAGCACTGCCTCGAGGCGGTCGAGGATCCGCGCGCGGCGACGGTCCTGCTCGCCGCGTACGCGGGCGAGAAGGCGGTCGCGGTCTCGGCCAAGGAGATGGCGGTCGAAGGCGCGGGCGAGCCCGACCCGACGCTCGACGACAAGATCGCGGCGGGCGGCGCGCCCGGCCTCTCGAGCGCGCTCCAGTTCGCGATCGAGAACGACGCGCCGCTCGCGGCCGTCCAGATCGTGAACGCGCTCGACGCGATGGGCGCGATGACGCCGCCGCTCACGGCCGCGCTCGGCGCGCCCTACAAGTCGGTGCGCTACCAGGCCGCGTTCGCGCTCGCCTCGCACGGCGAGACGGGCGAGGCGGTGGTGAAGGCGCTCGGCGAGGCGATCGTCGAGGACGCGCTGCGCATCGTGCTCGTGGTCGACGACCGCAGCGAGTCGCGCAACGCGATCGCCGCCGCGCTGCGCGCCGCGGGCTACACCGTGATCACCGCGGAGAACGGCGGCCTCGGCTTCGCTCGGGCGCGCACGATCCCGCCCAAGGACGTGATGGTCCTGCGCGCGAACATGCAGGACATCACGATCGACCAGTTCGTCTACGACGCCGACTACCGCAGCTCGAGCGCCGGCATCGTGATCCTCTCCGACGCCGACAAGGCCGAGGGGCTCAAGACGGCCTTCGACGGCAAGGGCAAGGTGAAGGGCTTCCTCACCGACCCGGTCGCGGCGCAGGCGGTGACCGACGCGGTGAAGGCCGCGCTGCCCGAGCTCAACCACGAGCGCGCCAACGCCCTGGCGGCGGCCGAGCGCGCCGCGGGACTACTCGGGCATCTTCCATACAGTGCGCTCCCGCCGGCGAAGGACGCGCTCATCGCGTCGCTCGCCCGCCCGGAAGAGACGGTGCTCAGTGGCGCGCTCAAGGCGATCGGCCACCTCGGCCCGGCCGACGCGGCGCCGGCGACGGTGGCGATCTTCGCCGACGCGGCGAGGCCCGAGGCGATCCGGGTCGCGGCGGCCGACGCGCTCGGCGGCATCTTCGCGCGCATGACGACGGCGCCCGCCGAGGACGTCTTGAAGCCGGTGATGGACGCGGCGACGGGCGAGACGAACGCGGCGGTGCGGCTCGCCGCGGGCCGCGCGCTCGGCTCGGCCAACTTCCTCACGCCGGCGCAGCGCGGCGCGCTCCTGCGGGGTGCGGCGAAGCAGTAGTCGACCCGGGGAGTTCCGGACGGCGGAGCGCGCGGTGCCGTTGACGGCGTCCCGCGCAGACCGCATTCTGCGCCGTTCCTTCGCCACGCGCCGACCGCTGCGGCGCGCGGCCGCGTCTTCGATCGGCCCGCCAGAGTAGCTCAGCGGTAGAGCACCGCTTTCGTAAAGCGGGGGTCAAGGGTTCAATCCCCTTCTCTGGCTCCATCCTGGAATCCCCGGCCGGGAATCCCTGGAGCGGCGGCGCGGCGCACCCTCGCCGCACGCGTTGCTACCATCCCCCGGATTCATTCCCGGCCGGAGCTGCCGATGACGCAGGATCCGACGGGGCAGGGCCCGCCGCGCGACGGCGCGGCCCCCCTCGTCCGTTACGACGTGCGCGACGGCGTCGCGACGCTCACGCTCGACGCGCCTCCGGTCAACGGTTACAGCCACGAGATGATGCGCGCTCTCGACGAGCGCATCCTCGCCGCGCGCTTCGACGACGCCGTCCACGTCCTCGTCCTCACCGGCGCCGGCGACAAGTTCTTCTGCGCAGGGGCCGACGTCTCGAAGCTCGCGGCCATGACGCCGGGCTTCAAGTACCACTTCTGCCTGCACGCCAACGAGACGCTGCTCCGGCTCGAGCACACGCCCAAGCTCACCATCGCGGCGCTGAACGGCCACTGCGTCGGCGGCGGCCTCGAGGTGGCGCTCGCGTGCGACCTGCGCGTCGCGCGGCGCGGCGGGGGGAAGACCGGGCTGCCCGAGGTCGCGCTCGGAGTGCTCCCCGGGACCGGGGGGACCCAGCGCCTCGCGCGGCTGCTCGGCCCGGCGCGCGCGCTCGACCTGATGGTGACGGGGCGGACGTTCGACTTCGAGGAGGCGGAGCGGCTCGGCATGGTGAACCGCATCCTCGACGCGGACGGCTTCGCGGCGCGCGTGGCCGAGTTCGCGCGCGAGTACGTGCCGCCCCGGAAGGCGTCGCTCGCGGTCGGCCTCATCAAACGAGCGGTGCAGACCGGGGCGGGACTCCCGCTGGAGAGCGGGCTGGCGCTCGAGCGCGAGCTGCAGGCGAGGCTGTTCGCCTCGGCCGACTGCCGCGCCGGTCTCGACGCGTTCCTGCAGAAGAAGACGGCGACGTTCACAGGTCGATGAGCGAAGAGAAAGAACGCGGCGCGAGCGAGCCGGAGACCGACCGGGAAGCCGGTCCCGACGACGCGCTTCCGCTGAAGAAGCGCGTGCGCCACCTGCTGATCGGGCGGCCGCGCGACCTGCAGGACAAGTCGCTCTACCGTCACCTGTCGCTCGTCGCGTTCCTCGCGTGGGTCGGGCTGGGGGCCGACGGCCTCTCGTCGTCGTGCTACGGTCCCGAGGAGTCGTTCAAGGCGCTCGGCTCCCACGCCTATCTCGCGGTCGGGCTCGCGATCGCGACCGCGCTCACCGTCTTCCTGATCTCGTCGGCCTACGGCCGCCTGATCGAGAAGTTCCCCCACGGCGGCGGCGGCTACGTCGTCGCGAGCAAGCTGCTCGGCCCGAAGATCGGCGTGGTCTCCGGCTGCGCGCTGCTGGTCGACTACGTGCTGACGATCACGGTGTCGGTCGCCGCGGCGGGGCGCGCGCTGCGCGACCTGATCCAATTCTCCGACGCGTGGGTCCTCCCGGTCGACATCGGCCTGCTCGTCGTGCTCACCATCCTCAACCTGCGCGGCGTGAAGGAGTCGGTCGTCGCGCTCGCGCCGATCTTCCTCGTCTTCGTCGTCTGCCACGTCGTGCTGATCGTCGGCGGGATCATCGCGCACGTCGGACAGGCGTCCGAGCGGGTGCACGAGCTCTCGACGTCGTTCCGCGGGGACTGGAATCGGGCCGGATTCGGCTTCGCGGGAATGGTGATCCTCTTCCTGCGCGCCTTCTCGCTGGGCGGCGGCACGTACACCGGGATCGAGGCCGTCAGCAACAGCATGGCGATCCTGCGGGAGCCGCGCGTGCAGACGGCGCGCTCGACGATGCGCTACATGGCGATCTCGCTCGCCTTCACCGCGTCGGGGCTGCTGCTCTGCTACCTGCTCTGGGACATCCATCCGATCGAAGGTCAGGGCAGCAAGACGATGAACGCCATGCTCGCCGAGGCGTTCTTCGCGAAGTGGCCGGGCGGGCGCGTCCTCGTCTCGCTGACGCTCATCTCGGAGGCGGCGCTGCTGCTGGTCGCGGCGCAGACCGGGTTCCTCGACGGCCCGCGCACGCTCGCGAACCTCGCGGTCGACTCGTGGGCGCCGCGCCGTTTCGCGGCGCTCTCGGAGCGGCTCACCACGCAGAACGGCGTCGGGCTGATGGCGATCGCGTCGCTGGGCGCGCTGCTCTACGCCTCGTCGCAGAGCGCCGCCACGGCGGCGGGCGGCGCATCGGCGGCGGCCGGCGTCGACCCGGTCAGTCGCCTCGTCACGATGTACAGCATCAACGTCTTCCTGACCTTCACGCTCTCGATGATCTCGATGTCCCGCTACTGGTGGCACGCCGAGCGGGAGCGGCCGAACCGGACGCGCCGGCTCGCGCTGTTCGTCACCGGCGGCCTGATCTGCTCGATGATCCTGATCGTGACGATCGTCGAGAAGTTCACCGAGGGCGGCTGGGTCACGATCGGCGTGACCGGGGCGTGCATCGTTTCCTGCCTGCTGATCCGGCGCCACTACGTCGCCGTCGCGGAGAAGCTGTCGACGCTCTACGCCGACCTCGCCCACCTCGACCTGCCCGGCAAGCCGGTCGTGCGCGAGCCCGACCCGCGCGAGCCGACCGCCGTCGTCCTCGTCTCGAGCTACGGCGGGCTGGGCATCCACACCGTGCTCAACGTGTTCCGCTCCTTCCCCGACCACTTCAAGAACCTCGTCTTCGCGTCGGTCGGCGTCATCGACTCGGGCGTGTTCAAGGGCGAGCACGCCGTCGGCGGCCTGGAGAAGCGGACCACGTCGATGCTGCAGAAGTACGTCGACCTCGGGCAGCGGCTCGGCGTGCCGTCGACGCTGCGCGTGGAGGTGGGCATCGACGCGGTCGAGGCGGCCGAGGAGCTCTGCCACGCGGTCGCGAAGGAGTTCCCGCGCTCGACGTTCTTCGCGGGGAAGGTGATCTTCAAGGAAGAGGGCGTCTTCCAACGCTTCCTGCACAACGAAACCGCCGTCGCGCTCCAGAAGCGGCTCCACTTCGGCGGCCTCACGATGGTGATCCTGCCGGCGCGGGTGTACTGAGCGGGGCGACGCGCGGGCGGAGGAGAGGAGCGGACGTCGAGGGCGCGGCCTCTTCGCACGGTCCTCGCACGACGTCCGACATTGTTGCTGCGCCGCGGACGATAGACCGCTCGAGTCCAGTTCGTGGCGGGAAAGTGCATCGTGTACGCGCGTGCGTTCCGTCGTCACGAATGCGACCGGGACTCGCGAATCGCTTCAGTTCCAGATCATCGGGGTGATGTCGAGTGCGCGACGTCGACTGCTTCGGGCACGGATCGGAATCGCATGTTCCCGTCGGTCTTGCAGCTTCGATTCGAACCTCGAGCTGGCCGACACGAGTCCAATTCCGTTGCGACTCCGACTTCGACACCGTGACATTTCGCCGTTTCATCGACGGGTCGTGATCACTTCGCGACGAGATCCACCACACTGACCACGAAGCGATGCGCGCCCTTGCGAGGTCGGTGCGGCGTCCGAAGGCGCAGCAATGATGTCAGGACGTCGTGTGAGGTCGTTTCGAAAACGCCGCGGGGCGAAGACCTTGTCCCGAAAGGGGCTCGCACGGCCGACAAACCACTGACTCGATTGCGTGAACGGTCCCATTGGCCGTGCACAGCCGAACGCAGCCGCCCCCGTTCGATTGGGATCGGGCGGCGTAGTGATCCCCTTCTCGGGACAAGGTCTTCGACCCGCGGCCGCTTCACCCGCGCCCTCGACGTCCCTCCACGCTTCCCTCGCGCCCTCGCTCGCGCGCGCCCGTCCTCGCCCTGCGGCCGCTCACACTGTGAGGAGCGCCTGCATCTCCGGCGTCGGCGTATCCGCGACCAGCTTGAAGTCGCAGAGGCAGAGGCTGCCGTTGGAGAAGTGCGTCGTGTCGTCGCTCTTCTGGGGCCCGAACTTGAAGCAGAACCCGCAGAGCTGCGTCTCCTCGCCCGGCTGGAACGCGCCGCCCGAGACCACCGCGGCGATCAGGTGGCGGAGCAGCTTGCGGGCGACCTCGAGCGACTCACGTGGGACGCCGTGCACCTCGAAGTCGAGGTGGCCGAACTTCTCCATGCCGTGGGTGTGGACGAAGAAGGGGCGCGTGCCGCGGTCGACGTGGATGTTCACGTGGCGCAGCGGGTCGAAGGGGCGGTCGATCTCCTTCAAGACGTCCGAGGCGGCGAGCGTCGTGAACGCGATCGGGTCGACGATGATCCCGTCGGTCATCGCGGTGATCTCGCCGGCGATCAGCAGCGCCTGGCGGACGTAGGAGAGGTCCTCGGGCTCGTACTCGGTCGCCTCGATCCGGTAGAGCCACTTCGCCTGGCGCAACTGCGCGTAGACGTCGAAGGGGAGCGCCGGCGAGAAGTCCTTGGGCTGCGGGAGCAGCTCGCGCGTGGCGTCGGCGTCGGTCTCGGCGTTGTACGGCTGCACGTCGACGTTGCCGGTGGCGATCGGGTGGCGGCGGACGACGTCGTCGACGTCGGCGGGGGAGAGCCCCGCGAGGCGCGGCGAGTGGACGAGGTAGATCACCCTCGCGGCGCGCATGGCTGCCATCCTCGCGGCTCCCCGACCGTCGACGGTGCACGGCGCCCCGCGGATCACCGCGGCGCGCCCGGTTCCAGGGTGTCCATCGGATTCGCCCTCGCGGGCGTTGAAAGGGAAAAGCGTGCACGGCGGCGGCATGCGAGGATGGCGCGGTCCGGCGGCCGCCGGGCGGAGCGGATGGGGAGCGGCGATGGCGCAGGTGCGGAAGCTCTATCGGAACTGCAAGGTCTGGGTCGACGCGGACGACGCCGGCCGCCCGCTCGAGGAGCGCGGGCTGGTGAAGATCCGGTACCGCAAGGACTCCCCGGAGACCTACAGCGCGAAGGTTTCCGAGGTATCCGACCTCGATCCCGCTGCAGAAGCAGCCTCGAAGAGTGCGGAAAGTCGCGGCGAGGGCGCGGCGCCGGCCCCGCCGAAGCGGCCCCGCGCGCCGCGCCGGACGGCGCGCGCCGCACCCGTCGCCGCGGGCGACGCGCTGGTGATCCACACCGACGGCTCCTGCTTCGGCAACCCGGGCCCGGCTGGCGTCGGGGTCCTGATGGAGTGGAAGGGGAAGACGAAGGAGATCTCGCGCTACCTCGGCGAGGGCACCAACAACATCGCGGAGCTCACGGCGATCGAGGTCGCGCTGCAGGAGGTGAAGAACCGCCGCGTCCCGGTCCGCATCCACACCGACAGCGCCTACGCGATCGGCGTGCTGAGCGAGGGGTGGAAGGTCAAGGAGAATCGCGAGCTGGTCGCGCAGATCCAGGCGCTGATGCGGGACTTCGCCGACCTCGCGTTCGTCAAGGTGCGCGGCCACGCCGGGGATCCGGGCAACGAGCGGGTCGACCAGCTCGCGCGCGACGCGATAATGAGGCGCTCGTGACCGCCGCCACGATGCTCTCCGGCCCGCCCATCGTCCGCCTCGAGAACGCCTTCGTGCGTCCCTACGAGAACGCGGTCGCTGCGGCGCGCACCTGCTACTCGTCGAAGGGGGTGCTGCGCGTCGGCGACGTGTCGGGCGACGGGCTGCCGGAGGATCAGCGGTTGAAGCGCGTCGACCAGCGCGACCGCATCGCCGAGAGCACCTACCAGGCGGGCCACCACACCACGCTGCAGCACGCGCACTTCCAATTCACGATCGACCGGGTGTCGCGCCACTGCCTCTGGTCGTTCCTGCACAGCCATCCCTTCTACAACTCCGAGCAGGTGTCGCAGCGCTACGTCACCGTCAAGGCGGGCCACTACGCGGTTCCTCCGCTGGGCGAAGAGGCGCACGCGGAGTACCGGCGGATCTGCGACGGGCTCGTCGAGGACTACCAGGCGTTGACCGAGCTGCTGACGCCGGTCGCGTCGGCCGAGTACTTCGCGCGCTTCCGCGGGCGGCGCGCCGCCGATCCGAAGTGGAAGGGGGCGGTGCAGAAGAAGGCGCAGGAAGTCGCGCGCTACGCGCTGCCGGTCGCGATCCACGCCTACCTCTACCACACGGTCAGCGCACTCACGCTGCTGCGCTACCACCGGCTCGCCGACCAGTTCGACACGGCGCTCGAGCAGCGGCTGCTCGTGCAGGCGATGCTCGACGAGGTGCTCAAGGTCGACCCGCTCTTCGCGCGCGTGGTCGAGGACGTGATCCCGCTCGAGGAGACGCCGGAGTACGCGGCGTTCACCGCGTTCGCCGACGCGCGCGCGCGCGGCGCCGGCGCCGAGTTCCGGCGCGAGTTCGACGCGAGCCTCGGCGGGAAGACCTCGAAGCTGGTCGGCTCGAAGCCGGGCCAGTCGGAGCTGGTCGCGCAGTCGGTGCGCGAGGTGCTCGGGCTGCCGCGCGCGGCGCTCTCCGACGTCGACGCGCTCGCGCTGGTGCTGTCGCCGGCGAAGAACCCGCTGCTCGGCGGCTCGCTCAACGTCGGCATGCACAGCAAGCTGCTGCGCTGCCTGCAGCACGCGCACTACAGCTTCAGGAAGAAGCTCTCGCACACGGCCGACTCGCAGGACCAGCGCCACCGGATGGTCCCCGCGTCGCGGCCGATCCTCGCGGCGCAGCTCGGCGACGAGCCCGACTTCGTCACGCCCGCGCTCGTGAAGCTCGACGAAACGGCCCGGCGCCGCTTCGACGCGGCGATGGAGCGCGCGTTCGCGGGCCGGGCGCGGCTCAAGGCGCTCGGCGCGAGCGAGGAGTACTCGCAGTACGTCCTGCCGAACGCCGTCTCGATCCGCTTCACCGAGTCGGCCGACCTGCTCTCGCTCCACCACAAGCTCGTGTCGCGCCTGTGCTACAACGCGCAGGAGGAGATCTTCGCGGCGAGCCTCGACGAGGCGCAGCAGATCGCGGAGGTCGACCCGCTCATCGGCGCGCACCTCGGCGCGCCGTGCCTGCTGCGGCTGCGCGCCGGCGTCACGCCCTACTGCCCGGAGGGCGACCGCTATTGCGGCGTCCCGGTCTGGAAGCTCGCGGTCGCCCAGTACGAGCGGACCATTTGACGGGCGTTCCGGGCCGCGTCAGCGCGCGCATGCCGGACCTTTTCAGCGCGCGTTGAACCAGCGGCGCGCCTCGGCGGCGTCGCGCGTGATCGCGACGACCGTCATCTCGTCGAGGCGCACGAAGAGGGGCGTGGTCCAGACGCGGAAGCGGCGGAACGCGTTCTTCTCGTGCGTGCCCGCCACCCACACCGGCTGCTTCAGGCCGCGCTTCGCCGCCGCCGCCGCGACCGGCTCGCGCTGCGCGAGCGCCGCGAGGTGGAGGAAGCGTTCGGCCGGATCGCCGTGCTCGTCGTACACGCGCTCGACCTCGGCCGCCTTCTGCACCGCCGCCGGATCCTCCGCGTTCCAGAACGCGAGCACCGCCTTCGCGTCGCCCGTCTCGCTCAGCAGGTGGGTCGTCCCCTCGAGGTCGAGCGCCGCGAAGTCGTCGACCGGGTCGTCGACCTCGGGCCAGCGCGTCGACTCGGCCGGCAGGGAGCTCCAGCGCTTCATCGCCTCGGCCGGATCGAGGAGACGCTCGCCGTCGACCGTCGCGAGCTCGAGCGAGACGCCGCCGCCGTCGGGCGTCGCGGGCGGGAAGTCGGTCTCGAGCAGGGTCACCGTCTCGACGAGCGTGCGGCCCGGCACGGCGCCGGCGAGGCGGCGCGGCAGTCCGTCGCGCGTCGAGATCCAGAGCTGCGACTCGTCGTTGCCGCCGAAGCGCAGCCGCACGCACGGCTCGCCTTCGACCTTCTCGTCGGCGGCAGCGACCACCGGCTTCTGGTAGGCGCCGGCCTTCATCGAGACGAGGTCGCCGCGGAAGGTCGTCGCGAGCAGCTCGCCCGCGAACGACGCCGCGAGCAGCGTCGGCAGCTCGAAGCGGCCGCGCTGCTCGGCCACCTCCTCGACCTCGAGCCGCAGGAAGCGCAGCGATTCGGGGCCGCCGCAGACGCGCCAGCTCGGGAGCGCCTTCTTCCAGTCGCGCACCTCGGTGCGCGCGCGCCCTCCCTTCACGTCGATCCAACACTCGACGATGCGCGTCGCGGAGGCGCCGTCGGTCGGAGTGTCGACGACCTTCACCACCGCGTGGAGGCGCGGCAGCGCGAGCGCGGCCGCCTTCGCCTTCGCGAGCCACTCAGGGCCGTCGTCGGCGGCGCGCGGCGCGCGGCCCGACGCCGCCGCGACGACCAGGATGGCGGCGAAGGCGGCGCGCACGGCGGACGGACGATCCATCGATCGGGCTCCCGGAACGGCGCGCCATCGTGCGCGCCGCCGCCGCCGGCGTAAAGGGGCCGCGCGCGCGGCGCTACGATCGGCCGCGTGCCCCCTCCGGCGACGACGACGCTGCGCTCGTGGCCGCTGCCGGCGGCGCTCGACGTGCCGGGCGCGGTCGAGCGGCTGCGGCGGCGCGGGCCGGTCGTCGCGCTCGAGAGCGCGCTCGCGAGCGTCGATCGCGGCGGCCAGTCGTTCGTCGTGGGCGTCCCGCTCGCGACGTTCACGGTCGAGCGTGGAGCGGTGCGCGTCGCCGCGCTGCGGCCGGGCGGCGAAGTCTTTGTCGGGGCGGCGGAGCAGGCGAAGGGGGCGGCGACGCCGTTCCACGCGCTCGAGGCAATCGTCGCGTCGGCGCGCTTCGAGGCGAGGGGAGACGGGGCGAGCGCGCCACCGCTGCCGGCCTTCGGCTGGTTCGGGTACGAGTGCGCCGCTCCGCCGGAGCTCGCGCGGCTCGAGCCGTTTCCCGACGCCTGGTTCCTGCTGACCGACACGGTGGTCCACTGGAGCGAGCCGGGCGCGGCGCCGCGCCTCTGGACGGCCGACGGCGCGGCGGGAGAGGAGCTCGCGGCGGAGCTCACGGCCGCGGCGCGCGCCGGAGCCGGGAGCGGCGCCGCCGAAACGGACCGTGGACGCGCCGCGCCGCCCGCACAGGACGGCGATTTCTCGTTCGACGACTACTCCGCGAAGTTCGCGGAGGCGCGCGCCGCGCTGGCGCGGGGCGACAGCTACCAGCTCTGCTTCACCTTCCCGATCGAGCGGCCCTTCGCGGGCGATCCCCTCGCGCTGCAGCGCAAGCTGCGCCGCGCGAACCCAGCGCCCTTCGCGGCCCACGTCGAGGCGCCCTTCGGCGCCATCGTCTCGAGCTCGCCGGAGCGGTTCCTCGCCGTCGACGCGCGCGGCCGCGTCGAGGCGCGCCCGATGAAGGGCACTGCGGCGCGGCCGTCCGACCGCGTCGCGCGCGCGCAGGCGGCGCGCGAGCTGGTCGCGTCGCAGAAGATGCTCGCCGAGAACTTCATGATCGCCGACCTGCTGCGCAACGACCTCGGCCGCGTCTGCCGGATCGGCAGCGTGCGCGCGACGAAGGCGGCGCTGCTCGAGGAGACGGCGACGCTGCTGCAGCTCGTCTCCGTCATCGAAGGCGAGCTGGCGCCCGGCCGCACGCGCGCCGATCTGCTGGCGTCGGCGTTCCCGCCCGGCTCGATGACCGGCGCGCCCAAGACGCGGAGCGTCGAGCTGCTGCGCGCGCTCGAGGCGGGGCCGCGCGGCCCGTACGCCGGTGCGCTCGGGTACTGGAGCGCCGACGGCCGCGTCGACCTCTCGGTCGTGATCCGGACGCTGCTGCTCGCGCGCGGCACGGCGCGCGTCCAGGTCGGCAGCGGGATCGTCTGGGACTCCGAGGTCGGGTCGGAGTACGCCGAGTGCCTCGCGAAGGCGGCGGCGCCGCTCGCGGCGCTCGCCGCGTGCGCGGCGCCGCGCGGGGGCGGCGGGTGAGGATCCTCGTCGTCGACCACCAGGACTCGTTCACCTGGAACCTGGTGCACGCGTTCGGGGCGCTCGCGGCGAGCGAGCCGGAGGTCGTCGACAGCCGCGCGATCGACGTCGCGGGGGTCGCGGCGCGCCCGCCCGACCTCCTGGTGCTGAGCCCCGGACCCGGCCATCCCGCCGATCCGGCGGCCAGCGGGAGGACGCTCGAGCTGCTGCGCGCGCTGCCGCCGTCGGCGCCGCTCTTCGGTGTCTGCTTCGGGCTCGAGCTGCTCGCGGTGCACGCGGGCGGCCGCGTCGTCGCCGCGCACGAGCCGGTGCATGGCAAGCCGGTCGCGGTGCGCCACGACGGGCACGCCCTGTTCGAGGGGGTTGCGAGCGGGACGCCCATGATGCGGTACCACTCGCTGGTGGCGGACGGGGCGACGCTGCGCGCCCCTTGGCGGCCGATCGCCTGGTCGCCGCGCGACGAGGTCATGGCGCTCGCCGCCGACGGGCGGCCGGCCTGGGCGGTGCAGTTCCACCCCGAGTCGATCGGATCGCCCGACGGGCCGCGCCTGCTGGAGAACGTCGTCCGGCTCGCGCGCCGCGCGTGACGGCGGCGTGCACGTAGTCGTGCACGTCGTCCGGTTCGCGCATCGCGCGCGACGGCGGCGCGCGCGGGCGCGATGATCGGATCGATGGCGAGCGGCAGCGACGCGCAGCGGGAGGACGACGTGCACGTGGTCGTGCTCGCGGCCGGCCGCTCGTCGCGGATGGGCTTCCCGAAGGCGCTCGCGGAGGTCGCCGGCGAGCTCGCGCTCGCCCGCGTGCTGCGCCTCGCGCGCGCGCAGCGGCTGCCGGTGCGCGTGGTGCTCGGCTTCCATGCCGAAGCGATCCGCGCGCGCGTGCCCCTCGACGAGCGCGAGGTCGTCGTGAACCCGGCCCCCGAACGCGGGCAGTCGTCGTCGCTGCGGGTCGGCGCGGCGGCGCTTCCGGAGGGAAGCGCATTGGCGCTCTGGCCGGTGGACCATGCGCACGTCGCGGAAGCGACGTTCGCGACGCTGCTCGCGGCGTTCCGCGCGCGCGAGCGCGGCGTCGCGCTGGTCGTCCCGAGCCACGCGGGTCGGCGCGGCCACCCACTGCTCGGCGACGGCGCGGTGCGCCGCGAATTCGCCGCGCTGCGCGACGACGAGCCGGGCCACGTCGTGCTCCGCCGCGATCCGAAGCGGGTGCTGCACGTCGTCGTCGACGATCCGGCGGTCGTCGCGGACTTCGACGCGCCGGGCGATGTCGCGGGCGTGACGCCGCCGCGGCCGCCGGCATGAGCCGCGCGCGCCGCCGCGTGGACGACGGAGCCGACGCCAACGACGGAGCCGCGTGATGATGAGCGACCTGGTCGTCGGATTCGGGATGACGATCCCGGCACGCGAGCTCGCGGTCTCCTACAGCCGCTCGGGCGGGCCGGGCGGGCAGAAGGTGAACAAGGTCGAGACGAAGGCGACCGTGCGCTTCGACGTCGCCCATTCGCTGGCGGTGCCGGAATGGGCGCGGCCGCTGCTCCTCGAGAAGCTCGCGACGAGGCTCACGAACGAGGGCGAGCTCGTCGTCTCCTCCGAGCGCCACCGGTCGCAACCGCAGAACCTCTCGGCGGCGCGCGCGCGGCTCGCCGAGTTGCTGCGCGACGCGATGGTGCGCCCGCGCGAACGCAAGGCGACGAAGCCGACCGCCGGCTCGAAGCGGCGCCACTCCGAGTCGAAGCGGCGGCGCTCGACCCACAAGCGGCAGCGCCGCGTCGGCGAGAACGACTGGGACTAGCTCTTCGCGCCGTCGCGACGGCTCAGCGGAACGGCACGTCGGCGAGCGTCCCGTGCAGCTGCTCGCCGCCGACGACGGTGTAGACCGGCGTCCCGGCCTTCGCGTACTCGGTCTTGACGAAGGCGAGCGCGAGGGTGGCGTCGAGCCGGCGCGAGCGGACGGCGCTGGTCGCGTGGCCGACGCGCAGGAGGTCCCAGAAGATCTCGTTGACGCCCGCCGGGTCGACGCTCGCCGGGAACTTCACGCCGACCAGTCGGCGCTGGACCTTCGAGTAGTTGTTGAGGCGCGCGACCACCTCCTGTCCGATGTAGCAGCCCTTGGTGAAGGAGATCGCGGGGAGGAGGCTCGCCTCGAGCGGATTGACGTTCTCGGTGAGCTCGCGGCCGAAGCCCGGGATGCCGAGCTCGACGCGGACCTGCGCGAACGCCTGCTCGCCGATCGGCGCGAGGCCGGCGTCGCAGAGCGCGGCGAAGAGGCGGCCCGCGGCGGCGGAGGGGACGACGACCTCGAGGCCGTGCAGCGGCGGCTCGCCCTCGCCCAGCACCGTGACGGAGGCGCCGGCGAAGGAGACGTGCGCGACGGAGAAGCCGCCGCTCGCGGCGGCGGGCGCGACGCCGAGGACGCGCTTTGCGGCGTCGGCCGCGCGCGGACCGAGCAGGAGGAGCGACGTCTCCGACTCGGAGAGGTCGTCGAGTGCGAGCTCCTCCATCACGACGTACTTCTCGAGCCACGACTTGAGCGCCGCGCCCTGCCCGTCGCTCCCGAGCAGGAGCAGGGCGTCGCTGCGCGGGGCGACCCGCACGTAGTCGACGATGCGCCCCTTCGCCGTCGGCAGGACCGCCGCGATGCCGACGCCGTCCGCGATGGTGCGCGCGTCGTTGGTCGACATGCGGTTCACGAATTCGAGGCGGTCCTTGCCGCGCACCGAGACGATCGCGCGCCGCGCCTGCGCACGGACGACGCCCGACCCGAAGGCGGCAGCGGCCTCGCGCTCCGGGTCGCCGAAGTGGAGCGGAGCGTTCGGCGGCGCGGCGTCGAAGGCGGCGCCGCGGCGAGCAGCTTCGTCGTGGAGCTCTTGCGGTCGCATGGCGGGGCGATGGAACCTCCCAAAGAGGCAATTCGAGGGCGGGGGATGTTAGCGGGGCCGGAAACGGCGCCGGCGCCGCGGTCAGTGGCGCGACATCGAGTCGAGCGGCGGGCCGGTCGACGGATCGGGACCCTCGAGCCCCTGCTCCTCCCGCCGCGCGAGCATCCGGTAGTAGTCGTGGATCGAGAGGTCGAACGGGCCGACCTTCGGACCGGGTGCGAGTCCGCGCACGTGGGCCCGGCACTGCGTGCGGTAGCACACGACGACCTCGCCCGACAGCTTGTAGAGCAGCGCGTCGATCAGCGCGGCGACGCCGAGGCTCACGTACCAGGTGAACGGCGCCAGCACGGCCGCGACGACGACGACGGCGAGCCCGACCTTCTGGTTGAAGTCGCGCTGCCGGTAGAGCATCGGGCAGCGGCAGACGGGGCAGCTCGCGATGGCGCCTTCGACGAACGCGGCCGCGTCGAGCTCCGCCGGCTTGCCGCAGGCGGCGCAGGGTGCTTGCGGCTCGGCCGCCGGGAACGGGCGCTCGACCGGACGGCCGCACTGCCGGCAGGCGAACGCGACGGTCGGGGTCACAGCACCACCGCGAAGCTGCGCTCTCCCACGAAGGCGAAGAGCTCGCCCATGAGCACCATGACCGTCGCCGCGTAGAGGATGCCGGTGGCCGGCTGCGTCGCCTTGAGGCGGACGGTCGCGAGCGTCATGTGGCAGAGAGCCAACGGACCGACCAGGCCGATCAGCAGGCGCGCGAGGAGCCAGAGGAAGTCGAGCTGGCTCTGGAACGGGCCGCCGCCGCCGCCGAATCCGAGGACGGCCGCGAAGCTCCGCGCCGATTCGCCGAGGCGGTCGCGGAACCACCACGCGGTGACCGCCAGCAGCGCGAGCTTCACGTAGGTCGCGGCGAGCGCGGCGAAGGTGAGGCGGCCGAGGTGGGCGACCGGAAGGTCGGGCGTGACCAGGTACCAGTGGCCGAGGATCATCGCGCCGACGACCCAGCCGAGGACGAGCGTCGACCCCAGGCTCGACGCGCACGCGAGCGGCAGCGCCGCCGCGCTCTCGTGCGGGACCTGCGCGCGCACGGCCAGGAGGAGCGCCGCGGCGCCGCACGCCGAGGTGGCTGCGATCACGGCGGTCTCGAGCGCCGGCTTCATGCGGCCCGCGCCGAACAGGAGGGCGACGCCGAGGAGCGCGAAGGCGATGGCGCACGCGCTGCCAGGAGAGGAGGCGGACGCGCCGCGCGTCAGGAGCAGGCCCGGGATCAGGCTCGCGAGCGCGAAGGCGACCAGGAGGCGCGTGAAGCCGGCGCCGATCGCCCGGCGGTCGACCACCAGCAGGCCGGAGAAGAGGCCGAGCGCGAGCTCGAGGAAGAAGCGGGCCGAGACCTGCGTGAGCTCCAAGGACACTCCCTGATCGGCGCGTTCCGCGCGGTTCCGAGCCGACCCAGAATGCCGGGGGCCCGGAGCTCCGTCGAGCTCTGGGCTTCGCGACCTCATTAGGCTTTCGGGTCGGTCAGATCTCGTCCTGCATCCGCGTCCGTGCGATCCGCTGGCGCAGCTTCACCAGCGCCCGCTGCTGGATCTGGCGGCTGCGCTCGCGCGAGAGGTGGAGCTCCTTGCCCACCTCCTCGAGCGTCCGCGACTTCCGCCCGTCGAGGCCGAAGCGCAGCTTCAAGACCTTGCGCTCGCGGTCGTCGAGGTCGGCGAGCAGGTGCTGGATCCGGTTCTGCAGGATCCCCGGCCGGTCGCCGTCCGTCGGCTCCCACGTCTCGGAGAGCAGCTCCTTGAACGTGTCGCCGTCCTCCTCGAGGGGCTGGTCGAGCGAGTAGGAGGTCCGACTCGCTTCGACGAGGCGGCCAGCGTGGTCGCGGTCGAACTCGAAGGCGCTCGCCACCTGGTCGAGCGTGACGTCGCGGTCGAATCCGCCGGGCAGCTTGCCCGTCCGCTTCAGCCGCCGCAGCTTCTGCTGCAGGTGGTGGGGGACGCGGACCGCCCCCTTCTGCGCGGCGAGGTAGCGCTCGACCGCCTGCTTGATCCACCACGCGAGGTAGGTCCGGAAGCGGACGCCGTGGCGCCAGTCGAACTTGTCGACCGCGTGCATGAGGGCCGCGTTGCCCTCCTGGATCAGGTCGTCGAGCTGGACGTGGTAGGTCCGGTAGGCGTACACCTCGGAGACGACCTGGTGGAGGTTGCGCTCCACGAAGTCGTCGTGGATCTGCCGGAACTCGTCGCGCCGCGCCGAGAAGGCGGCCGGCGAACGGAACTCGGCGGCGGCGAGCCGCTGCGCCGCGAGCTCGAGCCGCCGCGCCGCGGCGACCTCCAGCTCGCGCGTCATCTCCGGGAAGCGGTCGAGCTCCTGGAGGTAGCGCTTCGAGATGCGGCCCGCGCCGGGCAGTCCGTGCGGATAGGCGTCCTCGTGGAGCGCTTCGGCCGGACGCTGCAACGGTAGCGTCTCAAGCTCGATGACGAGCGCTTCGAGGTGGGCGTCGTAGTCGGCGACGTCGAACGAGGCGAGGATCCGGTCGAGCTTTTTTTATGTGAGCGCACCGCACTGCCGTACAGCAGCGACCTCGTCGCGGATCTCCTTCGAAAGCCTGCCATGGACTTCGCTGGCGTTCATGCGAAGCTCCCTTCCTTCATCCGATCCACTCTTCTTCCTCTTCATCCCTCGGTCGATTCGCATCGACGTACCGGCAGATGCCTCGAATGGCGTTCCAATTTCGTGCGGTTTGGATTCACGAGCCGCTTCCGTCTTCCCGGCCGGGGGGGGGGTGCGGTTCGATCACTGCTTCACGAGTGAATGAACGCCGCGCGGTGTTCGGCGTTCTTCGGCAAGCCGATCCCCGCTCACGCGCCCGGGCGCCGTTCACCTTGAAAGTCGGCGTCGCGCGGATATGCTTCTGCACCCTTTCGTCGATTCCATAAGTCGTTGAATCAAAACGACTTCCGTCGATCGGAGCGCTTCATCGCCGATTCCGGGAAGGGGGCTCGACGAGGTCTGGAGACCGCACTGACGGCACGCGCGACCCTCCCGGAATGGTTGAAGATCCGACCGCCGTCCGGCGAGCGGTTTCAACAGCTCCGTCGGCTGGTCGACGGCCTGCGCCTCACGACCGTCTGCGAGGAGGCGCGCTGCCCGAATCTCTCCGAGTGTTGGAGCGGCGGCACCGCGACATTCATGCTGCTCGGCGAGCTGTGCACCCGGGGCTGCAGCTTCTGCTCCGTCAAGACGGCGCGGCGCGGCGAGCCGCTCGACGAGGACGAGCCGCAGAAGGTCCTCGACGCCGTCCGGCAGATGGGACTCACCTACGTCGTCCTCACCTCCGTCGACCGCGACGACCTCCCCGATCAGGGCGCCGCCCACTTCGCGCGCACGGTCGCGCACCTGAAGAGCCACGTCGACGGGATCCGCGTCGAGACGTTGATCCCCGACTTCCGCGCCGAAGAGTCGTGCCTCGCGACGATCGCGGCGTCCGGCGCCGACGTCCTCGCGCACAACGTCGAGACCGTCCGGCGGCTGACTCCCGGCGTCCGCGACCCGCGCGCCGGGTACGACCAGTCGCTGCGCGTGCTGCGGCGGCTGAAGGAGCTGCGGCCCGACGCGCTCACCAAGTCGTCGCTCATGCTCGGCCACGGCGAGACGGAGGCGGAGCTGCGCGCCGCGTTCGACGACCTGCTGCGCGTCGGCGTGCAGCTCCTCACGCTCGGCCAGTACCTGCGTCCGACGCTGAAGCACCGGCCGGTCGCCGAATACGTGACGCCCGATCGCTTCGCCGAGCTCGGCCGCGTCGCGCGCGCCGCCGGCTTCCTGCACGTCGCGTCGGGCCCGTTCGTCCGCAGCTCGTACAAGGCGGGCGAGCTCTTCGTCGAGAGCCTGCTCGATGGCCGGTCGCATGCCGCAGAACCGCAAGAAACCGCGTGAGTCGGGAGGCCGCATGACGCCCGATCTGCTCCAGGTGATGTCCGAGCCGGGCGGCGCGACGGCCACCACAGCGCCGCCCGACCTCTCCGACGCCGACCTGCGCAAGCTCTATCGCGTGATGGTGATGACGCGCCTGCTCGACGAGCGCGCGATCAAGCTGCAGCGGCAGGGCCGCATCGGCTTCTACGTCCCCGCCGAGGGGCAGGAGGCGTCGCACGTCGGGTCGGCGTTCGCGCTCGGCGCGGACGACTGGGTCTACCCGTCGTATCGCGACCCCGGCATCGCGCTGCTGCGCGGCGTGCCGGTCGTCGAGATGATGCACCAGTGCTACGCGAACGCCGCCGACAACACGCGCGGCCGCCAGATGCCGGTCCACTACAGCTTCAAGAAGGTGAACCTGGTCAGCATCTCGAGCCCGATCGCGACGCAGATCATCCAGGCGACCGGCACCGCCATGGCGATGAAGATCCGCAAGGATCCGCGCGTCGTCATGACCTGGTTCGGCGACGGCGCGACCTCGGCCAACGACTTCCACACGGGGCTCAACTTCGCCGGCGTCTTCGCGTCGCCGTGCGTCTTCGTGTGCGAGAACAACGGCTGGGCGATCTCCGTTCCGCTCGAGGGACAGACCGCTTCCGCGTCGATCGCCGTCAAGGCCGAGGCGTACGGGATGCCCGGCGTGCGCGTCGACGGCAACGACGTGCTGGCCGTCTACGCCGCGGCGAAGCAGGCGGTCGCGCGCGCGCGCGCCGGCCACGGCCCGACGCTGATCGAGTCGGTGACCTTCCGCATCGGCGCGCACAGCTCCTCCGACGACGCGTCGCGCTACCGCGACCCGGCGCTCTGCGAGGCGTGGCGCAAGAAGGACCCGATCGATCGCTTCAAGCGCTACCTGACCCAGAAGAAGCTCCTGTCGGCCAAGGACGACGAGGCGGTGCGCAAGAGCTGCGCGGACGAGCTGCAGGCCGCGATCGACGCGGCGGAGAAGATGGGGCCGCCCGCCGTCTCGACGCTCTTCGAGGACGTCTTCGCGCAGCGGACGCCGCAGCTCGACGCGCAGCACGAGGCGCTCAAGGACGCGCTGCAGCGCGGCGTCGTGAGCAAGGGCCATCACGGGGAGTTCCCGCTCTGAGCGGGACGGAAGCGACGCGGCGCGGCGCGGGCCGCGGCAGAGTGGAGCGAGTGCGATGGCGGTGATGACCCTCTGGGAAGCGGTGAACGACGCGCTCAAGACCGAAATGCGGCGCGACGACCGCATCGTCGTGCTCGGCGAGGACGTCGGCGCGCAGTTGGCGATTCAGGCTTGCACCGGCGGCCTGTGGAAGGAGTTCGGCGGCGACCGCGTGATCGACACGCCGCTCGCCGAGTCGGGGATCATCGGCGCCGCGATCGGCATGGCGCTCTACGGCCTCGTGCCGGTCCCCGAGATCCAGTTCGGCGACTTCATCTATCCCGCCTTCGACCAGATCGTCAGCGAGGCGGCGAAGATGCGCTACCGCTCCGGCGGCGAGTACACCTGCCCGATGACGATCCGCACGCCGATCGGCGGCGGCATCCGCGGCGGCCACTACCACTCGCAGAGCCCGGAGACCTACTTCACCCACACGCCGGGGCTGAAGGTCGTCGTCCCCTCTTCGCCGTCCGAGGCGAAGGGGCTCCTCCTGTCGAGCATCCGCGATCCCGATCCGGTGCTCTTCATGGAGCCGAAGCTGATCTATCGAACCCTGAAGGAGGAGGTCCCGGCCGGCGACTACACCGTGCCCCTCGGCCAGGCGCGCATCGCGCGGGAGGGCAAGCACGTCACGCTGATCGCGTGGGGCTCGATGGTCTCGATCTGCCAGAAGGCGGCCGAGCAGTGCGCGCAGGACGGCATCGAGTGCGAGATCGTCGACTGCCGCACGCTCGTCCCGCTCGACGAGGTGACGATCCTCGAGTCGGTGAAGAAGACCGGCCGCGCCGTCGTCGTCTACGAGGCGCCCAAGACCAGCGGCTTCGGCGGCGAGATCAGCGCGATCCTCGCCGAGCGCGCCATCGAGTGGCTCGAGGCGCCCATCGTCCGCGTCACCGGTTTCGACACGCCGTTCCCGTACGCTCTCGAGAGCCTCTACATGCCCGAGCCCGGCCGCATCCGCGAGGCCGTGCTCAAGGTCTGGAAGTTCTGACGGACGCCGCGCGGATCGCATGATGAAGGGGCGCGGCGCCGATCTCCCGCCGATCGGCCGTGCCCTCCGACTGGAGCAACAGCCTTGGCACTCGAGTTCAAGCTGCCCGACATCGGCGAGGGGATCGCCGAAGGCGAGATCACCCGCTGGCACGTGCAGGAGGGCCAGACGGTCAAGGAGAACGATCCCTTCGTCGAGGTGATGACCGACAAGGCGACCGTCGAGATCACCGCGCCGGCGAGCGGGAAGATCGCCTCGATCAAGTTCGCGGCCGGCGCGACCGCACCGGTCGGCGCCGTCATCGCCGTGATCGAGACGGCGGGAGGGTCGGGCGCGGCGCTCCCGAAGGCGCAGGCCGCGACCGCCTCGGCCGGCGCCCCGACCGATCGCCCCGCCGCGCCGGCGCCGAAGCCGGCGGCGGCCGCGTCCGGATCCGCATCCGCGTCCGCGTCCGCGTCCGCGGCGGCGCCGGCGCGTGCTGCCGCGCCGATCGCGGACGGCGGCAACGGCGGCGTCGCCGTCGCCGCGCCGTCCGGCGAGCGCGTCCTCGCGGCTCCCGCCGTGCGGCGCCGTGCGCGCGAGCTCGGCATCGACCTGCGGGAGGTGGCCGGCTCCGGCCCCGCCGGCCGCGTGAGCGGCAACGACCTCGACCACTTCGTGCAGTCGCGCGCCGCCGGCCGCTCCGCCGCGCCCGCCGCGCCGTCCCGTGCCGCGCCGACGCTCGCCCGACCCGTCGCGCCCGCGCCGGTCGCCGGCGGCGCCACCGAGGAGAGGCTGCCGCTCCGCGGCATCCGCAAGCGCATCGCCGAGCGCATGCACAAGAGCAAGGCGACCGCGGCGCACTTCACCTACGTCGACGAGCTCGACGCGACGAATCTCGTCGATCTGCGCGAGGCCCTGAAGCCGAGCGCCGCCGAGAAGGGCGTCAAGCTCACCTACATGCCGTTCATCATCCAGGCGACGATCGCGGCGCTGAAGAAGTTCCCGATGCTGAACGCGACGCTCGACGACGAGAAGCAGGAGATCGTCGTCAAGAACTACTGGCACATCGGCTTCGCCTGCGACACCGACCAGGGGCTCGTCGTCCCGGTGATCAAGGACGCCGACCGCCGCACGCTCCTGAACCTCGGCGCCGCGGTGCAGGACCTGACCGCGCGCGCGCGCGAGTCGAAGCTCTCGCTCGACGAGGTGAGCGGCTCGACGTTCACGATCACCAACGCCGGCAACATCGGCGGCCTCTTCGCCACGCCGGTCATCAACTGGCCCGAGGTCGCGATCCTGGGCGTGCACAAGATCGCCGATCGCGCCGTCGTGAAGAACGGCGCCATCGTGATCCGGAAGACGATGTACCTGTCGGTCTCGATCGACCATCGCGTCGTCGACGGCGCGACCGGCGCGCGCTTCATGAACGAGGTCCTGCAGCTGCTCGAGGATCCGCGGCGCCTGCTGCTCGGGTCGTTGTGAGCGCGGGAAAGAAGAAGCGACCGTCCGTACCGCAGCGCGCGCCGGCTCCGGCGCGCGTCCGCCGGCGCGCCGCGCCGCCGCGGATCGCGAAGCCCGTGAAAGCCGTGAAGCGCGCGGAGCCCGTGAGCGCGCCGCGCGCGAAGACCCTCCGAGCGGCCTCGGCGAACGGCGGCTGGACGCGCGACGAGGCGCCGACGCGCGGCGACGCGCCGCTGCGCCTGCTCGCGCCCGACGGCGCGTGGCTCGGCGAAGGAAGCGGGCCCGACCTGCCCGACGC
The DNA here is from genome assembly GCA_036732755.1 of Planctomycetota bacterium. GTDB lineage: Bacteria > Planctomycetota > B15-G4 > B15-G4 > SIAN01 > DASRRB01. The sequence goes on from DAINBU010000049.1 coordinate 29,359, forward strand.
GACGCTGCTCGCGCTGTTCAAGGGGATGCTGGAGGTCCGCCTGCTCGACGGCCGCATGCTCAACCTGCAGCGGCAGGGGCGCATCGGGTTCTACGGCCAGTCGACCGGGCAGGAGGCGGCCATCATCGGCAGCGCCGCCGCCGCGACCGCGCAGGACTGGGTCGCGCCCGCGCTGCGCGAGGCCGGCGTGGCGGTCTGGCGCGGGCTCCCGCTCGCGCGCCTGATCGCGCAGTGCATGGCGCGCGACGGCGAGCCGAGCCGCGGCCGCCAGATGCCGTGCCACCACACCTTCCGCGCCGGCAACTTCATCTCGATGTCGAGCGTGATCGCGACCCAGATCGTGCACGCGACCGGCATCGCCCTGGCCGCGAAGCTCAAGCGCGATCCGGTCGTCGCAATCGGCTACCTCGGCGACGGCGCGACGTCGGAGCACGACTTCCACTGTGCGCTCAACTTTGCGGCGGTCTGGAAGGCGCCGGTCGTCTTCGTCTGCCAGAACAACCAGTGGGCGATCTCGGTGCCGGTGAGCCGCCAGACGGCGGCGCGCACGCTCGCCGCGAAGGCGGTCGCCTACGGCATGCCGGGCGTGCGCGTCGACGGCAACGACGTGCTCGCCGTCCACTTCGCGACGAAGCGCGCCGTGGAGCGCGCGCGCGGCGGCGGCGGCCCGACCTTCCTCGAGGCGCTCACCTATCGCCGCATGGGCCACTCCTCGTCGGACGACCCGACCAAGTACCGCGACTCCTCCGAGGTCGCGAAGTGGGAGCAGCTCGACCCGATCGACCGCATGCGCCGCCATCTGCTCGCGCGCGGGCTCCTCACGAAGGCGAAGGAGGAGCGTCTCGAGGAGGAGTTCCAGGCGGCGATCTCCGCCGCGATCACCGAGGCCGAGGCGCTGCCCGAGCCGCCGCCGGAGTCGCTCGTCGAGGACGTCTTCGCGACGCCGACTCCGCAGCTCCTGGCGCAGCGCGAGGAGCTCCTGCGCTCGCTCGGCGAGGGCGGCGCGCCCACCGCGGCGCGCGCGCACGGCCGCTGACCCGATCCAGCTTTCGCGAGGGAGACCATGGCCGAGAAGAGCGTTCAGGTCGTCGTCGTCGGCGCCGGACCGGGCGGCTACGTCGCTGCAATACGCGCGGCCCAGCTCGGAAAGAAGGTGCTCGTCGTCGAGCGCGACCAGGTCGGCGGCGTCTGCCTCAACGTCGGCTGCATCCCGAGCAAGGCGTTGATCGCGGCCGGCGGCCTCAAGGAGAGGATCGAGCACGCCGGCAAGCTCGGGCTCAAGATCGCGGGGAAGGTCGAGGTCGACCTCGCGACGCTGGTCGGCTGGAAGGGCTCGATCGTGAAGCAGCTGACGGGCGGCGTGTCGTCGCTCTTCAAGCGCCACGGGATCGAGACGATCGCGGGCGACGCGAAGCTCGCCGGTCCGGGCCGGCTCGAGGTGAAGGGCAAGGACGGGACGACCGTTGTCCAGTACGGCGACGCGATCCTCGCCACCGGCTCGCGCCCGATCGAGATCCCCGGCTTCAAGTTCGACGAGAAGGAGGTCTGGTCGAGCACCGGCGCGCTCGCGCCGGCGCGCATCCCCAAGCGCCTCCTCGTGATCGGCGGCGGCTACATCGGGCTCGAGCTCGGCATCTTCTATTCGAAGATCGGGAGCGCCGTGACGGTGGTCGAGATGCTGCCGTCGATCCTGCCCGGCACCGAGTCCGACTGCGCGCTGGTCGTCTCGAAGTCGCTGGCGAAGCGCGGCATCCAGGTGCGCACCAACGCCAAGGCGCTCGGTTACGAGCGCAAGGGCGGCGCGCTCGCCGTCACCGTCGAGAAGGACGGGCAGAAGGAGCTCTTCGAAGTCGACCAGATCCTCTCGACCGTCGGCCGCCGGCCGAACAGCGAGAACCTCGGCCTCGAGACGGTCGGGATCCAACCCGATCCGAAAGGCTTCATCCGGGTCGATGGGCAGCGGCGGACGAGCGCCGCCCACGTCTACGCGATCGGCGACGTCGCCGGCCAGCCGATGCTCGCCCACAAGGCGAGCCGCGAGGGGCTCGTCGCGGCCGCGGCGATCGCCGGCGACAAGTCGGCCGCCTTCGACCCGGTCGGGATCCCGGCCGTGATCTTCACCGACCCGGAGGTCGCGTCGGTCGGCCTCACCGAGCCGCAGGCGGTCGAGAAGGGCTACACGCCGGTCACCGGCCGCTTCCCGTTCGCCGCGTCGGGGCGCGCGATGACGCGCGACGACACCGACGGCTTCGTCAAGGTGGTCGCCGACAAGAAGACCGACGTCGTGCTCGGCGTCCACATGGTCGGACCCGACGTGAGCGAGCTGATCGCGGAGGCGGGTCTCGCACTCGAGATGGGGGCGACCGTCGAGGACCTCGCCTCCACGATCCACGCCCACCCGACGCTGCCCGAGGTCGTCATGGAGGCGGCCGAGGCGGTGCACGGCATGGCGGTGCACATCTTCCAGCCCAAGCGCGCCTGATCCGGGCCGCAGCGCGCCGGAACCGGCCGCGCCGCCGCGCGGTAGATTGCTCGCCCGCGTCCGTCGCCGCTCCCGACGCGACGCCGTCAGGAGGTCATCGTGCGTCCCATCGTCGCGCGTCCCGTCGTCGCGCTGACCGCCGTCGCGCTGGCCGCCGTCGCGTCCGTCCTTCCGCTCGCCGCCGGACAGTCGGCGCCGCCGTCGGCGCAGCTGTCGGCACCGCCGACCGCTCCCACGCTCGAACAGCGGCTCGCGCGCCTGTGCGACGACGTCGAGCAGCTGCGGGCGCAGCTCAAGATCAGCGGCCTCTCGCTCGCGGTCGTGAAAGACGACCAGGTCGTCCTCGCGCGCGGCTTCGGCCTGCGCGACCGCGAGAAGAACCTGCCTTGCGACGAGAACACGCTCTACGGCGTCGGCAGCACCACCAAGGCGTTCACGTCGATGCTGGTCGCGATGCTGGCCGACGAGGGGAAGCTCTCGTTCCGCGAGCGGCCGGCCGCGTACCTGCCGTGGTTCAAGTTCAAGGACCCCGACGCCGACGCGCACGCGACGCTGTGCGACCTGATGGCGCACCGCACCGGGCTCACGCGCACCGACATCGCGTGGATCGGCGCGCCGGCGACGCGCGAGCAGCTGCTGCGCAACATCGCCGTCACCGAGCCCAACGCGGGCTTCTGGGCCCCGGAGCCGAAGAAGGCCGCGCCGCGCTGGCAGTACAACAACGCGATGTTCCTCTGCGCGGGCGAGTGCGCCGCCGCCGTCGCCGGCAAGAGCTGGGACGCGCTGATCCAGACGCGCATCTTCGACCCGCTCGGCATGAAGCGCAGCGGCACGACCTCCGCGTTCGCGCGCGCCGACGCGAACCTCTCGAAGGGCTACGACTGGGACGAGAAGAAGAACGACTTCGAGCTCACGCCCTTCATCACCGTCGACAACATGGCGCCCGCGGGTTCGATCGTCTCGACCGTCTCCGACATGGCGCGCTGGGTCCGCTTCCTCCTCGCGCGCGGCACCTTCGAGGGGACGCGGCTGGTCCGGGAGAGCGAGTTCGACGAGCTGTGGCGCGACGACGACGACCTCGTCCCGAACTACGGCCAGGGCTGGTTCCTCCATCCCGGCGACGCCGAGATCGCGGCGGAGAAGGCGGCGAAGTCCAAGGACCCGAAGCACCAGGGGATGGCGGCCGACACGCAGAGCTGGCGCGATCCCGCCGGCAAGCGCCATCTCGTGGTCGAGCACGGCGGCAACGTGCCGGGCTTCTCCGCCGTGGTCGCCCTGCTGCCCGAGTACCACCTCGGGCTCGTCATGCTCTCCAACGTGAGCGTGTCGCAGCTCCAGGCCTCGATCCTCGACCTGGTCTGGAACGCCGTGCTCGGACCGTGGAAGGAGCGGCGCAAGATCGAGGAGGGGGCGGCGCTCGCCGAGGACGCGACGAAGGCGTGGCTCGGCGTCTACTCGGAGGGGCGCATCGGCGTCCCGCCGCGCGCGCTGCAGCGCGTCGGCGAGCGCCTCGTGCTGGTCGTCCCGCCCGCGCTCGGCCAGGTCGCGACGGCGAACTACACGCTCTCGTGGCCGGCGGCCGACGGCCGCTTCTGGCTGCGCGAGGAGACCGACGCCTGGCTGACGATCGACCGCGACGACAAGGGGAACGTGCAGTCGCTCACGCTGACGCGCAACGGCGACGCGTTCCGCATGACGCCGCTGCCGCCGCCTGCGCCGCCGACCCCGCCCGACCAGTCCGTGGAGGAGCTCGAGGCGGCGCGCCTCGCCGCGCTCGGCGCCGCGAACGGGGAGGCGGTGAAGACGATCCGCCTCACCGGGACGATGCGCTTCCCGCAGGCGGGCACGACCGGAAGCTACGTCCTCGTCGCGCAGGGCGCCGACCGGCTGCGCATCGATTACGACGTCGGCCCGTTCGGCCGCTCGACCACCGTCGTGGACGGCCGCCGCGGCTGGTCGGACGACCATTTCCGGGGCTTCCAGACGCTGAAGCCCGGCGAGTGCGCCGAGCTGCTGCTGCGCAACCCGTTCGTCGAGTCGGGGAGCTGGCAGGACCATTCGGAGGAGTGCGAGGTCGTCGGGATCGTGAGGGCGTCGGCGCTCGGCCTGCCGCTGCTCGCCGCGGCGCCGCCGTCGCTGGCGGGCCTCGTCGGCGGACCGGCGCAGGCGCCGGCTCCCCACGAGCACTGGCGCGTGAAGCCGGAAGGCGGCGAGGCGATCGACCTCTACGTCGCGCCGTCCACGCACCTGCCGACGCACGTCGAGGGCAAGGGCGCCTTCCCCGGCATCCCGAACTCGCTGCCGTTCGCGCGCGTGACGCTGAAGGACGTCGGCAACGGCTGGAAGGTCGTCCTCGATCGCATGGCGAGCGAGCCGAACGTCGGCGACCTCGTACTTCACATCGACCGCGCCGAGCTCGACGTCGAGCTGCCGGCCGGCACGTTCGCGATCAGGACGGCGGGCGCGGACGCGAAGGCGGGCTCGTGACGCGTGGCGGCTCCGCGGCGCGGGCGCCCTCGAGCCCGCGCCGCAGCTGACCGCACGCCGCGGCCGCCGCGTCGCCCAGCGTGCGCCGCCGCGTCGCCACCAGGCCGAGCTCGCGCGCGCGGCGTACGAGCGCGACGACGCGCGCCTCGTCCGGAGGCGCGAAGTCCATCCCCTCGACGCGGTTCCACGGGATGAAGTTGACGTAGCTCGGGAAGCCGCCGACGAGCCGCGCGAGCTCGTCGACCGCGGCGAGATCGTCGTTCACGCCGGCCAGCACGACGTACTCGAACTGCACGCGGCCGCGGGTCGCCTCCGCCCACGCGCGCGCCGCCGCGACGACGTCGCGCACCGGCACGCCCTTCATCATCGGCACCAGCCGTTCGCGCAGGTCGTCGCCCACCGCGTGCAGCGAGATCGCGAGTCCGAAGCGCCGTCCGCTCGCCGCGAGGCGCCGCACCCGTTCCGGGAAGCCGACGCTCGAGATCACGAGCCGCGTGGGGGCGAGCCCCATCTCCGCGACCACCACGTCGAGCGCAGCGACGACGTTCTCGAAGTTGAGGAGCGGCTCGCCGATCCCCATCACCACGGCGCGGCGCACGTCGGCGACGGCGCGCGCGTGGGCGAACTGCTCGACGATCTCGTGCGCAGCGAGGTTGCGCACCAGTCCGCCGACGCCGCTCGCGCAGAAGGGGCAGCCGACCGGGCAGCCGACCTGGCTCGAGACGCAGACCGAGTGGAGCCCCTTCTCGGCGGGCAGCACCACGCACTCGACGGTGCGTCCGTCCGCGAGGCGCAACCCGAGCTTCTGCGAACCGTCGCCCGCCGGAGCGCTCGCCACGGGGTGCGAGCTCGACGCGACGAGGCCGGCGGCGCGCATCCGCGCGAGGAGCCCCGCCGGCAGCGCGACGCCCGTCTCGAGCGCCTCCCCGAGCTCGCGCGCGCCGCGCCGCAGCGCCGCTCGGCGCAGCGCGCGCACGTGGACCGCGCGTCCGCCCAGCTCCGCGACGCGCGCCTCGGCCTCCGCGAGCGTGAGGGCGAACAGCGGCGTCGTGGCGGCGGCGGCGGTCGCGGCAGATGAAGAGTCGCGGTCGTTCATCGTCGGTGCGGGATGCTCAGCGTCTCGGAGTGCGCCGCGCGCGGGCGCGGGACTTGACGGCGGGTCGGGCGGGCGGCTCTACTTCCGACGGTTTGCCCGCAACCGTGAATCGCCGGGCCAGAGTAACCGCTCCCTCAAAACTCCCCGATCGCCGAACCGCGACCATGGACCGGACGACTTCCGGGCGACACCGCGAGCTCGATCTCCTCTTCCTTCGTTGCGGACGCAGGTTCCGCGACTTCTTCTACGAGCTCGAGAGCGGCGACGCCTCGCTCCTGAGCGAGGACCCCTGGCACGGGCTCGACGACTTCCTCGCCGGCGCCGAGCCGGAGCACCGCGCCGCCTTCCGCAGCACGCTCGAGGAGATGATCCGGGATGGCGACGCGGTCGAGCAGGCGCAGGCGCTCAACATCGTCGCGGCGTGCAAGGAGCCGTTCGACCTCTCCGTCGCGGTCGACCTCGAGCCGAAGCTGCGCGCCGACCTCGAGGCGCACCTCGCCTTGATCCTCGCCATCGGGCAGCGCCGCTTCGCCAAGGGGCGGCCGATCGTCGACCAGGCGGTGGCCGACGCCACGCAGCGCCACGCTGCATGCATCGCGCTCGCGCAGCTCGACCCACC
>DAINBU010000050.1:0-27025 GCA_036732755.1 Planctomycetota bacterium
GTAGGTGCGGTCGTTGCGGATCCGGGTCACGGCGTCGACCACGCCGTTCGAGACGAGGAACGGCGTCGCGGGCACCGTCACGTCCCACACGAAGAGGTTGCCGGTGTCGCTGCCGCAGGTCACGGCCAGGTCGAGCTGCCCGTCGAGGATCACCTCCTCGACGCGCTGCGGCGCGGACGCCAGCACGGTCGAGATCTCCGTGCCGACGAACCAGTCGGTGCTCGGGGCGACGACCGGCAGCGGGATCGCCGAATTGACGCCCGGCGCGATCAGGCCGCCGGTCGTCGTCGTGAGCGGCAGCGGGCTCGCCGCCGGGATGTAGTCGGCGCCGTCGATCCGCACGCGCCCGCTGCGGTAGACCGAGATCTCGCGGTTGGTGAGCGTCGCGAGGCGGATGTCGCCGAGCACCGGGTTGACGTGGCGATCGACGCGCAGGTAGCCGGCGTTGCTCGCGCCCTTGAAGTCGACCGTGATCTCGAAGTCGAGGTCGACCGCCGGGTCGTTCGGGTCGGGATCGGCCGGCAGCGCGAGGTGGACCGTGTACTCGCCCTGGTTCAGGTAGCCGTTCGAGGGCGCGCAGATCTTGCGGCGCACGAGGCCGTCGTCGGCGTTGCCGAGCGCGCGGACCTTGACGATCGCGCCGAACTCGGTCTCGAGCCCCTCGTCGAAGTTGGCCGAATCGCGCACCGGCTTGACGCGCACGTAGCGGCGCTGGTCGTTCGGCGTGTTCGCGTCGTAGAGGATGTTCTCGTACATGTGGCCGTTGCTGGCCCAGTTGCCGAGCGCCGAGTCGAGGTCGCCGTCGAGGTCGAAGTCGCCCCACGCCGGAGTGGCGTCGGTGATCTCGTTGGCGTTGATGCTGTGGGTCGCGACCGTGAAGTGGCGCAACCCGGTCTCCACGTACTGGTTGCGGCGGAACACCTCGCTGGTCGTCACGTCGATGTCGCCGTCGTTGTCCCAGTCGTCGAACGACAGCCCGAGGCACAGCCCGGTGTTGTAGGAGTCGAAGATCGACTTCTTGGTGAGGATGTAGGTGCCGTCGCCCAGCGCCTCGAACATGCGCACGCCGAGATTGCCGTCGCAGAAGGCGACGCAGAGGTCCTGGTCGCCGTCGCTGTCGTAGTCGAAGTAGCCGGCGCCCTCGTCGAGGATGTTGCTGTGGATGATCCCGGTGCCGACCTCGGTCATCGGCTCGAAGAGCGGCGTGCCGGGCACGGAGACGTTGCGGTAGAGCGTCCCGTTGCTGTAGAGGTCGCTGTCGCCGTCGTAGTCGGCGTCGTCGATGCCGGCGCCTTCCGGGCGGTTCACGTTCGCGGGATTGTCGAGCCCGGCCGCCGCGGACGCCTCGTGGAAGACGTACTCGCCGCCGGTCCCGACCGGCCCGAGGTTCTGCAGGAACCAGTTGCCGGTGCTGCCGAGCGACGGGGGATAGGTCGGGAAGAAGACGTCGAGGTTGCCGTCGCCGTCGGCGTCCCAGGCGACGTTGGTCTCGTCTAACGCGTTGCACGGCTGCACGTCGACGATCGTGGGATCGTTGCCGACCTCCAGGAACTGCCGCCCGCCGAGGTTCTTCAGCACGTGGGCGCAGCCGCCGCGCGGCTCGGTCGCGATGTCGGCCTGGTGGTCGTTGTTGTAGTCGAAGAGGACGGCGCCGTAGTTGAACTCGTTGATCGAGATCAGCGACTTGATGTTGCCGGCCTTCTTGAAGTCGGTCCCGCCGAGGTTGCGCCAGAGCTGGCGGCCCATGCAGGTGAAGACGTCGATGAAGCCGTCGTTCTCGACGTCGCCGAACGAGATGCCGTTGGTGGCGCCGAAGTCGAGGCCGTTCGGCCAGGTGGCGTTGGTCCATTTGACGAGCGGCACGTCGACGGCCAACGGCAGGTTCTTCGTACCGATCGGCGCGAGCGCGAGCGTCGTCCCGTCCTTCATGCCGGGTTTCAGGTTGTTCGACTCGAGCAGGATGCGGTGGACGCCCTTCACGGCGGGCGGCACCTCCATCGCCTCCTCGGGCGGGAAGGTGGTCGCGCGCGGATCGTTCACGAGCCACTCGCGCGAGTAGAGGATGTCCTTCACCTCGACCGCCCCGGTGTTCACGAGGTCGACGTGGATCACGAGCTCGTCGCTCTGCGGGGCGAACGAGAAGCTCGTACGGATCTCGATGCCGTCGACCTTCGTGATCGTGGTCGCGCTGTCGGGTCCGGACGTGAAGCCGACCAGCTCGATCGGCTTGCGCGTCGTCGTCCAGTCTTGCTGCAGCCCGCACGCCGACGCGGCGAAATCGCCGCTCGGCAGCTCGTAGTAGAGGCCGTACCACTCGACGATGCCGGGGGCGGTCGCGCCGCCCGGCAGGCCGGTCGAGGTCGAGCCGGCGTTCACCGTCGGGACGATCTCGATGCGCGGCCCGAAGGTCGGGAGGAAGCCGTCGGGTTCGACGTTCGTCACGACGCCGAAGGCGTTGATCGTGACGGAGAGCACGCCGTTGGTGATCGTCGCGGTCTGGGGCGGCGGGATCACGGGCGGCGGCTTGCCGGGACCCTTGAAGGTCGCGGGGGGAAGCCCCATCGATTGCGCGAACAGCGGGGGCGCGAGGGCTGCCGCGAGCAGGGCCGGGAGGAAGAGCCGGAGCGAGACCGCGGACGTCGGGGCCATGGCAGGTACTCCGAGTGGGGGGACCGACACGGTGCGAGACGCCTCGATCGAGGCGGGGCCTGGCGGGGGCAGTCCCCTCGATACTCGCGAGTTGCCCCCAAGTGACAAGGGGCTGTCAGCGCCGCACCGGTTCGTCGATCCAGGTCGCGACCGGGCCGCCGAGCGCGACGAGCTCGCCATCGGCCGCCATCCCGTCGACCTCGATCCGGCAGCGGCGCGCCTGCGACCAGCGCCGCCGCTCCCCTTCGTCCAGCTCGAGGACCGACGCCCGTCCTCCGTCCGTAAGTCGTTCGAGGAGCGGCTCGCCCGAGTCGTCCAGGACACGTACTCGGATCCGAACAACCCGCTGCGTCGTACTCCAGCGGATCGCGTACGGCGCGCCGTCGAGACGGCCGCGCGGCGCGAGCAGGTCGATGCGGCCGAGGTGCGCGGGCGCGCCGCACTCCCGATCCGATCGCAAGGGCCAGCATGCGGCCGCCAGACCGAGGAGCGATGCGATGACGATGCGCGTACAATCCGGAGTCACTTCGATTCCCCGTGCTCCCTCCTGGCCCGAGGCCCTTTCATGAAGAAGGATGAGCGGGAGCGGCGTGGCCCTGCGCGCGCGTCGCGCGCCGCCGCCGTGTCCCTCGCCTCGTCGGTCCTTGGCGCCCTCGGTGCGTTGTTGCTGTCGTCGATGGGGGTGGGCACCGCCTCGGCCCAATCGCCGATGCTGGCCAAGCAGAAAATAATCGTCCTGCAGAAAAGGACGGTCCACGTCGGCAACGGTGACGTGATCGAAGGCGGCACGGTCATCGTGAAGGGTGCGCGCATCGACGCGGTCGGCAAGGGGCTCGCCGTCCCGGAAGGCGCGCGCGTCGTCGACGTCACCGGACGCCACGTCTACCCCGGCCTGATCGACGCCGAATCGGGCGTGCTGCTCGACTCCGAGGCGTCCGCGAGCGGCGAGGGCCAGCCGGCCGCGTCGGTCGTCGACGCCCTCGACCCGTTCCAGAAGGACGAACGCGCGCAGGCGTGGGCGGGCGGCGTCACGACGGTCTACGTCGCGGCGCACCGCGGCCTCCTCGACGGTGGGGGCGCCGTCCTCAAGCTGCGCCCCGCGCGCTCGGCCGACGATCTCGTCCTGAAGCGCGACTTCGCGATCACCGCGACGTTCGGCGGCAGCATCGACCGCCCGACCACCCGTCTGCGCGAGTGGAAGCTCTTCCTCGACCGGCTCGCCGCCACCAAGAAGTACATCGAGGCGTGGGACGACTACGAGGAGAAGCTCGCCGAATACAAGAAGGAGATCGAGAAGGCGAAGAAGGAGGGGGCCACCAAGGTCGAGAAGAAGGAGGAGGGTCCCAAGCCTCCGACGCCGCCCGAGCAGAAGCCGCCGGAGCAACCTCCCGGCCCCGACGCACCCGGTCCGGGCGGGCGTCCGCGCGGCCGGCGTCGTCCGCCGAGCGGCTCGCTCCTTCCTTATCTCTTCCCCGAAGAGTTCGCGCCGCCGCTCCACGTCGATGGCGACGAGCCCGAAGGCGAGCCGCACGACTGCACGAAGGAGCCGCCCGGCCTCTCGATCAAGGACGGCGTCTCGTTCGCCGAGGAGGGCGCCACGCCCGCCGCCGGCGAGAAGAAGGAGGAGGCGAAGAAGCCGCCGCGTCCCGGCCGCGACCTGCAGGCCGAGGCGCTGCGCAAGATGCTCGAGGGGAAGCTCGTGCTGCGCGCGCAGCTCTCGCACGCGGCCGACCTCCAGAACCTCCTCGACCTGCGCCAGCACTACCCCATCGACGTCGTCGTGACGGGCGGCGCCGATGCCTGGAAGTTCGCGCCGGCGCTCGCGAGCGCCGCCGTCCCGGTCGTCTTCGCGCTGGCGGCCGACGCGGCGCCCGACGTCGCGGCGGTGCCGGCGAAGCTCGCTGCGGCGAACGTCGACTTTTCATTGACGGCCGACGACCCAGGCTCGGCTTCGACGCGCTTCCTTGCGCTGGTCGCGGCGGTCGCCGTCGCCGGCGGACTCGACCGGGAGGCCGCGCTCGCCGCGATCACGTCGGCGCCAGCGCGCCAGCTCGGCGTCGCCGACCGCGTCGGCACGCTCGAGGCCGGCAAGGACGCCGACCTCGTGGTGACGCGCGGGGAGCTCTTCTCCTCGTCGGTGGTCTTCGAGCAGGTCTACGTCGACGGCAAGCCGGTGCTCGCTCGCTGAACGGACGTTTCCGAACGGGGGGGACAGACTCGATGCTCGCGCTCTCCATGGCGGTCGCCCTCGCGGGCGCGCCGATCCCGGCGGCAGGGAGCCGCCCCCCCGCCCAGGGCGGCACGCTCGCGATCAAGGTCGAGAAGATCGTCCTGCCCGACGGCAAGCTCGGCGACGGCGGCTGGATCGTGCTGAAGGGCGGCCGGATCGAGGCGGTCGCGGCCAAGGAGCCGCCGGCCAACGCGGCGCTCCTCGAGTTCGAGCACGGCGTCGCGTCGCCCGGCTTCGTCGATCCCGCGACCGCGCTCGGCGCCGCCGGCGAGCTCTCCGAGCCGGCGCGCGCCTTCACGCCCGAGGTCTCCGCGGGCGACGCCTTCGACGCCGACCACTCCGAGTTCAAGAAGGCCGCCGCCGGCGGCATCACGACGGTCGGTCTCTCGCCTTCGAGCAGCAACGTCGTCGGCGGCCGCCTCGCGATCGTGCGCACGAGCGGCGAGCAGGGCGTCGCGGTGCTGAGCGGCCCCGGGCCGCTCCGCTTCGCGCTCACGAGCGCCGCCTTCGACGGCGACCGCGCCCCGACCTCGCGCATGGGCGCGCTGCCGCAGCTGCGCGAGATGCTGGCCGCCAAGAAGCTCGAGGCGCCCGGCCCCTGCCTCGTCGACGCCGCCTCCGCCGACGAGATCCGAATCGCGCTCGAGACCTTCGAGAGCGCGGGCCGGCAGGTCGCGCTGCTCCATCCCAACGGCTTCGCCGACGCGGACGACCTCCTCGACGACGTGCTGAAGAAGCAGGCGGTCTTCGCGGTGGTCGGCCCCTACACGCTCTCGTCGCGCGAGCGCGACCTCGCGCTTCCCAGGCGCCTCGCCGAGAAGGGCGTGGCGGTCGCCTTCACCGCGGGCGGGAACGCGGCGAAGCTGCGCCTCACCGCCGCGCTCGCCGTGCGCTCGGGCTTCGCGTCCGACCGCGCGCTGCAGGCGCTGACCTCGGTGCCGGCGCGCGTCCTCGGCCTCGACGACTGCGGCACGCTCGAGCCGGGCAAGCGCGCCGACCTCGTCGTCTACGACGGCGACCCGCTCGACCTCGCCTCCGCGATCCGCCTCGTCGTGGTGGGGGGCGCGCGACAGGAGCGCAAGGCGCCGGATGCCGCCGCCGCCGGCAAGGAGAATCCATGATCGCGCCGCTCCTCTGTTGCGCGGCGCTCGCCGCGGCCGCGGGCGACGCGCCGAAGGGCGCGTCCGAGTCGATCGTCCTGCAAGGCGCCGAGGTCGACGCCGGCGACGGCAACGTCTTCAAGCCCGGCACCGTCGTGATCACCGACGGCCGCATCGCCGCGGTCGGCCCGACGGCGTCCGCGCCGAGCGGGGCCCGGATCGTCGACTGCCAAAAGCTCGTGCTCACCGCCGGGCTGGTCGACGCGGCGAGCCAGCTCGGGACGTTCCGCTTCGAAGGCTTCTCCGAGCAGGCGAGCGAGGTGATCCCGCATCTCGACGCCGCCGACGCGATCGACTACTTCTCGAAGGACTTCGAGAAGCTGGTGCGCGACGGCGTCACCACGATCTACGTCACCGGCGAGGCGGCGAGCGTGATCTCGAGCCGCGGCGCCGCGGTGAAGACCGGCGGCCCGCTCCCCGGACGCAAGCTCGCGGCGACGCCCTGCGTGAAGGTGACGCTCGGCCTCGAGTCGTCCTACCGCGGCTCGGCCAACGGGTCGCCGTTCCGCTTCGGCGACCTCACGTTCAACGCGCGCCGCCCGACCACGCGCATGGGCTCGACGTGGGTCTTCCGCGAGGCGTTCCACGACGCGCTGCTCTTCAAGCAGCAAGGGAAGACCGACGCCGACCCGGCCGCGATGAAGGCGCTGCTCGACGTGCTCGACGGCAAGGTCAAGCTGCGCTTCCAGGCGCGCGACGTCGCCGACATCCGCAGCGCGCAGCGCGACTGCGACGAGTTCGGGCTCACGTTCGCGGTGGAATATGGCAACGAGGTCGGCGAGTGCATGGATCTGATCGCGGCGAAGAAGATCCCGGTGATCTTCGGGCCCGCGCGCGACGGCGACGGCCGCGCGGCGCGCTTCGAGTCGCCGCTCACCGCGTGGCGCACGCCCAAGCTGCTCGCCGAGCAGGGCGCGACCTTCTGCCTCACCGCGTCGGAGGGCACCGGCGACACGGGGCTCGCGCGCCAGGCCGGCTTCGCGATCAAGAACGGCCTCGACCGCGCCCGCGCGCTGCGCGCCGTCACCGCCGACGCCGCCGCGATGCTCGGGCTCGAAAAGCGGATCGGCCGCGTGGCCGAAGGGCTCGACGCCGACCTCGTCCTCTGGAACGGCGCGCCCTTCGACGACACCAGCCGTCCCGTCCTCGTCCTGATCAACGGCCAGGTCGTCCTCGACGCCGACGGACGCCTGCGCAAGGAGAACCCGTGATGCTCTTCGTGTCCGCCGCCGCGAGCGTCCTCGCCGCGGCGCTCGCGCTGCCGGCCCCCGGCGAATCGACCGCCGTGCGCGGCGGGACGGTCGTCAACCCCGACGGCTCGCGCATCGAGAACGCGGTGGTCGTGATGGTCGACGGCAAGATCACCTACGTCGGGCCCGACGTTCCGCCGCCCTCTCCCCCGCCCCCGCCGCCCGCCGAGCCGGACAAGCCGGCCGAGCCGGACAAGCCGGCGGATCCGAACAAGCCGGCCGAGCCCGCGCCCGAGAAGCCGGCGGAACCGGCGAAGCCCGCCGAGCCCGCGCAGCAGGCGGAGCCGCCCAAGTCGTCGGTGATCCCCGCCGACGCGACCGTCTACGAGGCGGCCGGGAAGGTCCTCTTCCCCGGGATGATCCTCGCCCACACGCAGATCGGCCTCGACGTCCCCAACGAGAACATGCCGGTCGCGCCGTTCGTGAACGTCTACGACGCCATCGAGCCCAACGCGCTCGAGTGGGAGGAGTGCCTGCGCTCCGGGATCGCGACGATCCACGTGATCCAGGGCAACAACACCGTGCTCGCCGGCCTCTCGCGCATCGTGCGGCCGCAGGGCGAGATGGTCGAGGCGATGACGGTGCGCGCCGACTACGCGATGAAGCTCTCGATCTCTCCGCGCGCCGGCTTCAACCGCATGACGCAGATGGCCGAGCTGCGGCGCGCCTTCGCCGACCTCGACCAGCACCTGAAGGACGTCGCGGAGAAGCGCTACGAAGAGGAGCAGACCAAGAAGAGCGAGAAGGTCCTGATCCCGCCGGACGAGGCGCAGAAGGAGGGCGCGAAGCTCGTGCGCGCCGAGGACGTCGAGTCGCGCTTCCGCAACCTCTGGCGCCTCTCCAAGGGCGAGATCCCGCTCTTCGTCCACTGCGACCGCGCCATGGACGTCGAGCGCGGCATCGCCTTCGTGAAGGAGCTGAAGCTCCTCGAGAAGTCGGTCTTCGTGGTCGGCCCCGAGGCGTGGAAGGTGGTCGACTCGCTCAAGGCGGCGGGCCGTCCGGTCGTCCTCTCGCCGATCCTCGTCCACAAGGAACCCGATCCGGCGACCCACAAGGACCGCGAGACCTTCGTGCCGAAGGTCTTCGCCGACGCCGGCGTGCCCTTCGTGCTGCAGCCCGCGGGCTTCGGCTTCACGGCCGACGGCCAGCTCTGGTACCAGGCCGCGCGCTGCGTGCGCGAGGGCGTCTCGCGCGAGGCGGCGCTCGCCGCCATCACGCAGAACGCCGCGAACGCGATCGGCATGGGCGAGGCGCTCGGCTCGCTCGCGGTCGGCAAGTGGGGCAACCTCGCGGTGCTCTCCGGCGATCCGCTCGCGCAGACGACCGTCGTCGAGAAGCTCTACATCGAGGGCAAGCCGGCCTACGACCGCGCGACCGACCGCCGCGTGAAGGAGCTGACGACCGGTCAGCCGCAGCCGGTCACCGAGCCCAAGCAGGACGCCGCGAAGCCCGACGCGAAGGCCGACGGCAAGTGACGAGCGCCGGGGAACCCCGCATGGTCCACCGCAAGTTCCCGCTCGCGCTCGCCGCCCTCGCGGTGGCGGGGGCGGCATTCGCGACGCCGCAACCGGCGGGCGACGGCGAGCGCCGTTCTCCGCCGCGCAAGCTGCTCGTGCGCGCCGGCCGCGTCTACACCGGCGCCGCCGACGGCGCCCTCAACGGCGGCTCGGTCGGCGGGCCGCCCGCCTCGGCCAGGATCGCGCCGTCCTATGCGCCCGGCGCGCTGCTGATCGTCGACGGCAAGGTGGTCGAGGTCGGCGCGACCATCGAGCAGCCCGGCGACGCCGAGCTGCTCGACCTCGGCGACGCGGTCGTGATGCCCGGCATCGTGAACGCCTCGACCACGCTCGCCGGCACGTCGGCCTGGCTGCAGAACACGGTCTGGAAGGACGAGGCGGTCGCGGCCCACTTCGACCCGGCCGACGCCTTCGACCTCTTCGCCGACTGGAGCGGGCCGCTGCTCGGCGGCGTCACCACCGTCTACCTCGGCTGCGGCCCCGACCGCCTGATCAGCGGGCAGGGCGCCGTCGCGAAGCTCTCCTCGCGCGACGGCAAGGCGCAGCTGCTCGCGCGCCAGAGCCAGCTCGAGGTCAACTTCGGCTTGGTCTCGCGCACGCCGCAGAAGGTCGACCCGCCGCTCCCGCCGTCGGCCGACCACCCGATCGTGCCGGGCGAGCGACAGCTCCCGACCACGCGGCTCGGCCAGCTGATGGGTCTGCGCGAGGCGTTCGCGCGCGCGCAGAAGCCGGCCGAGGGCGACCTCCCGACCCGCGCGCTCGCCGAGGCGATCCGCGCCCGCCGCACGATCCGCTTCGCCGCGGACGAGACCTCCGACCTGTTGAGAGCGGTGCAGGCGGCGCGCGAGCTCGGCCAGCCGGCCGTGCTGTGCGGCGCGGCCGAGGGCGCGCTCGTCGCCGACCAGCTCGCCGCCGCGCGCTACCCGGTGATCGTCGAGATCGGGCTCCAGCTGCAGACGCCGCCGGCCGACCGCCGCATGGACGCCGACACGCCGCGGCTGCGGCCCGAAACGCCGGCCGAGCTCGTGAAGCGCGGCGTGAAGGTCGCGCTCGCGACGCCGGCGCGGCGCGACCCGGCCGACATCCTGCTCGCGGGCGCGGTCGCGCTGCGCGGCGGCCTCACCGCCGAGCAGGCGATCGCCGCGCTGACGCGTGTGCCCGCCGAGATCCTCGGCGTCTCGACCCGCGTCGGCAGCCTGCTGCCGGGCCGCGACGGCGACTTCGTCGTGCTCTCCGGCGAGCCGTTCCTGCGCAGCTCGCACGTCGACGCCGTCTACGTCGAGGGTCGCCTCGCGGCGAGCCCGCCGAGCGACGCCGCGGCGATGGCGACGGGAACGGGAACGGGGACGGCGACCGTGCGCGGCGGCTCCGTCGTGATCCGCGCCGGCACGATCCTGACCGGGCTCGGCGAGCCGATCCGCGGCGGCGCCATCGCGATCAAGGACGGCCGCATCGTCGGCGTCGGCTCCGACGTCGCGATCCCGTCCGGCGCGCGCGTCATCGACGCGGGGCCCGACGCGGTCGTGACGCCCGGCTTCCTCGACTGCAACAGCCACCTCGAATTCGGCGAGGACCGCTCCAACCTGAGCCTCGACTTCGACCCGACGCTGGTGGTCGCCGACGCGGGCGAAGACGCGCGCATGGTCGCGCGCGCCGGCGTCACGACCGCGCTGGTGCAGCCGTGGCAGGCGCACCAGTCGGGCTCGCGCGTGATGGCGGTCAAGACGGCGGGCGCGACGCGCGCGGCGCGGATCGTCGATCCGCTCGCCGCCGTGAAGCACTACTGGCGCGGGCCGTTCGACCCGATCACCACCGCCGACCGCTTCCGCGGCGAGCTGCGGCGCGCCAAGGAGTACGTCGACAAGTGGAACAAGTACCTCGATGACCTGAAGAAGTGGCAGGAGGAGCAGAAGAAGAAGACGCCCGAGATGATCGCGGCGGAGAGGGCGAAGGCCGCCGCCGACGCGAAGAAGGAGAGCGAGAAGCCCGAGGTCACGCAGGAGAAGAAGGTCGACCCGATCACCGGCAAGTGGGAGGTGTCGATCTCGGGCGGCCCGCTGCCGACGCCGCAGACGGGCGTGATGCACCTCAAGCTCGAGAACTCGATGGTGAGGGGGACGCTCGGCGCGCTCTTCGGCAACGAGGAGCAGCCGACCCCGGTGAGCGGCCGCTTCACCGACAAGCACCTCCACCTCGACATCGAGATCGACATCCAGGTCGGCAAGCCGACCATCGAGGCCGACCTCGACGCCGACGACCACCTCACCGGCAAGCTCCAGATCGGCGCGGCGTTCAGCCTCGACTTCTCCGCGAAGCGCACCGAGAAGTCCTTCACCGAGGTCGTGTCGGTTTCGAAGGCGAAGAAGAAGAAGGGCGCCGACGGCCGGCCGCTGCCGCCCGACGTGGTGCCCGAGCTCGAGCCCTACCGCGCCGTCTTCGGCGGCAAGGCGCCGCTCCTCTTGGAGTGTGACGCCGCGATCAGCCTGCGGCACGCGCTGCGCATCTTCTCCGAGTTCAAGCTCGAGGTCGTGGTGATGGGGGGCGACGAGCTCACGCGCCTGCCCCTGGACGAGTGGCGGCCGATCGTGAAGGGGGTCGTCCTCCCCGAGGCGATCGAGGTCGCGCGCGGCCGCGCCACGGTGGTGCCCGGCGCCGAATTCTCGGCGCTCGGCGTGCCGGTCGGCTTCCAGAGCAACGGCGGGAACGCCGCGCGCGGGCTCGCGCTCAACGCCGCCTACGCGGTGCGGCGCGGCATGGATCCGCGCGCCGCGCTGCGCGCGCTGACGAGCGACCCGGCGAAGTTCTTCCACATCGACGACCAGGTCGGCGCGCTCGAGACGGGGCGCCAAGGGGACGTGCTGGTCTTCTCGGGCGACCCCTTCGAGCTCTCGACGCGCCTCCTGCGCGTCTTCGTCGCGGGCGAGGAGCAGAAGCTGGAGACGAAGCCATGAGCCCGATCTTCGCGCTGGCCTTCGCCCTCGTGCTGTCCGGAGGGGCGCCGGCCGGCGACCGCGCCGCCGCGCCCGAGCTGCCGGACGTTCCGCGGTATGCCATCAAGGTCGCGAAGGCGGTCACGGCGAGCGCCGACGACCGCGTCTTCGACAACGCGATCATCTTGGTGTCGAACGGAAAAATCGAGAAGGTCGGCCGCGACGTCGACGTCCCGATCCCGGCGGGGTACGAGGTCGTCGACGCCGGGACGAAGTGGGCGCTGCCCGGCTTCGTCGACTGCCACGACCACATCGGCGGCGGGCTCCAAGACCTGAACGACGGCGTCTACCTCACCAATCCCGGGCTGCGCTCGCTCGACACGATCACGCCCGAGAACGAGAACGTGAAGAACGCGCTCGCCGGCGGCGTGACCACGGTGCTGGTGATCCCGGGCTCGGGCAACAACTCGGCGGGCTTCGGGACGATCGTCAAGACGTTCGGCCACTCCCTCGACGAGGTGCTGGTCCGCTACCCCGGCTCGCTCAAGATCGCGCAGTCAGGCAACCCGGAGCGCTACTGGTACGGCGTCGGCCGCTCCTTCATGAACTGGAACACGCGCGACACGCTGCTGCGCGCGCGCGAGTACCACCTGAAGTGGAAGGCGTTCGAGGCGGGGAAGGGGAGCAAGCCCGACTTCAACCCGTTCTTCCACGACTTCCGCGGGCTCTTCGAGAAGAAGTTCCCGGCGACCGTCCACACCCAGATCTACCAGGTCGTCGCCGAGACGATCCAGATGCTGCACGACGAGCTCGGCATCTGGACCGTGCTCGACCACAGCGAGTTCGACGCCGTGCAGCTGGGCGGCCA
Source organism: Planctomycetota bacterium (assembly GCA_036732755.1). GTDB lineage: Bacteria > Planctomycetota > B15-G4 > B15-G4 > SIAN01 > DASRRB01. Next base: position 12,605 of record DAINBU010000050.1, read on the forward strand.
GACCAGCAAGCGCGACATGTTCGTGATCGTCGGCCCGCGCGTGCTGCACTACGAGCGCAAGAACCGGACGATCACCGGCCTGTGCGCCGACTGGCTGCGCTACGGCAACGGCAAGCAGAAGATCGGCGTCAACACCGACGCGCCGGTGCTCCCGCAGCAGGACCTGACGCTGCAGGCCGGCATGGCGGTGCGCTTCGGGCTGCCGAAGTCGCTGCGCATCCCGGCGCTCACGCGCGTTCCGGCGCAGGCGCTCGGCATCTGGGACCGGCTCGGCTCGCTCGAGCCCGGAAAGGACGCCGACCTCGGGCTGTGGACCGGCGACCCGTGCGATCCCAAGAACGCCTGCCTCATGACGTTCGTCAACGGCCGTCTCGCCTACGACGCGAGGACGATGGGCCGCCGGTACTGATCCCCGGCGTGCGTCCAGGAGCTGCCATGCACCTTCGAGCGATTCCTGCGGCCGCCGCGTTCGCCGCGTTCGCCGCGCTGGCGGCGGCGATCCCGGTGCGTGCCGCGCCGGCGCGCGACGACGGCGACGACCGCTACGTCGCGATCCACTGCGGCCGCGTGATCACCGGCACCGGCGAGGAGAAGGAGCACGTCACCGTCCTGGTGAAGAACGGGAAGATCCAGGCGATCGGGGAGAAGGTCGAGCTCCCGCGCCCGTGCAAGGTGATCGACGCGGCGAAGTTCGTCGCGATGCCGGGCCACGTCGCGCCGCACAGCCGCGTCTCGCTCATGGACTTCCCGCGCGCCGGTGCGCGCGCCGACTTGAAGGTCGCCGACGAGTTCTTTCCGGCCGCCGACGCCTTCGACGTGCCGCTCGCGGCCGGCTTCACGACGCTGCAGCTCGTGCCGCCCGGCGCGGTCGGGATCCCGGGCCGCTCGATGATCGTGCGCACCGCCGACGTCGGCGCCGGCTTCGTGGTCGAGCCGGTCGGCGCGATCAAGGCGAACCTCCTCACGCCGGCCCAGGATCGCCGGATGCTGACCGAGGCGCTGAACGGTGCCAAGCGCGAGATCGAGAAGGCCGAGAAGGCGCGCGCCGACTTCGAGGCGAAGAAGAAGGCGGCCGCCGAGGCGGAGCAGAAGAAGAAGGAGGAGGAGGCGAAGAAAGCGCCGGCTCCGGGCACGCCGCCGGGCACTCCGCCCGGAACGCCCCCCAGCCAGCCGCCGAACCCGCCCCCGAATCCCAATCCCAACCCGCAGCCCAAGGAGGGCGAGCCGCCCAAGCCCGAGGGCGCCAAGCCGGCCGAGCAGAAGCCGCCGGAGGAGTTCCAGCCGCCGCCGATCGCTCCGCCGCTGCAGCCGTTCGTCGACCTGGTCCAGAAGAAGCCGGGCGCGCTGCTCTTCGTGCGGATCGGCGCGGCGACGACGTATCTCCACTTCCTCGAGGCGACCAAGGACTTCGAGGTCGCGCACGTGCTGATGGCCGAGGTAACGCCGGCGCGCGGCCGCCCGCAGCCGTTCGGCGGCGTGCCCGGCACCGACCTGCACTGGGCGGCGAAGAAGTTCGGCGAGAAGAAGGAGCTGGTCGTGCTGGCGCCCTACCTCTCCTACCAGCAGGGCGCGGTCGACTTCGTGAACGTGCCGCAGCGGATGGTCGAGGCGGGCGCGCGCGTCGCGTTCGGGCCGAACGGCGACGCGCCCGACGAGTTCAACTTCTTCCGGTACAACGTGAACGAGGTGATCAAGGGCGGGATGACGCGCGCCGACGCGATCACCGCCATGACCAAGCACGCCGCCGAGGCGATCGGCCTGCAGGAGCGGCTCGGCACGCTCGAGGTCGGCAAGGACGCGAACCTGCTCTTGCTCTCGGCCGACCCCTTCGACGTGCAGGCGCGCGTCGAGCAGGTCGTGATCGAGGGCGAGCTGGCCTGGTCGCGCGAGAAGAAGGGGCGGAGCTGACGATGGGCGGTCACCTCGAGGGACTCGCGCTGCTGCTCGCGCTCGCGGCCGCGCCGCGCGCGCCGGCGCAGGAGGCGTTCACCGACGTCACGCCGTCGCGCGCGCCGTTCGACGACAAGAAGCCCGACGACAAGAAGCCGGGCGACGAGAAGAAGCCGCCCGACGCCAAGGACGCCAAGAAACCGGACGAGAAGAAGGAAGAGAAGAAGAAGGAGGAGAAGAAGGACGAGTGGCTCGCCGTGCTGAACGGCGACGTCCACACCATCACCGACGGCGTGCTGCGCGGCGCGACGCTGCTTTCGAAGAACGGCCGCATCCAGGCGGTCGGCTACGCGATCGAAGTCCCCGCCGAGGCGGCGACCATCGACGCCGCCGGGATGCACGTCTACCCCGGCCTGCTCGCGGTCAACTCGACCGGCGTGCTCGGCGGCGAGCCGGTCGACCTCACGACCGACGTCTACGCGCAGAACATGACCTTCGCGCTCGCGTGCGGCTGGACGACGATGGTCTCCGGCAACAGTGCAGGGAAACTCACTTGGGGGTCGCTCGACGGGCTCCTCCTGCGCAACAACCTCTGGCTGCGCGTCAACTACGCGAGCGGCGACGAGCGCCGCCGCATCCGCGAGGAGCTCGACACGGCGCGCGAATTCCTGCGCAAGCGGCGCGCGTTCGAGCAGGCCAAGGCGGCGGGCCAGGAGATTCCGGAGCCCAAGCCGGAGGGCGTGAACGAGGCGTGGCTCAAGCTCCTCGGCGGCGACGTGCTGGCGCGCTTCGACGTCGGCTCCACCGAGGACCTGCGCAGCATCGCCAAGCTCGTCACGGAATACGGCTTCAAGGCGGTGATCTTCGGCGCGACCGAGGGGTGGATCGTCGCGGAGGAGCTCGGCCGCGCCGGCGTCTCGTGCGTCGTCACGCCCCACACGCCGCGCGTGGCCGACACGCAGCGCAACCGCCCCAACGGCGCCACCATCGAGAACGCCGCGCTCCTCTGGTCGCACGGCGTCAAGGTCGCCGTGATCCCGCAGAGCCAGCGGCTCAGCAGCGACGGCCTCCTCGACCGCGACCTGCGCACGCCGACGGTCGAGGCGATGTTCGCGATGCGCGGCGGCCTGCCGCACGACGCCGCCGAGGCGGCGCTCACGATCAACGCGGCGCGCGTCCTCGGCGTCGACGACCGCGTCGGCTCGCTCGAGCCGGGCAAGGACGCCGACCTGATCATCCTGGACGGCGACCTGCTCGCGTACGAATCCTTCGTCTACTACGCGGTCGTGAACGGCCGCCTCGTCTACGACAAGGCGAAGGAGCCGCTCTTCCGCGACCTGCGGCCGCGCCCGTCGACCTACAAGGAGCCCGCGCCCGAGCCGAAGCCCGAACCGAAGCCCGAGCCGAAGAAAGAGGAGGGGGCCGGCGAGAAGAAGGAGGGTGAGGGAAAACACGAGGGCGAGAAGAAGCCGGGCGACGCGCCCAAGGACGGCGAGAAGCCGAAGGGCGAGCCGAAGCCCGAAGAGAAGCCCAAGCCCGACGACGAGCCCAAGCCGGAAGAGAAGCCGAAGCCCGAAGAGAAGCCGAAACCCGATGGCGGACATCCGGCGCCGACGCGCGACCGGACGGCGATCGCGGCCGAGTCGATTCGCGCCGACTCCTGACGCGACGTTGACGTCGCGACGCGCGCGCGCGAACGCGCGCTGGAATGCACTGCGGATCTCCGTGAAGATGGCGCGCTCAGCCGCGGCCGCCCCTCCGGAGCTCCATGACCCTCCCGACGCTCTTCCTCTCGCACGGCGCTCCCGACCTCGTCACGAGCGAAGCCGCCGCGCGCAACTTCCTCGAGGGTCTTTCCGAACTCGTCTCCGCGCCGCGCTTCATCGTCGTGGCGTCGGCCCACTGGTGCACGCAGCGCCCGGCCGTCGACGTCTCCGCGAAGCCGGCGACACTGCACGACTTCTTCGGCTTCGGCGTCGAGCTCGAACGCGTGATGTATCCGGCGCGCGGCGCTCCCGAGGCCGCGCGGAACGCCGTCGCGCTGCTGCGCGAGCACGGCCTTTCATGCGACGAGCGCGAGCGCGGCCTCGACCACGGCGCGTGGGTGCCGCTGGTGCTGGCGTGGCCGCGCGCCGACGTGCCGGTCTTCCAGGTCTCGCTCTCGCCGGGGCTCGGCCCGGCCCACCACCTCGCGCTCGGCCGCGCGCTCGCGCCGCTCGCCGCCGCCGGCGGCCTCGTGATCGGCAGCGGCGGCGCCGTCCACAACCTGGGCGAGCTCGGGACGAAGGACGCCCCGTGGGCGCGCGCCTTCGACGACTGGCTCGTCGCCGCCGTCGAGGCCGGCAACGAGGAGGCGCTCGTCGCGTGGCGAGAGAACGCCCCCGACGCCCGGCTCGCGCACCCGACCGACGAGCATTACCTCCCGCTGCTCGTCGCGCTGGGCGCCGCCGGCGAGAACGCCCGCGGCCGCCCGCTCCACCGCAGCTTCACCTACGGGACGCTCAGCATGACGGCGTTCACGATCGCGACGACGACGCGACCGTGAGTCAACGACGCAAGGGGCGGCGATGGCGTCAGCGGCCGGCGAGCGCGCGCGCCTCGTCGAGTCGCTTGCGGGCGAGCGCCGATCCGGGATGGAGTTCGAGGTTCGCGGCGAAGACGTCGACCGCGAGCTTCGGCGCCCTCGCGCTGACGTAGACCAGGCCGAGGGCGTTCAGGAAGTTCTCGTCGAGCGCAGCGGCGCCGGGCTCCGCCTGCAGCGCGCGCGCGGCGGCGAGCAGGGGGGCGGGGTCCTTGGGATCGACGAGCTTCGCCAAGGGGCGCTCGCGCTCGTAGCCGGCGAGCTGCGCGTCGAGGCGGGTGGCGAGCTCCGCTTCCGGAAACCAGCGACCGCGCGCCATGACGCCGGCGCGCTTGCCGACGTTGCGCACGTCGGCGAGCGGATCGGCCTCGAGCAGCAGGAGGTCGGCGCCGGCGCCGGGGGCGACGCGGCCGATCGGCGGCGACAGCGCGAGGAGGTCGCCGCTCCGCACCGTCGCCGCGGCGAGCGCGTCCCACGGCGGCAGGCCGGCGGCGACGAGCGCCTCGAGCTCCCGCGACACGGAGGCGCCGGGCACGACGCACGGCACCATCGCGTCGGTGCCGAGCAGGATCGGAACGCCCGCCTCGTGCAGCGCCTTGACCACCCGCGCGAGGAAGTCGCGGTTGCGCCGCAGCCCGGCGACGTCGTCCTTCGTGAAACGCCGCGGGTATTCGTTCAGGTCGCGCTCGAAGATCCGGCGCGAGAGCGGCGGGAGGAGGCGCGTCTCCGGACGCGCGAGGACCCGGTCGAGGTCCTCGACCTGGTCGGCGATGCCGCCGTAGACGTCGAGCGTCGCGCTGACGCGGACGCCCGCCTTCTTCACCAGCGCGACGGCCGCCTCGATCTGTCGCGCGTCGCGCCCGTGGCCCGCGCGATCGAAGTGGGTGTAGAGCAGCTCTTCGGCGTGCGCGATCTCGGCCATGCCGCCGATCGTCAGCACCTCCTCGAGCTCGAGGTTGCGCGGCACGTGGCCGACGACCGGGAGGCCCGACTCCTCGCCGACCTCGACGAGCCGCGTGAAGCTCTCCTTCGAGAGGGCGCCGTGGATCTTCAGGCAGTCGTAGCCGGCGTCGACCTGCGCCCGCGCCGCCGCCTCGACCTCGTCGGGCGTCTTGACGTAGGGCTCGTTCAGGTAGGGGCCGCTCGTGAGGCAGCGCGGGCCGATCCGCTCGCCGCGCCGCACCGCTTCGCGCAGGTCCAGGTGGAACGGGTCCCCCTTCAGGTTGCGCACGGTCGTCACGCCGTGGGCGAGGTAGAGGAGGAGATCGCGCGCGTCGAAGAGGTGGATGTGGTCGTCGATCAGGCCGGGCAGCAGGAAGCGGCCCGCGCCTTCGATGCGGGTGGCGCCCGGCGGGATCGCGACTTCGGCGGCGGCGCCGACGGCATCGATGCGATCGCCGCGGACGACGACGGTCCGGTGCGGCAGCGCGCCCGGCCGGTCCATCGGCAGCAGCGTGACGTCGACGAACACGACGACGTCGTCATCGGCAAGGGCGCGTGGAGGCGACGGCCCGAACGCGAGGGCGATCGAGGCGACGAGTGCGACGCAGTGCATGCCCCGAAACTCCGCGGCTCGCGGGAGGCGATCTCGATCGATGGAGATCGCGCGCCCGCCGCGACGTCCGCCTACGGGATCGTCACCCCCACCGTGTTCGTGAACTTCATGTTCTTCGTCGCGAGGTCCGGCCCGATCAGCGACTGCAGATAGAAGCTGAAGCCCGAGTAGATCGGGTCGCTCGGGAGCACGCCGGGGATGTCGTACTGCTCCGCCGGCAGCGTCGCGGAGAAGAGCAGCATGAAGTGGTTGGTGAGGTCGAGTCCGAGGATGCCGTAGGGAGGCAGCGGGATGCTGGCGGTGCCGAGGCTCAGGAAGGTGAGGTCGGTGTCGCCCACGTCGCCGTAGGCGGAGATCGTGATGTTGCCGCCGAGCACGATGTCGCCGGTGACGTCGAGCGCCGGGTACGACACGACCGCCTTGGGCCAGACGCCCGTCCCCATGAACGACGTCATCTGCAGGTCGAGCAGGCCGGGCGGCACCGTCCCGGTGTCGCAGCCGCAGCCGATCTCGTTGGGGACGTAGATGTTGGTGCACGCGATGCCGCCGAGCGACACGGTCGTGTCCTCGGTCGTCGTGAAGAAGTCGCCGTGGATCGTGAGGTGGACGGCGCTGCTGCCCGACGGGATGCGCGTCGGCGTGACGTCGGTGAACTGCGGCAGCATCGGCGCCGTCACGCCCGACTTCATCAGCGGGTCGCACACGACGACGTTCATCCACGAGAGAAAGGGGAGCGCGTGGTAGTAGGCGAGCCCCGCCTGCAGCCCCTGGAAGTAGTGGGGGAAGAGGAATTGCGGGATCGCGACCGCGTCGAGGTAGGGCTCGTAGACGTGGCCGTTGGTGCCGGTGACCCCCATCCGGATCAGGTCGGCCTCGAGCGACTGCCCGTAGTTCTGGTTGCCGTCGATGTAGGTGCGCGCCGAGGTGCTGACGTAGTCGCTGGTGACCGCGCCGTTCACGAAGAGGCCGGGCCAGAAGACGCCCGAGCCGGCCGGGATCTCGCCGTAGTAGGGCACGCCCGCGTTCGCGGGGTCGTTGCTGCCCCACGAGCAGTAGCCGAGCAGGTTCGTGTACCCGCTCTGCATCGTGCCGGTGGTGTCGAGCGTGACCGGGAAGTTCATCTTGGTGAGGATGTCGTTCGCGGTCACCATCCAGTCGTTGCCCATCCCGGTGGAGGCCGTCGCGTCGAGCAGCACGCTCCCCGACGTGGCGGGAGCCAGCGAGTGGTCGATCAGCGCGAGGATGTCGGCCGGCACGCCGGTGGTCACGTCGACGTTGGTCTGGTACCCGTCGAGGCGGAACACCATGTAGGAGAGGTTGGCGTGGCTCCAGGTGGCCGGCGAGTGGTAGGTGTGGAAGAACGGGTTGATGACCTTGCCGGCCTGCCCGCCGTCCGGGACGTTGTTGGTGAAGAGCTGGGTGAGCTCGGAATCGACCGACGCCGCCTCCGCCACCGGCCCCGACCCGCCCGGATCGAGGATCTTCAGCGGGACGTCCTTGGTCAGCACGATGTACTTGATGACGTCCTTCAGGTCGGGCCGGTCGTTCGTGAAGAAGTTCACCAGCTTGTCGCGGATGCGGAAGTTGTACTGGCCGCGCGTGATCTCCTCGGTGAGCGGCGTCTTGATCGGCAGGTGGAGGATGTGGTCCGACGCGATGCCGCGCACCGTGGCGTAGTAGGTGCCGATCGCCTGCGAGATCGCGCTCGCGTCGTTCACGACGATCAGCACGCCGTCGGGGCCGACGTCCTGCTGCGCGGCGGCGCGCGGCGCGACTGCGAACAGGGACGACGCGGCGAGCGAGAGGGCGAGCGGCTTCATCAGGGATCTCCCGGTTTCCGAGCCGCCGAGAGATAGCGCCTCCGTTACATCGCGAACAGACGGTCCATCTGTCCGGCGATCTGCGCCAGGCGCTTCTTGTCGCCGCCGCCCACCTCGGCGGTCGCCCAGTTCCCCCCGGGCGCCGTCGAGAAGCCGATCTCGTCGAGCGCCGCCATGACCGCGGGGTAGCCCCCGTCCCCCTCGCCGAGCTCGACCTCGAAACCCTTCCAGCGCCCCTGCTCGTCGCGCTTCTTCCGGCTGTAGTCCTTGATGTGGAGCTTCGCGATGCGCGAGCCCAGGACGCGGATCCACTGCTCGGGCCAGCCGTAGGTGACGACATTGCCGACGTCGAAGTGGAACGCGGCCCATTCACTCTTCAGCTCGTCGACGTAGCGCGCCGCCTCGAGCGGCGAGAGCAAGAAGCTGTTCCAGACGTTCTCGACGGCGATCTTCACCTTCACCTGCGCCGCGTGCGGCAGGACTTCACGGATCGCCTCCTGGCTGCGCGTGTACGCCTCGTCGTAGGGCAGGTCGCCGTTCACGACCGCCGGCACGAGCAGCACGCTCGACGCGCCGAGCGCCGCCGCGTCGTCGAGCGCGGCGACGAGCCCGTCGATCGCCTTCTTTTTGACGCCCGCGTCGCGGCTGTTCAGCGGGAGCGACCAGTGGACCGAGTCGACCACGCCGTGCGCGCGGATCCCCGTCTTCTCCTGCGCCTGCTTCAGCTCGGCGAGCGGCGTCGAGTCGGGCCGGTCGACCTCGACCCCTTCGAATCCGAGGTCCGCCACGAGCTGGAACTTCTCCAGCACCGTCGCCCCTTCGCCGACCATGCCCAGCCCGACCGCCTTCTTGAGCGTGCGCTTGGGCTTGGGCGCCGGATCGGGCTCTTTCCCTGCGCCCTGCGCGCCCGATGCAACGGGCAGGCGCGGCGCGAGCGCGGCCGCCGCGGCGAACGTCGCCGCGGCCTGGAGGAAGCGACGGCGCGGGAGAGGATTCATGCCGCGGCAAGATACCCTCGTCCGATCCGCAGGCCCGGGAGCGACCATGACGTCCACCGCCACGCCGCTCCGCTCGTTCCGAGACGTCGCGCGCGCCGTGATCACGGCTGCGCTGCTCGCCGCGCCGCTGCACGCGCAGTCCTCCGCGCCGCTGCCGTGGGAGCACGACTGGAAGGCCGCGTGCGCGCGCGCCACGGCGGAGAAACGGCCGCTCCTCGTCGTCGTGATGAAGGACCACGAGCCAGGCTGCGAGCGGATGCTCGACAAGGTCTACGGCGACAAGGAGGTGCGCCTGCGCCTCGCCAACTTCGTCCTCGTCCCGGTCAGCACCGGCACGCACACGCTGATCGAGGTCGACCAGGGCGGCCAGCGCGGGCCGAGCTGCCCGCAGTTCGTGGGCGCGCTCTGCTCGGAGCACCAGGCGATCGAGCGCGAGCTGCACGCGCGGCTCGTCGAGGCGGGGAGCGACGAGGTCCTCGCGCCGCAGCACCTCGTCGGCGATGCGAAAGGCGAATTCGTGCTGCGCCGCCCCTACGAGATGAAGCGGCAGGGGCTGCTCGAATTCCTCGAGCGCGGCCTCCTGCTCGTGAACGATCCCGCGACCGCCGCGCAGCCGGGCGTCCACTCGCCTTCGGTGCAGCGCCTCCAAGAGGCGATCGTGAAGGCGCGCGACGAGGCGGCGCGCACGCAGGCGACGCGCGACCTGCTCGAAGAGAACTCGCCCGAGCGCGAGATCGCCTTCCTCGACGCCGTCGACAAGGTGAGCGGCGCCGCCAACAAGGAGCCGATCGTCCGCGCGGCCGGCTCGCCCGAGTTCAAGACGTGGGCGCCGACCGTCGCGAAGCTGCTCGAATCGAAGGAGCCGTGGGTGCGCGGCTGCGCGGTCGTCTCGCTCGAGGAGATCGCCGATCCGGCGTCGGGATCGGCGCTGCTCGTGCTGTGGGAGAAGGAGAAGGAGGCAGAGACGCGCAAGGACCTCCTGCGCGCGCTCGGCCCGTGCGGCGGCGGCCGGCCGGAAGTGAAGAAGCTGCTGCTCGAGCAGCTCGAGGCCCCGAAGGATCCGCTGCGCGTCGCCGCGGCGATGTCGCTCGGCTTCTTCCTGAAGGGCGACGCCGAGGTCGCCGCCGCGCTCGAGAAGCGCTACGCGAAAGAGAAGACCACCAAGAACCGCCTCGCGATCCTCTTCGCGTTCTACGAGTCTGGCGATTCTGCGCACCGCGATCGCGTCGACGCCATGACGAAGGCCGAGAAGGACGCCGACCTGCTCACCTTCGTCGGAATCGTGCGGCGCAAGCTGAGCGGCGACGGCGGCGCGGCCGGCGGCCCGCCCGGTGACCCGGCGGGACCGGGTGGTTCAGGCGGTCCCGCCGGACCGGGTGGTTCTGGCGGACCGCCCGCACCGGGCGGAGCCGGCGACACCGGATCCCCGACCGGCCTGCCGCCCGGCGCCTTCGCCAACTTCGCCGCCCTTGGCCAGACCTTGAAGCTCCTCGCGCCGCTCTACGAGGACGACAAGATCGCCCGCAACGCCATCAAGCTCGCGCGGCGATGGGGCAAGGGCGGGAGGGGGCCGTAGCCCGACTCCTCCTTTCGCTCTTCAGCGCCCGCGCGAGGTCGGCGACGAGGTCGTCCGCGTCCTCGATGCCGACGCTGATCCGCAGCAGCCGGTCGGAGATGCCGGCCGCGGCGCGCGCCTCCGGACTCATCGCGGCGTGCGTCATCGTGGCCGGATGCGCGATCAGGCTCTCCACGCCGCCGAGCGATTCGGCAAGCGAGAAGAGTTCGAGCCGCTCGAGGAAGCGCGCGACGTCGCGGCGCGCGGCCGCGTCCTCGCCCGCGAGCTCGAACGAGATCATCGCGCCGAAGCCCGCCTGCTGGCGCCGCGCGAGGTCGTGGCCCGCATGGCTCTCGAGGCCGGGCCAGAAGACGCGCGCGACCGCGGGATGGCCGGCGAGGAAGCGGGCGACGCGAGCGGCGTTCTCCTCGTGGACGCGCATGCGCGCCGCGAGCGACCGCACGCCGCGCAGCGTGAGGAAGGAATCGAACGGCGCGCCGGTGAGCCCGAGGCAGTTGGCCCACCAGGTGAGCTTTTCGTGCAGCTCCGTCGTCGCGGCGACGACGGCGCCGCCGACCACGTCGCTGTGGCCGTTCAGGTACTTCGTCGTCGAGTGCACCACGAGGTCGGCGCCGAAGGACAGCGGCTGCTGCAGCAGCGGCGAGAGGAAGGTGTTGTCGACCGCGACGAGCGCGCCGGTGCGCTTCGCCGCGGCGCAGGTCTCCGCGAGGTCGGTGATCCGCAGCAGCGGATTGCTCGGCGTCTCGATCCAGACGAGCGAGGGCGAGCGCGCGAGCGCGGCGTCGCGCGCCGCGGGGTCGGTCAGGTCGGCGAGCTCGACCTCGAGCCAGCCTTTGTCGGCGAGCGCGCGCAGGAGCCGCCAGGTGCCGCCGTAGCCGTCGTGCGGTGCGAGAACTCTCGCAGCACGTCCGGGAATGTGGAGCACGAGCGTGATCGCGGCGAGGCCGCTCGCGGTGACGACCGCGCCCGCGCCGCCTTCGAGCTCGGCGAGCGTCGTCGCGAGCAGGTCGCGCGTCGGGTTGCCGCTGCGCGTGTAGTCGTACTTTCGGCGCCGGTCGAACCCCTCGAACGTGAAGTTCGTGGAGAGGTAGAGCGGCGGCACGACGGCGCCATGCGCGGCGTCGCTCGCGATGCCGTGGCGGGCGGCGATGGTGGCGGGCTTGGTGGAGTTCGTCGGGCGCCGGCTCATGCGAGCGCCTCCGACAGCAGCGCACCGAGCGCCGCCGGTTCCTTCAGGAAGGCGTCGTGGCCGAAGCGCGACGCGATCCGCTCGAGCCGCGGCGGTGATGCGAACTTCGTCGCGACCTCGCGCAGCTGCTCGAACGGCACGATCTGGTCGGGGTCGGCGCCGATCAGCGTCGTGCTTGCGGAGATGCGCGTCACGTCGCAGCGATGCAGGTCGATCGCGCGCGAGAGGCGCGAATAGGCGCCCGCCTCGAAGCGCGTCGCGAACTCGCGCCCCTTGCCGAGCAGCCACTCCTCGACCGGGAAGCGCAGTGTTTCGCCGTCGGCGCGCGCGTCGCCGGCGAAGCGCTCCTCGAGCTCCTGCGGCGAGCGGTACGACAGCATCGCGAAGGCGCGCGTGAGCGCGACCGCCTCGCGTTCGTCGAGCCGCGATCCGAACGCGAGCAGCTCGCGCTGCAGCGCACGCCACGCCGTCGCGAACGTACAGCTCCGGTCCGGCGCGCTGATCGCGACGATCCGCTCGACGCGCTCGGGGAAGAGCTCGCCGAACTTGAGCGCGACCATCCCGCCGTAGCTCGCGCCCACGAAGGCGTGCAGCCGCGCGATGCCGAGCTGGTCGAGCAGCCGCGCCGTCGCGCGCGCCTGGTCGCCCGACGAGACGACCGCGTCCTGGCGCTTGCCGAGGAATTCGAGCGAGAGGACGCGCACGCGCGTCGTGTCGAGCGCGAGCCCGTCGCCGACGGTGCGCGACCACCAGCCCGGCGTCGGATCGCGAGGCGAGCTCGCGACGTGCGGATGGGCCGAGATGCCGCCCTGGACGACGACGCAGGGCACGGTGCCCGCGCGCCGGTCGTATTCGTCGCCGTCGTCGTGCGGACGCGCCGGACCGACGAGCTCGTAGGCGAGCTCGAGCGCAGGCAATTCGCCGCCGCGCTCCAGCGCGAGCGGCTGCGCCGACAGGAACAGATCGGCGGAGGGGGGGAGCGTCAGCGTCGCGCTCATGCTGCGACCCTCCGCGGGACGCACGAGAGGTGCGCCGCGAGGTCGGTCACGAGCGCGCGCGCCGTCTTCTGCGGGCCGAGCCCGTCGCCGAGGAAGACGCGTGTCGCGCCGCCCGCGAGCGCGAAGGAATAGGAGACGTGCGAGGCAGGGACGGCGAGCGCGGAGCCGGCCGCGACCTCCTCGTACGCGAGCGCGAGCTCTCCGTCGCGCGTCGCGCGGCCGACCAACCGCGTGGTCGCGCCGCGGTCGCGCCGCTCGCGCAGCAGATCGGGATCGAGCGCGCGCGCGTCGGCCTGCTCGCCGCGGCGCACCACGGCGTCGGGCTCGAAACGCCGGCCGAGCCAGAGCGAGGCGATCAGCGCGAGCTTGAGCGCGGCGTCGCGTCCGTCGAGGTCCTGGGTCGGATCGCGTTCGAGCAGTCCGAGCGCGCGCGCCCACGCGCAGCCTTCGTCGAAGCTGCGGCCGCGTTCGAGGGCGCTCACGAGCGCGGTGGTCGTTGCATTCGCGACGCAGGCGAGCGCGGTTGCGTCGTCGCGAAGGGTGGCGAGCTCGCGCGCGATCGCGCGGCCCGCGCCGCCGAAGACGGCGTTCACGCCGATGCGGCCCGACGCGACGGCGTCGAGCAGTTCGTCGGCTCCGCCGTGGCCGCCGCCGCGCTCGTTCCCGATCTCCGCGCCGAGCAGCGGCGTCTTCGCCGCGAGCAGCAGCGTGCGCCCCCTGCGGAGCAGCCCGCGGGCGCGTTCGCGCGACCGTGCGCGCGCCGCCGGCTCGAGGCAGCTGTCGCTGCAGTCGACGACGAGGTCGGCGGAGAAGACGTCGAGTGCGACGTCGAGCGGGACGCCCGCGGACTGCTCGTGCTCGGAGAGGCGCCGCCCCGACTCCTTCCATTCGGCGAGCGCATGCGCGTCGAGACCCTCGCGCGCGAAGACGGTCGCAGTCGAATCGCTGACCGCGACCAGTCGCACCGGCAGGTCGGCGAGCTCGCGCAGGACGGCGCGGCCGACGCGGCCGGGACCGATCAGGTGCACCGACTTCCTGGTGGGCGACGGGCCGGACGAGCACGCGGCGTCGCGGCTCGGGTTGGCGAGGACGGGGGCGAGCGACATGGCGGTTCTCCGATTCGGAGCCGCCGGTGGGCCGGAGAGTCCGGCCCCGGTCGCACACGCGACCGCTGGATCGGGCTCATCTTCCGGACCGCCTCGCGGCATCCGTGGGATTTGGCACCTTTTGTCCGCTTTCGCGGCGGTTGCCCCGGCTTCGTCGGGCCCAGTCCCTCAGCCGGTCTTGATGAGTTCGAGGCGCGGCAACGTAGCGAGCCGCCCCCCGCTGTCAAGTCGTCGCGCGCCCGCCGCTAGCTTGAGCCGCCCTCTTTCGCAGGAGCGCCGCGTGCAGCACTACCACATGTGGGTCGACCTCAAAGACTCACATCAGGACCTCGAATTCGCCGCCGCCGTCCGCGCCTGGCTCGGCCATCTCCAGCACGAGAAGCGGATCGAAAACTTCACGCTCACGCGCCGCAAGCTCGGCCTCGGTCCCGACGGCCTCGGCGAATTCCACGTCTGCGTCTTCGCGACCGACCTCGCCCAGCTCGACCGCGCCTTCGACCTCGCGGCGACGCGTGACGGGGAGACGGAGAAGCTGCACCGGAACGTCTACTCGCGGGTGACGAACTTCAAGGCGGCGCTGTATCGGGAGTTTCCGGACGCGGGGAGGAAGGGGGCGTGAGGGGCGTCGCTCCGCCTTCCCGGTGGGGATTCGGCACGGATCGGTAGCGGTCCACGGCGTCGACTTCGGTCGACCGCCCCCGTCCCGCG
>DAINBU010000050.1:27035-29675 GCA_036732755.1 Planctomycetota bacterium
GAGCAGGGGGCCCCGGATGAGCGTCGCAACACGCGTGTTCGTGGTAGTCGGCGTCGCCATCGGGTCGGGTCTTCGAGCCAAGTCGGTTCGCGCGCAGGAGACGGCGCGAGTGAACGTCGACTCGTCGGGGACGCCGTCGAACAGCAACGCCTACGACTGCGCGATCTCGGCGGACGGCCGCTTCGTCGCGTTCGCCACGTACGCCGACAATCTGGTCGCCGGGGACACCAACCGGAAGTCCGACGTCTTCGTCCACGATCGGGCGACCGGCGTCACCGAGCGCGTGAGCGTGCGCGGCGACGGGACGGAGGCGAACGGCAGCTCCGACTCGCCGAAGCTCTCGGCCGACGGACGCTTCGTCGCGTTCCAGAGCGACGCGACGAACCTCGTCGACGGCGATACGAGCGCCCGTACGGACGTCTTCGTGCGCGACCGGGAGCTCGGGACCACGGAGCGGGTGAACGTCGATTCGTCGGGAGTCGAAGCGAACAACTTCTCCATGCTCGCCGACCTCTCCGCGGACGGGCAGGTCGTCCTCTTCACGAGCATCGCGTCGAATCTCGTCCCGGGCGACACGAACCAGGACTACGACGCGTTCGTCCACGACCGCTCGACCGGCGTCACGGAGCGGGTCAGCGTCGATTCCTCGGGGGCCGAGGCGAATGACGTCTCGCTCGCGAACGGGATCTCCGCCGACGGCCGCGTCGCGGCCTTCCAGAGCAACGCGACCAACCTCGTGCCCGGTGACTCGAACGCGAGCAGCGACGTCTTCGTCCATGACCGGACCACCGGTCTGACTGAGCGCGTGAGCGTCGACTCGACGGGCCAGGAGGGGGATGGGGACAGCTTCGGAGGTGTCGCTTCCGGGGACGGCTCGGTCATCGCGTTCAACAGCT
The DNA here is from genome assembly GCA_036732755.1 of Planctomycetota bacterium. GTDB lineage: Bacteria > Planctomycetota > B15-G4 > B15-G4 > SIAN01 > DASRRB01. The sequence continues at coordinate 27,932 of DAINBU010000050.1, forward strand.
ACGCGACGAATCTGGTGGCAGAAGACGTGAACGACGGGCAGGACGTCATCGTCCACGATCGGCTCACCGGCGCCACCGAGCTCGTCAGCCTCGGCGCGTTCGGCATCCTGGGGTACGGGCCCACCAGCGTGGTCGGCGGGATCTCGCCGGACGGGCGATACGTCGTCTTCTGGAGCAACTCCGCCACGCTCTATGACGACGACGGGAACGACGCGGCCGACGTCTTCGTCCGCGATCGGACCGAGGGGACGACCCATCGCGTCAGCGTGGAATCGCTCGGCGGGGAGGCGAACTCGGACAGCATCAATGGATCGATGTCGGCGGATGGTCGGGTCGTCGCGTTCCAAAGCTGGGCGACGAACCTCGTCGACGGCGACACGAACCTTTTCGACGACGTCTTCGTCCACGAGAGTTGTCCGCTCAATGCCACTTGGACGAACTATGGCGCCGGTTTCCCGGGGACGTACGGCGTGCCCGCCTTCACGGCGCGCAGCCTGCCCACGCTCGGGAGCACGGTGACGCTCGACCTCGCGAACTCGCTCGGCAACTACACGTTCGGGCTGCTCTTCGTCGGTTCCGAGCAGGCGAGCCTCCGCACGGCATGGGGCGGTGACCTCCTGCTGCTGCCGATCTTCACGATCGTCCTCGGGTTGCCGCCCACGGGAACCGCCTTCGTCGGCGACTTGCCGATCCTCGACCTCTACTGCGGCCGGTCGATCTTGCTGCAGGCGATCGAGAGCGACGCCGGAGCGGCGCGCGGCGTCTCGTTCACCCAGGGGCTCGAACTGCGGCTCGGCCGCTGAAACGGGGCACGTCATGACGATCCAACGAGCCGTTCGGACCCTCGCGGGGGCGGTCGCGATCACGGGCGGCTTCGCGTCCCCGGCGCTCGCGCAGATCGCGATCGAGCGCGTCGACGTCGACGCCGCCGGCAAGGAGTCGAAGGACGGCGGCTTCGCGAGCGGCCTCTCCCCGAACGGGCGCTACGTCTGCTTCTTCAGCTGGTCGGGCGAGCTCGTGCCGGGCGACACGAACGCGGATGCCGACGTCTTCGTGAAGGACCGGACGACCGGCGCGATCGAGCGGGTGAGCATCTCCACGTCGGGCGAGGAGGGCGACGACCAGAGCGCGAACGGCAAGGTGTCGTTCGACGGGAACCTCGTCGTGTTCCAGAGCAACGCGACGAACTTTTTCGCGGGCGATTCGAACGATCGCACCGACGTCTTCCTCCGCGATCGCTTCGCGGGCGTCACCGAGTGCATCAGCGTCGACTCCGCGGGCGTACAGGGGAATGCGGTCAGCTTCCAGCCGGCCATGTCGCGGGATGGTCGGCTGATCGTGTTCACGAGCTACGCCGACAACCTCATCCCGAGCGACAGCAACGGCAAGCCGGACGTCTTCATCCGCGATCGCGTGACGGGCCGGACCGCGCGCGTCAGCGTCCGGGACGGCGGAAACGGCGGCGGAAACGGGGAGAGTTCGAGTCCGTCGATCACCGACGACGGGCGCTTCGTCGCGTTCTCGAGCTTCGCGGACAACCTGGTCGACGGGGACACGAACGGTCATTGGGACATCTTCGTGCGCGACCGCAACACGGACGCGACCGAGCGCGTCAGCGTCGACAGCTCGGGAGCGGAGGGCGACGGTGACAGCATCGGCGCGATGATCTCCGCGGGCGGCCGCTACGTCGCCTTCTCGAGTGACGCGAGCAATCTCGTCGCGGGCGACACCAACGACGAGGCCG
>DAINBU010000050.1:29685-32740 GCA_036732755.1 Planctomycetota bacterium
CCCGGTCGTCCGGTCGTGCAGGAAAACATCGGCCTCGTCGTTGGTGTCGCCAACGACGAGGCCGACGTCGTCCTGCACGACCGGACGACCGGGATCACGACGCGCGTCAGCGTCGATTCCGCCGGACGACAGGTCGGCGCCGACTGCTATCTCGGCTCGATCTCGGGCGACGGACGGACCATCGCCTTCACCTCCCAGGGCGACGACCTCGTCGAGGACGACACCAACGGGCGGATCGACGTCTTCGTTCGTGACCTGGACCTCGGGATCACCGAGCGCATCAGCCTGCTCGCCGACGGAAGCCAGGCCGACGAGTTCAGCGAGTCGCCCTACCTCTCGCGCGACGGCCAGATCGTCGTCTTCAACAGCCTCGCGTCGAATCTCGTCGACGGCGACACGAACGGTTACAAGGACGCCTTCGTCGTCGAACGCTGTTCGATCGACGCCGAATGGTCGAACTACGGCGACGGCTTCCCTGGCACATTCGGCGTGCCCGCGCTCACCTCGGCAGGCGATCCGATCCTCGGCACGTCCTTCTCCGTCGACCTCGCGAACTCCTACGGACAGTGGACCTTCGCGCTGTTCTTCGAGGGTTTCGAGCGCGCGACGATCCACTCCGGCCTCGGCGGTGACCTGCTCCTGATCCCGACCTTCACCTCCGTCGTCGGCCTCCCGCCGTGGGGAGCGTCCCTCTTCGCCGATCTTCCGACCAACGGCGTCTTCTGCGGCCTGACGATCGATCTCCAGGCGATCGAGAGCGACCCGGGCGCCGCGCACGGCGCGTCGTTCACGCAGGGACTCGAGCTGCTGCTCGGTCACTGAGCCGATCGTCGATTTCCCGGGGGACCGCCACGAAACGGTAGCAGCCGGCGTGTCGGCGCCACGAGCCGTCGACGGCGCTCGGCGGCACGTCCTTTGTCATGCGCGGCGCCCTCACGGTCTGCCCGGCCGGATTCGTTCGTTGCAGCGTCGGCCCGTCGGCCGGTGCAGTCGGAGGAAGAGATGGGATCGCGCCGCAGGTCTCGTCGTGCCTTCGCGTCCTCGCTCTTCCTGATCGCGTCATTCGGTGCCGGCGCGCACGCGCAGTCGATCGTGCGCGTCGACGTCGCGAACGACGGCAGCGAATCGCCGGGCCAGGTGTGGGCGGTCGACGTTTCCGACGACGGGACGAAGGTCGCCCTCAATACAGCGGTGGACGGGCTCGATCCGGTCGACTCGAATGGCCGTAACGACGTGCTGGTCCGAGACCTGGTCGCAGGGACGACCACGCTCGCGAGCGTGAACGGTGGCGGGCACGTCGGGAACGGCGATAGCGGGAGCCCGCGCATCTCGGCGGACGGGCTGTACGTCGTCTTCTGGAGCTCTTCGAACAACCTGGTCCGCGACGACCAGAACGGCAAGCAGGACGTCTTCCGGCGCGACCTCGTGAATGCGCGGACGCGCCGCATCAGCGTCGCGTCGGACGGATCGGAGGCCGACGACTCGAGCTATCCGCTCGCCATCTCCGGCGACGGGAACCGTGTCCTCTTCGTCAGCTGGGCGACCAACCTGGTCTCCGACGATCACAACGGCGTCCCGGATCTCTTCCTGCGCGACGTCGCCGTGGGCACCACGATCCGTGTCAGCACGGCCGCGGACGGCTCGGAAGGGAATGATCGGTCCTACTCTGGCGACTTGAGTCGCACCGGCGACGTCGTCGCGTTCACGAGCTTCGCGTCGAACCTCGTCGCGGACGACACGAACGGGACCGTCGACGTCTTCGTCCACGATCTGGTCGCCGGGACGCTGGTCCGCGCGAACGTGCACACGGACGGCTCCGAGTTCGTCAGCGGATCCCTCGACCGGGCGGTCCTGTCCCCGGACGCCGGGCTCGTCGCCTTCTCCAGCTACGAGCCCGACCTCGCCTCCGACGACGGCAACAACACCCCCGACGTGATGGTGCGCGACCTCGTCGCGGGGACGACGACGCTCCAGAGCGTCGACTCCGAGGGCCGCGTCTGCGCGAGCACCCTCTTCGGAATGTCTCCCGACGGCATTTCCACGGACGGGCGCTTCCTGTTGATGGAAGGCGACGCGCACGCACTCGCCGCAAGGGGGGAGTCCAATCCGAGCTGGCTCGACGTCTACGTCCGCGACCGCGATCTCGCGATGACGACGCGGCAGAGCAGCGAACCGTCGGGATCCGCCGGCAACGAAGTGAGCTTCGGCGCGCGCATGAGTTCGGATGGTTCCTACGTCGCGTTCGGCAGCGCCGCCACGGACCTCCTCCCGGATCGAGCGACCTCGGGGGTCTGCGCCTTCTTGCGCACACGGCCGCTGCGCGATCCCGCGTCCGACGCCTACGGTTCGGGTCTCTCCGGTTCTCTCGGCGTCCCGTCGCTGACGTGCGTCGCGCCGCCTCGGCTGAACCAGCCGAACGAGCTCGACCTCGGGAACTGCTCCGGCCAGTGGTCCGCCGCGCTGCTGCTGATCGGGAGGGAGCAAGCGCAGATCCCGACGCCGCTCGGCGGCGATCTCCTCGTCGTGATCGATTGGACGTGGTTCCTCGCGGTGCCGCCGGCCGGCGCGAGCCTGGTCGCGACGATGCCGCCCGACGAGCAGCTCGCGACGGCGAGCCTCTTCCTGCAGGCGCTCGAGCTCGACGCAGGCGCGGCGCACGGCGTCGCGTTCACGGCGGGGCTCGAGCTCCGGCCCGGCTTCTGAACGGGAGGGGACGCATGTTCGATCGCACCGGCTCCGAGGTCTCGCCGCGCGGCGAGGCGACCGTGAAGTTCGCGCGCGGGCTCGTTCTGTCGGGGGCGCTCGTGGCAGGGCTCGCGCCGACGCTCGCGGCGGACGACACGAAGCTCGTGACGACGGTCGACGGGACCACCACGCTCACCGAGTACCCAAGCGACCTTTCCGCGGACAAACGCTGCGTCCTCTTCCGAAACGACTCCGCAGACTTCGTCCCGAACGACGAGAACGACTGGTTCGACCTGTTCGTCCGAGACCTCGAAACCAACACGATCGAACGCGTAAACATCGCCGACAACAACAACAAAAATCCCAACTC
>DAINBU010000051.1:0-32728 GCA_036732755.1 Planctomycetota bacterium
GCTTCGCCGCGCGCCAGCACGCGCCAGTCAGCGCACAGCGCGAACAGGCAACCGCCCGCCACCGCGTGGCCGTTCACCGCGGCGATCACCGGCCGCCCGAAGACGTAGAGCGTCGCGAGCAGCCCCTGCAGCCGGTCGAGGAAGAGCAGCATCCCGGCGCGGTCGAGCTTGGCGAGCTCGACCAGGTCGAGACCGGTCGAGAAGAACTTCCCTTCGCCCGTGATCACGAGCGCGCGCGCCGACTCGGCGATCGGCGGCGCGCGCACGGCGTCGAGCAGCTCTTCGATCAAGGTGGGCGACAGCGAGTTGCCCTTGCCCCGCTGGATTCGCAGAAGCGCGATCTCGTCATGCAGCTCGACGGCGACGTCGGCGCGACCGCTCATGCGTGGCTCCGTCTCGGGGTGCGGCGCGGGCCGGTCACGTCGCCTGGCTCGCGAGCCAGAGCGCGATCCACCACGCCGCGCCGGCGCCCAGGATGCGCTGCACCTCGCCGCGCAGCGCGGTGAGGAGCTGCGGCGCGGGCGCGTCGGCGTCGTCCGCGGGCACGGGCGCGTGCAGCCGCGCGCGCGGCCACCAGCGCGGCACCGCCTGCGAAAGGCGGCCGTACTGCTCGGGGAACGTGCGCGTCAGGACCGCCTCCTCGCTGCGGACGACGACCGAGTAGATCGTGCCGAGCAGCGCGAGCAGCAGCGCGGCGGGGAGCGGGCCGGCGAACGCGAGTGCGATCCCGCATGCCGCCGCGACGTTCCCGAAGTAGATCGGGTTGCGGATGCGCCGGTACGGGCCGCCCTCGACGAGCCGGCGCGCGTGCACGCGCCGCGTATTCGAGCCGCGCACGAGGTAGCACCTCGCCCAGACGCGCATCCCCATCCCGAGCACGACGAGCGGCGCGGCGCACCACGCCTGGAGCGGCGTCGGCGTCGGCCATCCGCCGATCGCGATGACCGCGAGCGAAAGGAGCGCGATGCCGGCGGCGACGAACCAGCCGCGGCGGCGGAACAACAGGTCCTTCCACGTCGCCTTCGGAGTCGCCTCCGCCGTCGCCCTCGTCGCGCTCGAGAGGACCGGCGGCGCGGCCGTGGACGAACCGGGCGAAGCCTCCGTCAGTGCGACCATGCGCGCCCTTCTCCGTCGGACCTCGTCTTCGCGAGCGCCGCTTCGGCGTGCGCAAAGGCGCCTTCGATCCGCGCGAGCACGCCGTCCGCGCCGCGGCGGGAGAATACCGCGCGGACGATCCAGACTGTCGCACGCAACGGCGTCACGTGCGACGAGTTTTCGAAGAGCGCGAGTCCGAGCCGGCGCGCCGTGCCCTGCCAGAAGGCGAGCGTGAAGAGCAGGAGCGCGAGGCCGGCACCGCGCGCGAGCGAGAAACGCGGCGTCGGGACGCCCTCCATGTAGGGCCGGAACGCGCGGCCGAGCACGATCGCCCGGCCGAGCAGGCGGCCGCGCACCGCCGCGATCGCCGCGGGCGGCGGCGCGCTCGCGCCGGCGCGCAGCGTCGGGTCGTAGCAGACGCCCGCGGCGGAGTCCTTCTCGAGGTCGCGCGCGACGTTCGCGAGCTGGATCGCCTCGCCGACGGCCGCCACGAGCTCGCGGCGACGCGCGTCGACCTCGGGAACGAGGCCCATCTCGAGGCGCTGCATCTCCTCGGCGAAGAGGAGCGGGTTGCCGAGGACCTCGAAGCAGTAGCGCGTGAGCTGCTCGTGCCCGTCGAGCGCGCCGCCCTGCTCCGCGAAGGTGCGCACCGCCCAGATCATCCCCTCGCCCATGCGGCGCACGAGGCGGACGATCCCCTCGCGCTGCGCGGCCGGCAGCGTGAAGAAGCAGCGATCGACCCGCTCGGCGTGGCGCAGCAGCAGCAGGTAGACGCGGTCGCGCTCGTCGCGCGCGAGCCCGTCGTCGGCGAGGCGCGGCGCCGGCCGCGGCGCCGCGGCGCCGTCGAAGCGGTCGACCATCGCGCGCAGCGCCGCTTCCTTCTCGGCGACGGCGCGCGGGAGGTCTTCGCACGTGTCGAGCATGCGGCAGTAGAGGTACGCCACCGCGAGCGGCCGCGCCGTCCGCCGCGGCAGGAGCGCGATGCAGAAGGAGAACGTGCGCGCCGCGTAGGGCAGCACCTCCCAGGTGAAGCGCTCGGGCTCCTCGATCGACGCGAGCCGCTCGAGCGGCGGGCGGTTCCGGTCGGAGCGGAGGTTCTGCAGGAGCCGCCGCGCGACGTGGATCAATCGGCGAGTTCCTTGAGCAGCTTCGCGTAGGCGTCCGCCCCCTCCTTGCGGCCCTTCTGCCACGCGTCGAGCAGCGCGTCGATGCGGGCCGCGTCCTTCTTCGAGAGCTTCATGGACTTGGCGTCCTTGCGCCACTCCGCGAGCTCGGCGGCGATCTTGGGCGCCGAGGCGTTCGTCCAGCCCGACTCGAGCACGTCGGCGCCGGCGAGCGCCGCCTTGGTGCGGTCCTTCTCCTCGTTGCTCCAGAACTCGCCGCCCGCCTTCTCGGCCACCTTCGCGACGGTTGCGAGGTCGGCGGCGCGCGCCTTCGCGAACGCTTCGCGCGCCGGCACGCCGTCGAAATCCTCGAGGAAGCGCACGAGCAGCCCGTGCCACTCCTTGCCGTCCACCTTGGTGAGCTTGCCCTTGCCGAGGCTCTTCTCGACGGCCGCGACCACTCCGGCGGCGCAGCGCGCGACGCGGGCGCGCGCCGCCTTCGCGGCCGAGACGGCGGCCGGCGCCGCGCCGCTCATCTTCTCGAGGCGCGCCGCGACCGCGTCGAGCGCCGCCGGGTCGAGGCCGCCGTTCACCTGCTTCGCCGAGAGCGCGGCGAGGCACTTCTCGACGCGCGCCGGATCGCTGCTCGTCATCCCCTCGCACCAGGAGAGCTCCAGCTCCGCCTGGTCGGCGATCGGCGCGTGCGGCCAGCCCCACAACGTCCGCAGGTGGGCCATCGGGTAGCCCGCGTCGCGGTAGCGGTCGCGCGCGGAGACGCTCTGGCCGTACGGGACGTTCGCGTCGTCGGTCCCGTGCATGAGCGCGATGGCCTGCTTGTGGCCGAAGGAGCCGACCGGCGAGGAGGCCCAGAGCGCGCCCGACTGCCCCACCACTCCGTCCACGTCGTCGGGCCGCATCCCCGCGTACTCGAAGACGAAGAACGAGCCCTGCGAGTGGCCGTAGAGGAAGGTCTGCCGCACCTTGAAGGTCTTCTTCAGGGCGGCGATCAGCTCGTGCAGCTTGTCGACGTTCTCCTTGCCCGCGAAGAACTCGTGCGTCTTCATCGCCTGGCTGTACGTGGTGCCTTCCGGCGACACCACGATGTCGTCGCGGCGGAACTTCCCCGCCTCGTGGTTGAAGAAGGTCCAGCGGTAGTCGAGGCCGTTGCCGTGCAGCACGAGGACGAGGTTCGCGCCGACCTTCGGGTCGTACTCCTTGGGGACGTAGTACTCGTAGGGGAGGTTGTCGGCCCACTTCCAGGAGTAGAGGGCGCCGCGGTTCTTCTCCGACGGCTCGCGCGGCTCGACTTCGCCGGCACGCGCGGCCGGACCGGCCGCGGCTGCGAGCGCCGCCAGAAAGAAGGTCGATCGCCGACCGGCCATGCGTCTCCTCCCGATCCCGAAGGGGGCGCGTTCTACCGCGCGCCGCGCCGGGCGATCGTCACGCCTTCGCATCGCCGCTTGAGTCGGGGCGCGCCGCCTGCGAGAGTGCCGCTCCGCGCCGTCCCCCGTGGCAGGGTCCGTCCGCCCGTGCGCAGATTCCTCGTCCTCTTCGCCCTGGTCGCGTCCGCCGCGTGCGGCCGGTCGGGGGCTCCCCCGCGCGCGCTCGCCGGCGGCGGAACGGTCGTCGAGTTCGATCCCGGCAGCGGCGCGCTCGCCGAAGACGGGAGCTGGGTCGAGGTCCATTACGACGCGCGCGCGTCCGTTCCGTCCGTGTCCGGCGCCGCCGCGCCCGATCCGTTCGACTCGACCGTCCACGCCGAGCCCTTCCCCTTCCGCGTCGGCCGCAGCCGCGTGCTCGCCGGATTCTCGGAGGGGATCCTCGGGATGCGCGAGGGGGCGCGGCGCCGCATCACGCTCCCGCCGCAGGCCGCCTACGACGAGTACGGCAAGGGCAGGGTCCCGCCGGGCGCGACGCTCGAATACGACGTCGCGCTCGAGCATGTGTTCCGGCGCACGCCGAGCGGACTGCAGTACCTCGAGAAGCGGCCGGGGTCGGGTCGTGCGCCGAGCACCGGCCAACGCGTCTCGATCCGGGTCACGGGCGGGATCGTCGAGACGGGCCGCTCGCTGTTCGACCGGAAAAAGGTCGGAGAGAACTACCAGGTCACGCTCGGCACCGGCGAGGCGATCCCGGCGCTCGAAGAGGCGCTCCCCATGATGAGGAAGGGGGCGCTCTGGCGCCTCGGCGTCGCGCCCGAGCTCGGATTCGGGAAGCAGGGCCGACTCCCGCTCCTCCTCCCAGGGCAGGACCTTCTCCTCGACGTCGAGCTGCTCGAGATTCACGACCTGCGCTGACGCCGGCTCCTTGCGCGGCGCGGACGCGGACGCAAGGATCACGGCTCGGCATCCTGCTCCGAGAGCCCGCCGCGCGCGCCGCCCCGACCGGCGCGCGCACCGGCCCTGAGGTCCGCGCACGCGGACGACGAGGTTCTCGGATGACTCGCACGGTTCGCGTCTTCTCCGGTCTCGCTCTCGCGGTCGCGCTCGTCGGCGTCGGCGCCTACGTTTTCCTGCGCGGGGACGCAACGGCTCCGCTCGCGGCCGGGACGCGGCGCGCCGCCGGTCCGAGCGACCCCGCCGCGGCGCCCGAAACGGCCGAAGCGATCGCCGCGCGCGCCGCCGTCGAGCCGCCGCCTCCGCCCGCGCCGAGCGAGGGCCCTCCGGAGAGTTACCGCGCTGCGCTCGGCGGCTTCACCGGCCGCCTTCTCGAGCCCGACCTCGTGCCGGCGAAAGGGATCAAGGTCTCGGCCGTCGAGTTCGAGTTCTCGCGCTTCCTGCTCGACGCGTCGGTCCTGCTCGACGAGAGGCACGCGCCGCCGCCGCTCGAGACGGCGAGCAGCGTCTCCGACGACGAGGGCCGCTTCCGGCTCTCCGGTCTCGAGCCGCGCGCGCTGCACCTGCTCGGCATCGACCTCGGCGGGCCGCGCTCGTCGTTCCGCGCCATCGACCGCAGCCCCGTCTCGGGCGAGACGGTCGACCTCGGCGACATCGTGCTCGAGCCCTTCGTCACTTTCGTCGGCCGCGTCGTCGACGAGGAGCGCTCTCCGGTCGCCGGCGCGCGCGTGCGCGCGACCAACCTGCCGGCGCTGCTCTTCCAGTTCGGCATCGAGGACATCCGGCGCGGCTGCGCGATCCTGGCCGACGTGCTCGGCTCGCCGAAGGTCTTCGAGGTGCCGCCCGTGCTCTGGCAGCTCGAGACGCTGCTCCCGATCCCGACCGCGCTCACCGACGACGAGGGGCGCTTCAAGCTGCAGGGCATCCCGCTCGGGATGGTCTCGATCGTCGCCGACAAGCCCGGCTTCAAGGCGAGCGTGAAGGCGCAGCCGTCGGGCAAGGCGCCGCAGCGCAGCGTCGGCGACGTCGTGCTCACGAACGGCTTCGCGCTGGGCGGGACCGTGGTCGACGGCGCCGGCCGGACGGTCGCCGACGTCGAGGTGCTGGCCGGCATCCGCAACCCGGCGGTCCCGATCCCGGCCGCGCTGATGCACCCGGCCGGCCGCACCGACGCGCGCGGCGAGTTCCGCATCACCGGGCTGCCGAGCGGGAGCGAGGCGTACGTCGCGACGCGCACGTCGCGCGGGCAGCCGTGGCGCGTGCACGGCCCGCTCGCCGCGGCCGAGAGCGGCCTCACGATCCAGCTCGCGCCGCCGAGCGGCTTCGTCGTCACGCTGCGCGACGACGCCGGCAAGCCGGTCGCCGACGCGGAGCTCTTCATCGCCCCCGACCCGTTCGAGGGTGGCGCGCCGCTGCCGCCGATCTTCGCCCCGCCGATGCTGAAGCTCACCGAGGTGGCCGACGAGGGCAAGGGCGTGAAGCGCGTGACGGGGCTCGACGCCGGCAAGTACCAGCTGATCGGGCGCGCGCCCGGCTTCGCGCTCGCGACCGCCGGCGTCGCGGCCGCCGACCCGCCGCCGCCCTGCGAGCTCGTCTTCACCGCCTCGAACGCCGTCGACGTGACGGTCGTGCGGGCGAGCGACCGCTCTCCGCTCGACTGGGCTTTCGCGAGCCTCGCCCCGAAGGGGCTCTTCGAGCGGCCGGTCGCGCGCGCGCGCAGCGACAAGGAAGGCCACCTGCGCCTCGACCGCGTCCCCGAAGGCGAGTACGTTCTCTCGGTCCACCATCCGGCGCAGGCGACGCTCGACCTCGAGGTGAAGGTCCCGACGGCGCCGCTCACCGTCGAGCTGCGCCTCGGCGGCCACCTGAAGGGCAAGCTGCTCGACAAGGGCCGGCCGCCGGGCCGCTCGCTCTTCCTCATCTTGGTCCCGAGCGAAGCGGAGCGCGACGCGCAGAAGGCGATGCAGCGCCCCGACGCCGCGCTGCCGACCTTCACCGCGAGCGCCGACACGGGCGACTTCGCGGCGCCCAACCTCGCGGTCGGCGACTACCGCTACGAGGTGCGCGACCGCATCGTCGGCAAGGGGCCGCTCGCGCTGTTCCAGACGATGCGCGACGACCCGCTCGCGAAGGGGGAATTCGCGATCGGCGAGGGCGTGACGACCGAGATCGTCGTCGACATCGCAGTCGGCGACGGTCCGACCGCCGAGCTCTACGGCACGGTCTGGTTGAACGGCTCTCCCACGCCCGAGGTCTCGGTCCGTTTCGAGGGGCCGAAGAACCGGACGGTCGTCAGCGACGGCGCGGGCAACTACCGCTTCGACACGCTGCCCGCGGCGAAGGGGAAGCTGCTCGTGCAGGGGCTGAAGGACGGCGACCTCTTCTCGCTCGCGTCGGTGGTCCATCGCGAGGAGATCGAGCTCCGGCCGGGCGAGTCGCGCCGGCTCGACATCAACCTCGAGGTCGCGGCGGTGCGCGGGCGCGTGACCGGTCCGGGGCCGCTCCCGGCGGCGCTCGGCACGATGGTGATCCTGCGCGATGCGGCGGGCGGCGCGAACCAGATGACGATGACGAACCCGCTGACGGGCGGCTACGAGTTCGCGCACGTGCCGGCCGGCAAGTTCGACCTGATGGTGCGGCAGAAGGGTGCCGCGCCGTTCACGACCTCGATCGAGGTCGAGCCGCGCCGCGGCGACATCGACTACGACGTCGTGCTGCAGCACGCCGTCGCGCTGCGCGGGCGAGTCGTCCTGCCGGAGGGTGCGGCGGCGGCGGGCGAAGCGAACCCGCGCGGCGCGACGCTCTTCCTGGTCGACGGCGACGGGCGGCCGGCGGGCCGCGGCAAGGTCGACGAGGAGAATCTCTCCTACGAGTTCGCGGAGGCGAGCCCGGGCGAGTACGGCGTGCGGTGGTACCGGAACGGGCAGACGCTGCTCGTCCGCAAGCTCGAGATCCCGGCCGGCGGGGCGGCCGACGTCACGCTCACGTTCGAGCTCCCCAAGGAGGGCGAGGTCATTCCGTCGATTTTCCCGAACGCGCCTGCCCCGAGCGACTCGGGCGTACGGGGCGGCCGCCGGAGCGAGCGGCGCTACAACTGACCGGCCGCCCCGCGCTTGCCGACCGGGGCGGGGATGGTTTGCTATCGGGCGCGCCCGGGCTCACAGCGGCGGGAATGCGCCGTAGTGCCGCCCGAGCGGCTGCGCCGCTCCCGATCGAGCCGCCGAGGTGGGCCTTCCCCGGTCCGCGCTCCACCGCGCCAGGAGGATCCATGAAGTCGTCGTCGCTCGCCGCGTTCGTGCTCGCGCTGTCGATCACGCCCGCGGAAGTGGGATGCGCGCTCGCCGCCGCGCCGCAGGCCCCGGCACCCGCCGCGCCGCCGCAGGAGTCGCAGGAGCAGGAAGAGGCGCCGGCCGGCGACGGCAAGGCGAAGCACGAAGGGCCGCGCCTCGAGTTCGGGCGCGCCGAGGTCAAGGTGAGCAACATCGAGCAGGGCAACGCGCGCATGGTGATCGTGCGCGCCGAGAGCGTCGGCACGCAGACGGCGCACGTCTCGAAGGTGACGATCCGCGGCGAAGGGCTCTCGGTCACGCTGGTGCGCAAGAAGGTCGGCAAGCCGATCGAGTCGGGCCAGCAGATCGAGCCCGCCGTCGAGGTCCCGAGCGGCAACGCGATCCGCCTCGACCTCCGGCTCGACCCGGCCGGCCTCAAAGTGGGCGACCACGCCGCCGTGATCGAGCTCGAGACCGACGGGAACGGCGGCAAGCCGCTCGTGCTCCCCGTCGACTGGGAGATCGTCGAGCCGCAGGTCGAGGAGAACGACAAGGAGGAGAAGCCCCTCCCGCGCCGCAGCGCGACGCTGAAGGAGCTCCACACGAAGGGGCCGCCGCCCCGCCTCGACGTCGATCCGCAGCGCGTCGACTTCGGGCGCGTGCTCAAGGGCGAGCGGGTCAGCACGTCGTTCAAGATCTTCAACAAGGGCGAAGGCGACCTGATCCTCCAGAAGATCTCCCCGCAGTGCCATTGCACGCTGCCGCGCCTGATCCTCCCGGGCGGCGTCGTCCCGAAGAAGACGCTGCAGCAGGACGAGATGGTCGGCACGCTCAAGCCGGGCGAGGAGGCGACGCTCGAGGTCGAGGTCAACACCGCCGGCATGGGCGGCCACGCGCACAAGGTCGTGCAGGTCTTCACCAACGACCTCGCCAACAACCCCTTTTCGATCTCGCTCGAGCTCGACATCGACAACCCGTTCGTGTTCTCGCCGCAGAGCGTCAACATCGATTCGGTCCGCCACGGCGCCGGCGAGAAGCCGCGCATCGTGCGCATGTCCTCGTCCTCCGAGGTCGGCGCGTTCGCCATCAACGGCTACGAGCTGCCGCAGCCGCCCGTCTTCGACGTCGAGTACCGCAAGGTGAAGCCGCGCAAGAACGAGGTGTGCGCGTGGGAGCTCGCGCTCTCGGTGCGCGACGACACGCCGTGCAAGGAGGTCTTCGGCAAGCTCAAGCTCGACCTCGACCACCCGCGCATCCACGGCACCGACCTCAACTGGCGCGTGCGCGTGCTCCCCGACGTCGACTGGGTCGACGGGACGAACCACTCGCCCGACACGATCACGCTCGGGCTGGTGCGGCCGGGGCTGAACGACACGCGCTCGATCTTCCTCGAGAACAAGAACCCGGCGGTCCCCTACGTGCCGACCTCGGTCACCGTCGAATCGCGCGTCGGCACCGCGCCGTTCAAGGCGGAGCTGGTGCCGATCGATGCCGGCAGGAAGTACGAGGTCAAGTTCGCCGTCGTGTCGGCGCCGCCCGGCCGCGCCTTCAACGGCGAGCTGGTGATCCGCTCCGACCATCCGCAGATGAAGGAGCTGAGGCTCAAGTTCAGCGGCATCTGGAACGTGTCGGGAGCGCCGGCGAACACCGGCGCGGGCGGCGCGGCGAAAGGGAACTGACGGGGCGCGCGCGCCGGCTCAGCGGTCGCCGTCGCCTTCGCCGCCGCCCGCCGGCCGCTTGCGCGCGCCGTTCTCCGGCTCGGGCGCTCCGGCCTCGCCGTCGCCGCCGACGTAGCCGAGGCGCTGCAGCGCGCGGCGGTCGGCCGTGCCGAGCTGCTCCTTCGCCGCGTCGCGCACGTGCGTGAAGCCGCGCGCCTCGTACTCGGCGAGCAGCGCTCTCAGCTGCGCGTCCATGCGGCTCGCGAGCTCGGGACGCTCGGCGGCGAGGTCGGCGAGCTCGCGCGGATCGGAGCGGAGGTCGAAGAGGTGGCGGCCCGGGGTCAGCGATCTCGGACCGAAGACGATGTACTTGAGCGGCCCCGCGATCAGGCAGCTCTTGTCGTACTCCTCCTCCGCGAGGACCGGCAGCTCGGGCAGCTCGCCCCCCTCGAAGGCGGCGCGCAGGTCGACGCCCATCAGCCCCTCCGCGGGGGCCGGCACGCCGAGTCGCGCGAGCAGCGTCGGCATCAAGTCGAGCACGCGCACTCGCTCCGAGAAGCGCTGCGCGGCGGCACCCGCGCCGGGCCGGCGGTCGGGCTTGACGACCAGCGGCACGCGCAGGAGCTCGTTCCAGAGCCACATGCCGTGGCCGAAGCTGCCGTGGTCGTAGAACTCCTCGCCGTGGTCGGAGAGGAAGACCACGATCGTGTCGTCCCACACGCCGAGCTCGTGGAGCTGGTCCATGAAGTCGCCGAGCGCGCGGTCGTTCGACAGGACCTCCTCGTCGTAGAGGTCGACGACGTGCTGCAGGTCGGCCGGCGGCATCGGCGAGCGGCGCACCAGCGTGCGCGCCGCGGTGAGCGCCGGCGTGATCGGCCCCTGGTAGTCGGGGCCGAACGCGCCGGCCGTCTCGGGCGGCGGGTCGTAGGGCGCGTGCGGGTCGATCGTGTGGACGTAGGCGAAGAAGGGCCGGTCGCGCTGCGCGGCGATCCACTGCAGCGCCGCCGCCTGCACCGGTCCGGCGCGCGTGAGCCCGCGCTTGCGCCCCTTCTCCATCGCCTCGAAGCGGGAGAAGCCCTGCTCGAAGTTGAGGCTGCTGCCGTGCACGTGCGCGTTGGCGATGAAGCCGGCGGTGGCGAAGCCGGCGCTGCGCAGGCACTCGGCGAGCGTGGTGAGCTCGGGCGCGAGCCCCGTCGTCTTGCCGGCGCCATAAAACGAATAGAGGCGGCTCGTGAGGAGCGTCGCGACCGACGAGCGCGTCCAGGGCGCCTGCGCGAACGCGTTCTCGAACAGGAGCCCCTCGGAGGCGAGCCGCCCGAGCTGCGGCGTCGTCGCGCGCGCGTAGCCGTAGGGCGTGCAGTGGTCGGCGCGCAGCGTGTCGACCAGGTAGACGATCAGGTTGGGGCGGCGCGTCGCGCCGCCGCGGACGAGCGTCGGCTCGCCGATCGCGACGATCGCGTCGCGCGCCGCCGGACCGCCCTGCGCCGGAGCGCGCGTCGCGATGCGCAGCGTCGCGCGGGCGGAGAGGTCGGCGGGCAGCACGACGCGGCGGTCGAGCCAGGCGATCCCCTCGCGGAACCGCTCGGCGAAGAGCTCGCGCGTCTTGCCCTCGCCCTCCTCGACCGAGATCGCGACCTCGACCGGCGCGTGGGGCATCGAGCGGACCAGGCCGACCACGCCGACCGAGAATTCGAGCGCCGCGCCGCCCCCCGCCTCGATCGGGAGGGCGAAGGTCGTCGGCGCCGGCGCGAGCAGCGCTCGCCGCGTCGCGTCGTCGATCATGACGTGGCGGACCAGTGGCGAAGCGTCGCGCGACTCGAAGCCGCGCACCGGCGACTCGTCGTCGATGCGCGCGAGCTCGGGCTGGCGGATCGGGAGCAGCAGCGCGCGCGGCTGCACCAGCCAGAGCTTGCCGGCGAAGGCGGGCGCGCGGCAGCGCACGACGAGGCGGTGGAAGCCGTCGGCGGGGACGTCGAACTCGAGCTCCTGGCGGCGGCCAACGGTGCGGTGCGGCGCGCCGCCGTCGAGCTCGACTTCGAATTCCTGCGGCAGGCCGGCCACCACGACCGCCTTGCCGGCGAGCAGCACCGGATCGAGCACGAGCTCCTTCTTGCGTCCTTCGTTCGAGCTGCCGGCGTCGACCAGGAGCTGCCAGCCGGGCGGCGGCGCCGGCAGGTAGCGGAGCTTCAGCCCGCGCCGCTCCTTCGGGGCGACCACGACCGCGCGATCGACCCGATCCTCCGCCTCGAGCACGAGCGACTGCACCATCACGCTGCCGCGCGGCCGCGTCGACGCGCCGGCGAACTCGAAGGAGAAGCGGCTCGTGCCCGAGCGCGGCGGCAGCGTGAACGCGACGCGGTCGTCGACCGCCAGCACGAGGTCGCCCGCCTCCTCGCCGTCGACGTGGATCGTGAGCGTCGGCGAGGGCGGCTCCTCGCCCTCCGCCGCCTCGCCATAAAGGCGCGCCTCGACCGTGCACTTGAGCCCGACGCCGCCGCGCAGCACGTCGAAGGCGATCGTCATGGGCCGGTTCACGACCGGGAAGCGGCTGCCGTCGGGCGTGCGGAAGCGCGGCAGCGCCGCGATCTCCGGCACGCCCGAGAGGGGAAAGTCCTGACGCACCGGCAGGATCTCGAGCTTCGCGTCGGGGCCGGCCGGCGCCCCGGCGGCGTCGACGAGCTGCGGCGGGCCAGCCTCGGCCGCCTCGTCGCGCCGGATCGCGAGCGGCAGTCGCCACTGGCGGCGCGTGCCGTCCTCGGAGGTCTGCTCGGGGGGGATGGCGTCGAGATCGAGGTCGAGCTGGTCGAGCCGCGGCGCGTCGAGGATCGGCGAGCCCACCTGCGCCGCGCCGATCCGGTCGAGGAGCGGCTCGAGCTGGTGGAAATCCCGGACCGGCGCGGCCTGGAAGGCGGGTCCGGCGCCAGCACCGGCGGCGAGGAACCCCGCGACGAGGAGGAGCCGTCGAAGCGGCTCGAGCGGGAATCGGGGCGGCGGGTGGCGCAAGGTCCGGCTCGGGAAGTCCGTTCGCAGGTCGACGAATGCGGCGCGCGCGCCGCCGGAAAGCGGCCAGAATAACCGTCCCGGAGTGGTCCACGGTTGAGAGACGCTCGAACGATCCGATGGCTCGCGATCGCCCCCGCGGCGGCGGTGCTGGCGCTGGCTTGCGCCCAGGATGTCGTGCACGGCGGCGCGCCCGCCGGCGCCGGCGCGTCGCCGGCCGCGCCGCCCAACGTCCTCCTCGTCTGCATCGACACGCTGCGCGCCGACCGGCTCGGCTGCTACGGCTACGCGCGCAAGACGTCGCCCCACCTCGACCGCCTCGCCGCGCGCGGGCAGCGTTTCGAGCGGGCGTACGGCACCGCCCCCTGGACGCTGCCGTCCACGACCTCGCTGCTCACCGGGCTCCTGCCCGAGCTCCACCGCGCCACGAACTTCGCCTCGCCCGTCTCGCCCGACGCCGAGCTGCTCTCTCAGCGCCTCGCCGACGCCGGTTACGACAGCGCCGCCTACGTCGGCAACTACTTCGTCCAGCCGATCTTCGGCCTCGCGAAGGGGTTCGCGTCGTACAGCGGTGATTGCTCCGTCGATCGCACCGGTGTGAACTCCGACAAGATCAGCGACGGCGCGATCACGTGGCTCGCGCAAAAGAGGGAGAAGCCCTTCTTCCTCTACCTCCACTACTTCGACCCCCACTACAACTACATCGAGCACGAGGGCTTCGCGTTCGGGGGCGAGGACAGCGACCGCGTCTACAGCGGCGCCGACATCTACGACCTGCGCGAGGGCGAGAAGCAGTTCACCGACGCCGACCGCTTCCGGCTGAACGCCCTCTACGACAGCGAGGTCGCCTACACCGACCACCACCTCGGCCGCGTCTTCGCGAAGCTCGACGAGCTCGGCCTGACCGGAAAGACGCTGATCGTCGTCACGGCCGACCACGGCGAGGCGCTCGCCGAGCACGGCTGGATCGGCCACACGCTGCAGCTCTACGAGGAGTCGGTGCGCGTGCCGCTGATCGTCGCCGGACCGGGCGTCGCGCCCGAGGTGGTGCCGGCGGCGAAGCCGCGGCAGGGCGACCAGGCCGAGCGCGACCTGCTGGCGCGGCTCGGGCTCGAGACCGAGGAGCACCTGCGCGGCGTCCTGGGCGAGGAGGGGGTCCTGATCTCGGTCGACACGGTCGGCATCGACGAGCCGGCGGAGGTGAAGTGGCCCAAGGCGGTGAAGGCGGAGCCGTGGAAGATGCTGATCGACACCGACGAGAAGGGGGTCGACAGCTACCGCATCTTCAAGATGGACGAGCCGAAGGGGAAGCGGAAGAAGGACCCGGCCGACTACCCCGAGGTCGTGAAGGAGCTGCTGGTCAAGCGCGAGCAGCTCTACGAGCAGCGCCTGAAGGACCGCGACCGCCACGCGCAGGCGATGACGCGCCGTAGAGCGTTGATCGACGGGAGCTGGAAGCTGATCGTCGACGAGATCGAGGGCGGGTGCGAGCTCTACGACCTCGCCTCCGACCCGCACGAGCAGCGCGACCTCTCCCAGGAGAACCCCGAGACGAAGGCGCGCGTCGCGGCGATGAAGGGGCGGCTCGCCGCGGTCCTCGCCGACCTGCGCGCCCGCGCCCGCCGCGACGCCGACCCGATCTCGATCGAGGCGCTCGAGGCGTTCCGCAAGAAACTGGAAGCGACCGGCTACGCCTCGAAGTAGCGTCGCTCCGCCCCCTCCCCCCGATTCCCGCGAGTCCATGAACGCCGAGCCCGAACCCGCCGCGTCGCTCTCCGCCGCCCCACCCGCGTGGCCGCGCCGCCTCGCGCTCGCGCTGCTGGTCGCCGGCTCGGTCGCGATGCTTTGGTGGCACGCGCGGCAGCTCCAGTTCTTCTGCGACGACTCCTACATCTCCTACCGCTTCTCGCAGAACTTCGCCGACGGCCACGGCCTGGTCTACAACGTCGGCGAGCGCGTCGAGGGCTACACCAACTTCCTCTGGGTCGTGATGCTCGGCGGCGCGCTCGAGCTCGGCTTCGCGGCGGAGGCGGCGTCGCTCTGGCTCGGCGTCGCGTTCCTGGTCGCGGCGCTCGCATTCACGGCGATCGAGGGGCGCCGCCTGCTCGGCTCGTGGCCGTTCGCGCTGGCGGCGGTCGCGCTGCTCGTCTGCCAGGGGCCGATGATCCTCTGGTCGATCTGCGGGCTCGAGTCGAGCTGCTTCGTGGCGATGACGCTCGCCGCGCTGGTCGTCTTCGAGCGTGCCCTCGAGCGGCGCCGCTGGACCTGGATGGTGGGCGCGGGCGCCCTCTACGCGCTCTCGACCATGGTGCGCCCCGACGGCGTCGTGTTCGGCGCGGCGGCGGGGCTCGCGCTCGTGCTGCGCGAGCTCTTCGCGCGGCCGGTCGACGGGCACGGGCTGGTGCTGCGCGCGGCGTCGCTCCTGCTCGGCTTCGTCGCCGTGTTCGGGCCGTTCATGCTCTGGCGCCACTCCTACTACGGCGACTGGCTGCCCAACACCTTCTACGTGAAGGCGGGCGGCCTCGTGAACGCCGAACTCGGCGTCGCCTACTTCGCGGCGTGGCTGCAGGACTATCCGTTGGCGGCCGCGCTCGCGGCGCTCGGCCTCGTCGCGACGGCGACGCTGCGGCGCTGGCGGCCGGTGCGCGGCGCGTTCTTTCACCTGGCGCTCGCGCTCGTCCTCTTCACGACCTACGTCGGCTGGGCCGGCGGCGACTACATGGCGCTCTACCGCTTCGTGATGCCGGTGCTGCCGCTCGCCGCGCTGCTCGGCGCCGCGGCGCTCCTCGAGACGTTCCGGCGCGTCGAGGCGACCGTCCCGCCGGGTTTCGCCGGCGGCTTCGGCCGGGTCGCGCTCGCGGCGGTCGCGCTCGTGGCGCTCGCGGGCGGCGGCTGGGTGCTCTGGCTGCCGTCGCAGCGCAGCGTCGACGGCGTCGAATCGGCGAAGCGGCTGCAGACCGTGAAGGGCATGCGGCGCAACTCGCAGCAGTGGGTGCAGGCGGGCCGGTCGGTGCACGACGCGCTGCCCGCCGACGTCACGATCGCGACGACCGCCGCCGGCGCGCTCCCCTATTTCGCGGGCCAGCGCTGCATCGACCAGTCGGGGCTGTGCGACCGCTACACGGCCAAGGTCGACTCCGATCCGTGGTTCCTCGACCGCGTCGGCCACATGAAGCAGGCGACGCGCAAGCACCTCGCGGAGCTCAAGCCGGCCGCGATCTTCTGGCACCCGGTCATCGAGACGGTCGAGCGGTTCGTCCCCACCTTCCCGCCGACGCCCGACTACGACCTGCGCGCGCTGCGCGTGCAGGGGCTCGAAGACGAGCCGCGCTTCCTCTGGTTCTGGGCGCGCCGCGACGCGCTCGCCGGCTGGAAGGGGCGCGGCGTGCTCACGCGCGACGAGGCGGCGAACCTCGCCCGCGAGGAGCGCGCGGCGGCGGCGAAGGCCGTGGCGCAGGCCGCGAACGGCCACGGCGCGAACGGCGGCGCGCCGCGCGACGGGAAGAGCGGTCCGCCTGCCCCGGAGCTGCGCGTCACGCACGACTTCCTCGTCCCGAAGTCGGCGGCGGGGACGTTCGTCACGCGCCGCCTCCACGAACTCGATCCGACCACGGACGAGATGCGCGTCTCGGTCGAGGACGTCTCGCGACCGCTGTGGGGCGCCGACGGGAGCTGCGACGTGACCCTCTCCGGCGCGCCCCATTCGGGGATCGAGTTCGAGCTCGCGAGCGCCGGCGACGATAAGACGCTCCCCGGCCTCACGCCTCCCGACCACGTGGAGGTGCGCTTCGAGGCCGACGGCGTCGCGGCGCCGTTGCAGGTCTATTCGCTGCCGGCGATGACCAAGGGGGCGCGCGCCTGGAAGCGCTTCCGTGCCGACGTGTCGAACGTGAAGGGGGCCGGGCGGCTCGTGCTCTCCGTCGGCGGCAAGCCGGCCGGCCCGTCCAGCGGCTTCCTCGCCTCGATCCCGCGCGTCCTCGACGTCGTCGATGCGACGCCGCGCAAGAACATCCTCATCGTCACCATCGACACGCTGCGCGCCGACTACCTCTCCTGCTACGGCCACGACCGCCCGACGTCGCCCGTCATCGACGGCATCGCGAAGGAGGGCGTCCTGTTCGAGCGCTGCGTGAGCCAAGCGCCGTGGACGCTGCCGAGCTACAGCTCGATCTTCACGGGTTTCGTCTGCGAGAGCCACGGCGTGGTGCGGCGCAACCAGACGCTCGGATTCGACCAGGTCACGTTCGTCGAGGAGCTCGCAAAGGCCGGCTACGCGACGGGCGGCATCGTCTCGGGCACGTTCACCGACGCGTTCTGGGGCTTCGACCAGGGCTTCGACGACTACGACGACCTCGGGATGGTCGTGGACGAAACTGACCTCACCGGCACCCACGCCAAGAACGGCGCCGACCCGTTCGCGACCGAGGCGATGCAGGAGGCCGCCCACCCCAAGATCACGTCGCCCGAGGTGGTCGAGAAGGCGATGCACTGGCTCGACGCGCACCGCGACCGGCGCTTCTGCCTGTTCGCCCACTTCTTCGACCCGCACGAGGACTTCGTCGAACATCCGGGCATCAGCGAGCATTTCCCTCCGCGCAAGGTCGGCCCCGACTTCCCCAATCCCAACGCGGCCAACGACCCGGCGACCGACAAGCTGCGTGCGCTCTACGAAGGCGAGATCGCCTTCACCGACCAGTGGATCGGGAAGCTGCTCGACCACGTGCGCGAGCTCGGACTCTGGGACGACACGATCGTCGTCGTCTGCGCCGACCACGGCGAGCAATTCAAGGAGCACGGCGACGACCCCCGGCAGAACATCGGACACGGCTCGAACCTGTTCAACGAGGAGGTTCACGTCCCGCTGATCCTGCGCGTGCCGGGTGTCGCGGCTCAGCGCGTGACGACGCCCGTCGCAAACCTCGACCTCGGCCCGACGCTGCTCGAGCTCGCCAGCGCGGCGCCCGTCAGCGAGTGGGCGCCGCAGGGACATTCGCTCGTCCCGTTCTTCACCGACCCAGCTGCCCGACGCGAGGAGCCCGTCCTCTCGTCAATGTTCCTGGCCGCGATTCTCGACCCGGAGGCGAAGCAGCCGTTGCAGGTGCAGGTCGCCCATCGCGTCGACCAGGGCGACGACGCGGCGATCGCGTACTTCCCGCGCGGCAATCAGGCCGGCCGGCAGTTCCTGTTCGACTGGGTGAAGAACCCGTGGCAGGACCTGCGGCAGGACCTCTCCGCCAAGCTGCAGGACAAGTTGCAGTCGATGCTCCGGTACTACCGCGAGCTGAGGCCCAAGCTCGTGAGCAAGCCGGCGTCGATCGGAAACGTCGACGAGAATCAGCAGAAGCGACTGAAGGACGGCGGCTACTGGGGCGACAAGGCCGACGGCGAGCTCCCGAAGGTGCCGGACGACCCGAACACGCCGCCCGCTCCGGATCATGACACGAAGAAGGACGGCGACTCCGACGAGGACCACAAGAAGTAGCGACCCTTCGCGTCGCCGTATGCTCCGCGGCCAGTCTCCTCCCGAGCCGCAGCCAGGAGCCCCCGGAATGGTCGGTCGGTCGCGCCGTCGCGTCGCGTCGTTCGCCGGACTCGCGTTCGTCGCGTCGGTCGCGCTCCTCGCGCAGGAATCGTCCCTGCCCCCGCCGGCGCCGGCCGCGGCCCAGGCCCCCGCCGCCGCGCCGCCGCGCCTCGTCGTCCTGATCGTCGTCGACCAGTGCCGGCCCGACTACTTCGAGCGCTTCGCGCCGCGCCTCGACGGCTTCCTCGGGCGGCTGCGCGAGGAGGGGCGCTGGTTCACGGACGCCGAGCACCACCACGCCATCACGGTGACCGCGGCCGGCCACGCCGCGCTCGGCACCGGCCGCTTCCCGCGCCGCAACGGGATCGTCGGCAACGACTTCTTCGATCCGGAGGAGGGGCGCATGGTCGGCGCCGCGAACGATCGCGGCGCGGGGAAGGTCGGCGGTGAGGGCGGCGGCTTCTCGCCGCACCGCCTCCACTGTGACGGGCTCGCCGACTGGTGGAAGAAGCGCTGGCCCGAGGGCAAGGCGATCGGCGTCTCGGTGAAGCCGCGCTCCGCGATCTTCCCGATGGGCAAGGGCGGCGACGCGGCGTACTGGATCGACGAGCCGACCGGCCGCGTGGTGACGAGCGCGTACTACCGCAAGGAGCCGGCGCCGTGGGCGGTCGCGTTCGAGGCGGACGACCCGCTCGCGAAGCTGCCGCAGCAGTGGGACGCGACGCTCGGCGACGCGGCGGCCTACGCGGCGCTCGGCTGTACGGGCGACGACCAGGCGGGCGAGGCGCTGATCGGCGCCAACCGCGCGCGCACCTTCCCCCATTCGCTCGCGTCGCCGAAAGTCGCGGTGCGCACGCAGTACGTCCTCTTCTCGCCGTTCGCCGACGACCTGCTGCTCGAGTTCGCGCGCGCGGCGGTCGAGGGCGAGCACCTCGGCGAGGACGACGCGCCCGACCTGCTCGTGCTCGGCCTGTCGGCCACCGACTACATCGGCCACCGCTGCGGGCCCGACTCGTGGGAGATCGCCGAGCAGCTCGTCCACCTCGACCGCCTGCTCGCCGGCTTCGTCGACTTCGTCGAGACGAAGAGCGACGGGCGCCTCCTGGTCGCGCTCACGTCGGACCACGGCGTCGCGCCGCTGCCCGAGGTGGCGGCGGCGCGCGGCCAGGCCGGCGCGCGCGTCGACTGGGGGAGCTTGAAGCCCAAGGTCTCCGCCGCGCTCGCTGGGCTTTCGCCGACGCTCGCCGACGCGGCGCTGCCGATGCCCGAGTACGCGCTCCGCCTCGACCCGAAGAAGTTGGCCGAGTCGGGCAAGAGCCTCGAGGAGGTCGCCGACAGGCTCGCCGCGAAGCTGCGCGGCGACCCGTCTTTCGTCGACGTGCGCAGCCGCTTCGAGCTCGAGCGGCCGCTCGCCGCCGGCGACCGGCTCGGCGAGCTCCTGCGCGACAGCTCCGACGGCCCGCGCGCCGGCGACGTCTTCTTCATCCTGCCGCCTGGCTCGATCTACTACGCCATGACGGGGAGCGACGCGCAGATGGCGCTCGCCGCCGCGACGAGCCACGGCACGCCCCACCCCTACGACACGGCCGTCCCGCTCGTCTTCTGGGGCACATCGGTGAAGCCGGGCCGCGTCTCGGGGCGCGCGTGGACGGTCGACGTCGCGCCGACGCTCGCGACCGCGGTCGGCGCGCCGCTGCCGCAGGATCTCGACGGGCGGCCGCTCGAACTCGCGAAGTGAGCGGCGGCGCGGCGCAGTCCGCGTTTCGGCCGCACGACGCGGGGTCCTATCATCCGCCGCCCGCCATCGGCCCCGTCCGCGCCTCGAACGACGGCGTGAACGGCGCCGCCCCGCGGCCGGTTCCGGAACCCTGATGCGACTCCTTCGCACCCTCCTCGTGCTCTTCGCCGCCGCTTCCGGCCTGGCCGCGGCGCCGGCGCAGGTCGCCCCGCCGCGCCCCGGCGGTCCGGTCGTCGTCGTGCCGATCGTGGGCCAGCTCGACCAGGCGATGGTCACGCTGACGATGCGGGCGATCCGCGTCGCGCGCGAGCAGCAGGCGCGCCTGCTGGTCTTCGAGATCGACTCGGAGGGCGGTAGCCTCGAACTCTTGGACCGGCTCATCGACGAGATCGAGCGGGCCAGCGACCTCCCCACCGTCGCGTTCGTGACGCAGAAGGCGGCGTCGTCCGGCGCGCTCATCGCGATCTCGTGCGAGCGGCTCTACATGAAGCCGGCCACCAACATCGGCTCGGCGGTGCCGCTGCTGGTCACGATGTTCGGCGGCGAGGGGCCGGGCGGGTCGCTGCTGCTCTCGAACAAGCTGCCGGCGGAGTACGAGAAGATCTCGAGCCACCTGCGGGCGCACTTCCGCTCCAAGGCGCAGTACCGCGGCCGCAACGCCGCGCTCGCCGAGGCGATGACGGACCCGGGCGTCGGCGCCTTCGAGATCGAGGAGGACGGCGCGCGCACGATCGTGACCGAGCGCGAGTACCGCGAGCGCGTCGACGAGCACGGCGCGGCGGCGGTGAGGAAGCTGCGCGAGATCTGCCCGATCGGCAAGGTGCTGAACCTGACGGCGCAGGAGGCGCGGGAGTTCGGTTTCATCGACGGCATCGCGGCGACGCAGGAGGACCTGCTCGAGCAGCTCCGCGCCGGCGACGCGCCGGTCGTCCTGGTCGCGAAGGAGTGGACCGACATCCTCGCCCAGTTCACGCGCACCTTCGGCTGGCTGCTGATCGGGATCGGCCTCGTCTCGCTCTTCGTCGAGCTCAAGGTGCCGGGCTTCGGCATCCCGGGCCTGCTGGGCATCGCGTGCATCGCGGTCTTCCTGGCCGGCAACTTCGTCGCCGGCGCGGCCGACTGGAGCGAGGTCCTGCTCGTCGTGCTCGGCTTCGGGCTGGTCGCGGTCGAGGTGTTCGTACTGCCGGGCACGATGCTGCCCGGGCTGGTCGGCCTGATCGCGATCGTCGCGGGGCTCGTGCTCGCCTCGCAGACGACGCTGCTGCCCGAGTCGGACAAGCCGCTCGCGGAGGCGGTCTACTGGAGCAACGTGCGGATGGCCTCGCTGGTCGTGGTGGCGGTGGTCGCGGCGATGCTCTTCATCGCGTGGGCCTTCCCGAACATCCCGATCCTCAACCGGGCCGTGCTCAAGACCTCGCTCGGGCCGATCTTGGCGCGCACTGTCGAGCTGCAGCTGCCGAACGCCGGCGCGCGCGGGACCGCCAAGACGGCGCTCAAGCCGTCGGGCAAGGTCGTCGTCGACGGGCGCGAGTTCGACGCCACTTCCGAGGGACCTTTCGTCGACGCCGGCAGCACGGTCACCGTGCAGCGCGGCGCCCGCAACCACTTGATCGTCCGTCTCGATTCGCCCGCGACGGAGGCGGGCGGCGGCGGGCCGGGCTGAATCAGGGAGAAACGAGGATGGGGATGTCGCTCTTGGCCGCGGATACGTCGGTGATCGTGTTCATCGTGGCCGGGATCCTCGGGCTGATCCTGCTCGTGGTCCTCTTCAAGTACGTCGGCCTCTTCGTGCGCTGCCTCACCTCCAACGCGAACATCGGCCTGTTCGAGCTGCTGATGATGTCGCTGCGCAAGGTGAGTCCCGAGACGATCGCGCAGGCGAAGATCTCGGCGGTGCAGGCCGGGATCCCGGTCGAGACGCGCGACCTGCAGGCGCACTACCTCGCCGGCGGCAACGTGCTGAACGTCGTGCGCGCGCTGATCGCGGCCGACCGCGCCAGCATCCAGCTCCCGTTCAAGGCGGCGGCCGGCATCGACCTGGCCGGGCGCAACGTGCTCGAGGCGGTGCAGACCTGCGTCAACCCGCGCATCATCGACTGCCCGCAGGACGTGAGCTCGCGCATCGCGGCGGTCGCCAAGGACGGCATCCAGCTGCTCGCCAAGGCGCGCGTCACGGTGCGCACCAACATCGCCGGGCTGATCGGCGGCGCGACCGAGGAGACGATCATTGCTCGCGTCGGCGAGGGCATCGTCTCGACCATCGGCTCGTCGCAGTCCTACAAGGACGTGCTCGCCAACCCCGACATCATCAGCAAGACGGTGCTGAACAAGGGGCTCGACGCGCGCACCGCGTTCGAGATCCTCTCGATCGACATCGCGGACGTCGACGTCGGCGCGAACGTCGGCGCCAAGCTGCAGACCGACCAGGCGGAGGCCGACATGCGCGTCGCGCAGGCGCACGCCGAGAGCCGTCGCACGCTCGCCGTCGCCACCGAGCAGGAGATGCAGGCGCGGGTCATGGAGAACCGCGCGAAGCTGGTCGAGGCCGAGGCGCAGGTGCCGCTCGCGCTGGCGGAGGCGTTCCGCTCGGGCCACCTCGGCGTCATGGACTACTACCGGATGCAGAACATCCAGTCCGACACGTCGATGCGCGGGAGCCTGGCGCAAGGCTCCTCGAGCGAGAACAAGCCGAGCAAGGGGTGAGACGTGGGTGAGCTCGACCTCGACGCGCTCCTGAGCTTCTTCCGGAAGAACCCGTGGCTCGCCGTGGTCGCGGTCTACCTGATCGCGTCGTTCCTGCGCGCCATCACGCGCGGGGTGAAGGGCGACGCCGAGAAGGCGAAGACCGCGCGGATGCCCGAGCGGCGCGTCGCCGACGTCGATCTGCAGGAGCGCGTGCGCGCCGGCTTCGAGCAGATGCTGCGGGAGCGCACGGCGGGCCGCAGCGGCGCGACGCGGCGCGAATCGCCGGCGGCACCCGTTCCCGCCCGCCCCGCATTCACCCGCCCCGATTTCACCCGCCCCGCCCCCGCCCGGCCCGTTCCCGCGCTGGCTCCGAACCGGCCCCCGCCCGCGACTGCTCCGGTCAAGTTCGTTCCCGCGCCGGCGCGCACTGCACCGGCTTCGGTCGCCCTGCGGCCGATCGTTGCCGCGGGGTCGCTCACCGGCCTGCCGGCGTCGCTGCTGGCGCGTGCGCGGCGGATCCGACGCGCGGACGACGAGGCGCTGGCGTCGCGCGCGCGCCAGCTGCTGAACGACCGCGCGTCGCTGCGGAGCGCGGTGATCGCGAGCGAGATCCTCGCGAGTCCGCTGGCGCTGCGCGACCCGCGCTGAGACGCGCCGGCCGGAGTGACGGGCGGCCTACTCGATCAGCTTGAGCGAGTGCCAGGCGCGCGCGAAGAAGCAGTGCGCGTCCTCGCGCATCCGGTCGCCCTGCGATTCGAAGAAGTTCTCGAGCTCGGTGGAGTGCGTCGAACATTCGTTCGCCGTGAACCGCCCGAAGTTGCGCACGTGGTGGCCGGTGGCCGAGGCGTCGTCGCCGAACCGGTCGGCGTAGCGATCCCAGTCGTCGCCGAGCATCGCCGAACGGTCGCCGACCTCCTTGCCGGTGAGGTGCGGCCAGTGGCCGATCCACTCGAGGAACGGGCCCGTCCTGGCGCCGAGCGGGCGCTGCTTCGGATCGACATTGCAGTTGATCGGCGCGGGGTGCTCGCTGGCGCACGCCGCCAGCAGGAGGAGCGCGACGGCGAACGCCGGGCGGCGCAAGCCTCGATCGGAGCCGTCGTGCCTGCCTTGCCGCGTCATGTCGCACCTCGCCTCTGCGTACGCACCCCTCGCGCGCCGGAGGCCCCGGCGCGCGCCGGCACTCTACATCGTCGCGGCCAGCGTCGCGTCTGGACCCGACCGCGCTTGGACGGCGTGGAGGCGTCCGCCTTCCAGGACGTGCATGCGGTCGAGGCGGGCGGCGAGGCGCAGGTTGTGGGTCACCAGCACCATGGCGGCCTGCCGCTCCCGCTGGATCTCCATCAGGAGGTTCTCCACGTCCTCGCAGGTCGTCTCGTCGAGGTTCCCGGTCGGCTCGTCGCAGAGGAGGATCCCCGGATCGCGGTAAAGAGCGCGTGCAATCGCGACGCGCTGGCGCTCGCCGCCGGAGAGCTTGGGCGGGAGGTGGTGCGCGCGGTCGGCGAGGCCGACGCGCTCGAGCAGAGCACGCGCCTTCTCGCGCCGCTCGCCGCGCCGCGCCAGCCACGCGAGCGGCGGCGTGCCGATCATCCCGGAGAGCAGGACGTTCTGCTCGGCCGTGAGCTCCGGGAGCAGGTGGTAGAACTGGAACACGAAGCCGATCTGCTCGCGGCGCAGGCGGTCGCGCACCGAGCGCGACGCCGTGGTCGTCTCCACGCCGCACACGCCGACGGTGCCCGCGGTCGGCCGGTCGAGCAGGCCGAGCAGATGCAGCAGCGTCGACTTGCCGCCGCCGCTGCGCCCCACGATCGCCACCGACTCGCCGCGCGCGACGTCGAGGTCGACGCCGCGCAGGATCGGGAGCGTGTGGCCGGCCGAGACGAACTCGCGCTTGACGTCACGGGCGTGGATCGCCGGCGCGGCCTCGTCGAGCTCATTCATCGCGGAGGGCCTCCACCGGGACGAGCCGCGCGGCGTAGAGCGACGGCAGCAGCGTGAAGAGGGTGCCGCAGACGACGGTCCCGAGCACGTACCAGGCGATGCGCTGCGGGTCGATCTGCGTCGGGAGCTGGCGGAACGCGAAGTAGCTCGGGTCGAAGAGGCGGAAGCCGGTCGCGGCGTGGACCGTGTCGAGGATCACGTTGAGCCAGTGCGTGAGGGCGAGGCCGACCACGATCCCGAGCACCGTCCCGGCCAGCGTGACGAGACCGCCGCAGAGCAGGAAGAGGCGCCCCGCGCGCCCCGGACTCGACCCCATCGCCGACAACACGCCGAGGTCGCGCGTCTTGAGCCGCACCATCTGGTGCAGCGTCATGAAGAGGCTGAACGTCGCGACGACCACGACGAAGAACATCGCGACGTTCATGATCTTCCGCTCGTTCTCGACCGCGCCGAGCAGCAGGCCCTTCTGGTCGGTCCAGGAGACGATGCGCGCCGGCGCGACCACGTCCGCGAGGTCGGCGCGCAGCCGCTCGCGCAGCGCGACCGGCGTCGTGCCGGCGCGGCCGGCGACGGCGAGTCGGTCGGCGGCGGCGGCCACGCCGGCGAAGTCGGCGACCGGCGCGCGCGGCGCGAGGGCGTGCGTCACCTCGTAGTGGGGATCGAGCGCGATGAAGGTCCCGACGATCACGAACAGGCGCGAGCGCGCCGCGATCGTCTCGCCGTCGCCGATCGGCTTCTGCGTCAGCACCGAGATGACGTTGCCGACGGTGAGTTCGCAGCGCAGCGCGAGCCGCTCGCCGAGGACCAGCGGGATCAGGTCGTCGTTGTAGCGGTACTCGGGGTCGACGCGGTCCTGCCATCCGGGGTCGTCGACGGAGAACTCGAACGGCCGGTCGACGCGGCGCACCTGCAGTCGGCAGACCTCGCGCGCGGACGCGAACAGCGGTTCGGAGAGGTAGGTGCAGCGGTCGTGCTGCAGGAAGGGGTCGAGGTCGACCACCTTGCGCTCGTCGTCGGGATCGAGGCCGAGCACCTCGATGAAGTAGTTGCCGTTGATGCCGGGCAGTCCGATGCCCTGCGGCTTCTCGTGCATCGGAAAGTAGATGCACGGGACCTCGATGCGCGCCGAGACACCGCGCACGTCGGGCTCGGCGGCGACGCGCGCGCGAATCGCCTCGAACGCGGCCGCGTCGAGGTCGCCGCGCTCGACGGTCACGTCGGGGGCGAGCGCGCGGATCATAGTGCGCTGCTGCCCGAGGAAGCCGTTCATCACCGAGTCGACCACGACGATCGCGGCGAGCCCGACCATCACGCTCGACATCGAGACGAGGTTGATCGGGCGCGCGATCAGGTAGCGCCAGGCGACGAGGAGGATGTCCACGCCGGCGGTCTACCGCGCCGCCGCGGGCGGCGGCTCGGCTGGCGGCGGCTCGGGGGCGTCGGGCGGCAGCGGGCGGCGCAGCGGGAAGAGGATCGTGTCGCGGATCGAGAGGAATCCGCCGAGGACCATGCAGAGGCGGTCGATGCCGATGCCGAGCCCGCCGGCGGGCGGCATGCCGTGCTCGAGCGCGCGCACGTAGTCCTCGTCGACCTCGCCCGGCGCCCCGGGATCCTTGCTCGCGACCTGCGCCTCGAAGCGGGCGAGCTGCTCGACCGGATCGTTCAGCTCGGAGAAGGCGTTCGCGAGCTCCCAGCCGTTCATGAAGAGCTCGAAGCGTTCGACCAGGTCGGGCCGGTCGGGACACGGCTTGGAGAGCGGCGAGATCGCCGTCGGGTAGAGCGTGACGAAGGTCGGCTGCACGAGGTTCGGCTCGACGCACGTCTCGAAGAGCGCCTCGAGGACCTTCCAGGCCGGCGCGCCGCGCACCTCCTTCAGGCCGAGCTCGTCGGCCTTGCGGCGCAGCGCGGCCTCGTCGTTCGCGTCGACCTGCGCGTGCTCGCCGACGAGCTCGTGGTAGGTCTTGCGCGCGAACGGGCCGTTGAGGTCGAGGGTGCGCTCGCCCAGCGTCGTCTTCCCGTCCTTGCAGTACGTCCGGGCGAGCGCGACGAAGAGCTCCTCGGTCAGGTCCATGACCGCGCGGTAGTCCACGTAGGCCCAGTAGAGCTCCATCATCGTGAACTCGGGGTTGTGGCGCGGCGAGATCCCCTCGTTGCGGAAGACGCGGCCGATCTCGAAGACCTTCTCGAAGCCCCCGACCAGCAGGCGCTTCAGGTAGAGCTCGGGCGCGATGCGCAGGTAGAGCTTCATGTCGAGCGAGTGGTGGTGCGTCACGAAGGGACGCGCCGCCGCGCCGCCCGCGATCGGGTGGAGCATCGGCGTCTCGACCTCGATGAACCCCCTCTCCGTCAGCAGCCGGCGCATCTCCTGGATCACGCGCGAGCGCAGCACGAAGCCCTGGCGCACCTCGGCGTTGGAGATCAGGTCGAGGTAGCGGTAGCGGTAGCGCAGCTCGATGTCGGTGAGCCCGTGCCACTTCTCGGGCGGCGAGCGCAGTGCTTTGGTGAGCAGCCGGACGCTCTCCGCGAAGACGGTCGGCTCGCCGCTCTTGCTGCGGCCGAGCTTGCCGGAGACGCCGAGGAAGTCGCCCTCGTCGACCATCTTCTTGACGAGGCGGTGGTCCGCCTCGCCGCAGGCGTCCTTCTTGACCATGATCTGCAGGCGGCCGGTCGCGTCGACGAGGTCGAAGAAGACGAGCTGGCCGAAGTCGCGGCGCGCCCCGACGCGGCCCGCCACCTGCACCGCGACCGGGGGCTGGGCGTCGACCTGCGGCAGCGCCGCGGCGACCTCGATGCGGCCTTCGAACTGGCGCGGGAACGGGTCGATTCCCTGCTGGCGCAACGCATCGAGCTTCTGGCGGCGATCGTCGAATGCGTCGGCCAAACGCGGCTCTCCTGCGACTTCTTCCCCGGTCGTCCCCGGGAAAAAGGGAACGCGCGAGTCTACGGCAGACGAATCCAATTCCGCTCACGGGCGCGTCCGGGGGGATCTACACCTTTGCAAAGGGAGCATTCTGGGTTATTGGATGGCGCCGAGAGAGTGCCCGGGCGCCCGCTCGGTCGAAGGCCCCCCGCGAAGCGCCCCGCTTCGAAACCTTCCCCCGCTCTCGGAATCAGATTCGGAAACGTTCGTCGAATGCGACACGCCGTCGCACTCGATAAGCAGCCAGGGAGACGTCCATGCGCCGCGGTCAGTGCGCACTCACCATCGCCTCACTCCTCGTCGCGCTCCTGCCTGCCTCCGGTTGCCAGCGCATGGGTCGCCAGCACCCGCTCGGTGAGAGCGTCGTGTCGGTGCCGCCGGTCGATCCGGGCGGCGGAGACGGCGACATCGGGCCGGACGGTCCGCCCGATGGCGGCGACGATGACCAGGGCGGTGGCGGCGGAGGGGGCGGCGGCGACGACCTGCAGGCGCCGGTGCCCGAGCCCGCGACGCTGATGCTGCTCGGTGGCGGGATCGCCGGCGTGGCGCTGCTGCGCCGCCGTCGGCGCAACCGCTAGGTCGAACGACTTCGAATTCTCGCGGTGATTCCGATCGCCGCGACGCCGACCGCGAGGTCGCGTCGCGGCGATCTTCGTTACCCCGCTGTGCGCGTGCGCGACACGGCCGGGCGCGCTTGCAACGCAAGGCCACGCACCTAAGATCGCTCGACTTTCCTAACCCGGTGCATCGGAGCGACTTAGAGACATGGCGTTCGAGGTCGAGACGCCCAACGAGACGCAGGCCAAGGTACGCATCCTCGTCCCCCCGGACGAGGTCGCCGGAGCCGTCGAACACGAGATCGGCCACCTGCGTGAGCGGGTGCAGGTGAAGGGCTTCCGGCCGGGCAAGGTCCCGCGCCAGATCCTGCAGAAGCGCTACGGCGCCGAGGTCTCCGTCGAGATCGCCCGCCGCCTGATCGAGGGCGCGTACCGGGACGCCGTCACGCACCACCACCTCCATCCGATCGAGGCGCCGGTCCTCAAGGACGAGGACCTGAAGCCGAAGGAGGACGGCAGCCTCCGCATGGAGCTCGACCTCGAGATCGTCCCGCACTTCGAGGTCAAGGGCTACGACCGCTTCACGGTCACGCCGCCGCCGATCGAGCTGCGGGACGAGGACGTCGAGCGCGAGCTCGAGGGGCTGCGGCGCCAGAGCGCGACGACCGAGACGGTCGCCGACGGCCTCACCGCGAACGGCGACGTCGTGATCGCCGACCTCGTGTTCCAGTTCCTCGACGGCAGCACGCTGCCGAAGTTCGAGAACCGGATCATCGACACGGGCGCGGGCCTCGTCGACGGCGTCAAGTGCGAGGGGGCGATCGGCAAGTTCGCCGGCGCGAAGCGCGGCGACACGGTCAAGGTCACGCTGCAGCTCCCGGCCGAGTTCCCGATCGAGGAGCACCGCGGCAAGACGGCCGTCGTCGACTGCATCGTGAAGGACGTGCAGCGCATCGCGCTGCCCGACCTCGACTCCCCGGCGTTCCACGAGCGCCTCGGCGTGAAGGACCTCGCCGACCTCAGGGAGAAGCTGCGCGAGCGCCTGCTCGCGATGCTGCGCCAGCAACAAGAGAAGGCCGTCGAGGAGCTCTGCGTCGACCAGCTGCTCGAGCGCCACCCGTTCGCGGTGCCGCCCGGCTTCCTGCAGCGCGCCTGCGAGGCGGAGCGCGACCGCCTGCGCCACGACCTCGTGCAGCGCGGCGTGGCCGCCGTCGACGCCGACCGCCAGGTCCTCGAGCAGGAGGGCCGCATGCGCCAGTCCGTCGAGCGCCGCATCCGGGCCGCCGTCCTCCTCGACCGCATCGCGGAAAAGGAGCAGACGCAGGTCGCGGTCGAGGAGCTCGAGCAGCAGATCACCTACATGGCGCGCTCGTGGAACGTCGAGCCGCAGCGCCTCCTCGAACACTTCCAGAGCCAGGGGACGGTCCCGAAGATCGTCGACGACATCCGTCGGGCGAAGGTGCGCCAGCAGTTAAGGGCCGCCGCGAAGCCGGCCGAGAACGTCGCAGCGGGTTCGCCCGCCCCCGCGTGACCGACGGCCCGACGACGCCCAGGAACGGAGAGAACCCAGTGACCGCACCCCGCGCCGAGATCATCCCCAACCCGCCCTACGTCATCGAGAAGACCGGACGGGGCGAGCGCGCCTACGACATCTACTCGCGCCTGCTCGAGGACCGGATCATCTTCATCGGCTCGTCGGTGAACGACTTCGTCGCGAACTCGATCGTCGCGCAGCTGCTGTTCCTGCAAAAGGAGAACAAGAAGCAGGACATCCACATGTACATCAACAGCCCGGGCGGGTCGGTGACCGCGGGGCTCGCGATCTACGACACGATGCAGTTCGTCGAGTGCCCGATCTCGACGTGGTGCATCGGCCAGGCGTCCAGCATGGGCGCCGTCCTGCTCGCCGCCGGGACCAAGGGCAAGCGCTTCAGCCTCCCCCACTCGCGCGTCATGATCCACCAGCCGTGGGGCGGCGCGCGCGGCACCGCGGAGGACATCCGCATCCAGGCCCGCGAGATCAAGACGCTGAAGAAGCTCCTGATCGGCATCCTCGAGCGCCACACCGGCCGCGACGCCGCGAAGATCGAGGCCGACAGCGACCGCGACTACTTCATGTCGGGCCAGGAGGCGAAGGAGTACGGGCTCGTCGACGACGTGATCGAACCGGTCCGAGACGCGCCCGCCGACCCCAAGAAGAAGTGACGATGACGCGGATCCGCGGAAACGGCGACGTCGAACGCTGCACGTTCTGCGAGAAGGACCGGCGCAAGGTGCCGAGCCTGATCGCGGGGCCTCCCGGCATCTACATCTGCAACGAGTGCGTCGAGCTCTGCAACACGCTGCTGCTCGAGGAGCTCAAGCCCCGCCAGCCGCAGCCCAAGCAGAAAGCGCCCGTCAAGGACTTCGGTCCGGTGCCGTCGCCGGCGGAGATCAAGGGCTTCCTCGACGAGTACGTGGTCGGCCAGGAGCAGGCGAAGCGCGTCGTCGCGGTCGCGGTCTACAACCACTACCAGCGCCTCCTCCATCCCGACGCGCAGGAGGACGTCGAGCTCGAGAAGAGCAACGTCCTGCTGATCGGCCCGACCGGCTCGGGCAAGACGCTGCTCGCGCGCAGCCTCGCCAAGCTCCTGAAGGTCCCCTTCGCGATCAGCGACGCCACCACGCTCACCGAGGCGGGCTACGTCGGCGAGGACGTCGAGAACGTCGTCCTGCGCGTCGTGCAGGCCGCGAACTACAACCTCGAGCAGGCCGAGCGCGGCATCGCCTACATCGACGAGATCGACAAGATCGCGCGCACCACGCAGAACGTCTCGATCACGCGCGACGTCTCGGGCGAGGGGGTGCAGCAGGGGCTCCTCAAGATCCTCGAGGGCACCGTCGCCAACGTCCCGCCGCAGGGCGGCCGCAAGCACCCCGAGCAGCACTACCTGCAGGTCAACACCGGCAACATCCTCTTCATCGTGGGCGGCACCTTCGTCCAGCTCGAGGAGATCATCCGCCGCCGCGTCGGCAAGCGCGGCATCGGATACCACTCCGGCATCGGCCCGAAGAACGAGGAGGAGGTGGAACTGCTGCTGCGCCAGGTCGAGAGCGAGGATCTCATCCAGTTCGGGATGATCCCCGAGTTCGTCGGCCGGCTGCCGGTGATCGGCGTGCTCGACCCGCTGATGGAGGACGACTTCGTCCGCATCCTGGTCGAGCCGAAGAACGCGCTCGTGCGGCAGTTCAAGCGCGTCTTCCGGCTCGAGAAGTCGGAGCTCGAGTTCACGCCCGAGGCGCTGCGCACCATCGCGCGGCGCGCCAAGGCGAAGAAGACCGGCGTGCGCGCGCTGCGCTCGATCCTCGAGGAGGTGCTGGTCGGCCTGATCTACGACCTGCCGAACCGGCCGCCGTCGCGCTACACGATCACGGGCGCGATGATCGAGGGGAACGAGGCGGTGCAGATCGAGCCGCTCCCCCAGAAGATCGAGGACGAGCCGCACCGACAGGCCGGCTGATCCCGCGGTGGCGCCCCCGCTCCCGTCGCTGACCGGCGTCCCGACCGAGCGCTTCGAGGCGCTCGCCGAGGAGCTCGGGGAGAAGCGCTTCGTCGGCCGCAACCTGATGCGCTGGGTCTTCCAGCGCCGCGCCGCGTCGTTCGACGCGATGACCGACCTCTCGCGCGGACTGCGCGAGCGGCTCGCGGAGCGCTTCGTCGTGCGCGGCAGCCGGATCGTCGCCGACCGCGCCGACCCCGGCGGCACGCGCGCCTTCGTCGTCGAGCTCGCCGACGGCAAGACGATCGAGACGGTCCTCATCCCCGAGGAGGGGCGGCGCACCGTCTGCGTCTCGACGCAGGTCGGCTGCCCGGTCGCCTGCGTCTTCTGCGCGTCGGGCCTCGACGGGCTGCTCCGCAACCTGACCGCGGGCGAGATCGTCGAGCAGGTGCTGCACGTGCAGGACCGCCTCGCCGGCGACGAACCGCTCTCCAACGTGGTCGTCATGGGCATCGGCGAGCCGACCATGAACCTGACGAACCTCGCGCAGGCGCTCTCGACGTGGAACGACCCGCGCGGGCTGGGCATCGGGGCGCGCCGCATCACCGTCTCCACGGTCGGCTACCCCAAGCGCGTCGACCGGCTGGCGGCGCTCGGGAAGGAGTTCGGCCTCGCGATCTCGCTCCACGCGCCGCGCCAGGATCTGCGCGCGCGGCTCGTCCCGAACGCGGGGAAGATCCCGCTCGAGGAGGTGCTCGCCGCGGCGCGCCGCTACTTCGGCGCGACCGGCCGGCGCGTGACCTTCGAATACGTCCTGATCGGAGGGCTCAACGCCTCGCCGCGCGAGGCGCGCGAGCTCGCGCAGCTCCTGCGCGGGCTGCCCTGCCACGTGAACCTGATCCCGGTCAACCCGGTGGACGGCCTGCCGTGGGTCCGCCCCGCACCCGACGAGATCGAGCGCTTCAAGGCGACGCTCCTCGCCGCGGGGATCGACGCCACGGTGCGCTGGCCGCGGGGCGACGGCATCGCCGCCGCGTGCGGGCAGCTGCGGCTGCACGTCGAAAAGGACCGCGGGGAGAAGGATCGCGAGCGCGGCGCCGGCGGCGCCGCCGCTACCACGCGCCCAGCGTGACCTCGACGTCGCGGCGGGCGAGGCCGCGCAGGCAGCCGAGCACGGCCTTCGAGCCGGGCGCCGACGCCGCGAGCTCCTTGCCGAGGTCGTCCACGGTGCGCAGCGCGCGGCCGTTCCACTGGAGCAGCACGTCGTGCGGGACGATGCCGGCCGCGAGGGCCGGGCTCGCCTCGAAGACCTCGTCGACGACCACCGCGCCCGGCACGTCGAGCTGGCGCAGGAACTCCGGTTCGGCGAGGTCGCTCGCGCCGAGCCCGATCCAGGTCCGCGCGCGGCCGCTCGTCGGCGCCGCGACCT
>DAINBU010000052.1:0-7507 GCA_036732755.1 Planctomycetota bacterium
CGCGAGATCCTGCGCGAGCACGGCGGCGCGATCACGGTCGAGCACGGACGGCTGCCGGGTGCGTGCCTGCGGTTCGTCTTTCCGCCGGCCTTCGCACCCGCTCCTGCTCCGGTGCCGCGCTGCACCGCGCCGCGGCGCGCTGCGGCGCCGGCCCCGCTCCAGCGCTGCCGCATCGTCGTCGTCGAGGACGAGCCGGCGCTGCGCGAGGTGGTGACGCGCGCCTTCGCCGGGCACGGGAACCGTACCGTCGTCTTCGAGCACGGCGAGGACGCGCTGCCCTACCTGCTCTCCGAGGCCGTCGACCTGGTCGTGAGCGACATCCGCCGACCCGGGCTGAACGGCATCGAGCTGTACGACGCGCTCGCGCGCGTGCGGCCGTCCCTCCTGAAGCGGTTGCTCTTCATCACGGGCGACGTCCTCTCGCCCGAGACGACGGCGTTCCTGTCGCGCACCCGCGCGCGCTTCCTGTGCAAGCCGCTCCGGCTCGACGAGCTGCTCGACGTGGCGCGCACGCTGGTCGAGCGCGCGAACAACCAGGGCGAGCTGTTCGAAGCGGCGACGTAAGGGTCGCGCGCTTCGCGCGCGTGGAGGGGTCGCGCGCTTCGCGAGAGTGGCGCGACCGCCGTCCCTCGACCTGCGTCCCTAGTCCTGCCAGTCGGCGAGGAAGAGGTTGGTCTCGTGCGGCACGCTGCCGTGCCGGTTCGCGGCCCAGATCAGCTTCTTCGTGTCGGGCGAGAACATCGGGAAGCCGTCGAAGTCCTCGTCGAACGTGATCCGCTCGAGGCCCGACCCGTCGAGCTGGATCAGGTAGAGGTCGAAGTTGCGGCTGCGCGGGTTGGGGTCGTGCACGTTCGAGGAGAAGACGACGCGCTTGCCGTCCGCCAGCGGGAAGGGCGCCCAGTTCGAGGCGCCGTTGTGCAGCAGCGTCCGCTTGTTCTTCCCGTCCGCGTCCATCACGCGCAGGTCGAGCGGACCGGGCCGCCAGAGGTTCTCCTTCATCATCGCGCGGTACTGCGTCTCGTCCTCGGGCGTCGCCGGCGTGTAGCCGCGGTAGACGATCTGCTTCCCGTCCGGCGTGAAGAAGGCGCCGCCGTCGTAGCCGAGCTCGTGGGTGAGGCGCGTCACCGCGCTGCCGTCGCGCTTCATCTTGTAGAGCTCGAGGTCGCCGTCCCGCATCGACGTGAAGACGATCCACTGGCCGTCGTTCGAGATGGTGCACTCGGCGTCGTAGCCGGGAGACTCGGTCAAGCGCTGCAGATGACCGCCGTCGGCGTCGGCCTCGTAGAGGTCGAAGCCCTCGTGGAACTTCCAGACGTAGCCGTACTTCGGGTCGAGCGGCGTCGGCGGCAGCGGCGAAGCGGCGAAGGTCGAAGCGTAGAGGATCCGCTTCGCTCCGGGGAAGTAGTAGCCGCAGGTCGTCTTGCCCTCGCCGTTGCTGAGCAGCCGCAGCCCGCTCCCGTCGCCCCCCATCGAGAAGATCTGGTCGGCCTTCAGGTCGCCCCGCGTCGACTGGAAGATGATCCGGTCGCCCTCGAAGGAGAAGTACGCCTCCGCGTTCTGGCCGCCGGAGGTGAGCTGCACCAGGCGCTTGAAGTGGCGCTCCTGCGGGTGCGGGGCGATCTCGTGCGCGGGCGCCTGCGCGTAGGCGGTGCTGGCGGCCGCGGCCGCCGCGGTCTCGGGCGCCGCGCTCTTCGCGCTGCCCTCCTTCAGCGGGCAAGCAACCGGACACTCGCCGTTCGTCCCGCCGCAGCCGGCGAGCGCGACGGGAACGAGCAGCGCGAGGAGGGATCGGGACACGGCGGGCTCTCCGCGGGGGAAACGGGTCGGCAAGGCGAGGCCTTTTATCGTCCGGCCGGCGACGCCTCGAATCGGGGGCTCACCCGCTGCGCGCGGGCACGTCGAAGGTCGCGTCGAAGCCGGCCGCGCTCGTCTCGAAGCGCAGCGACCCGCCGCTCGCGGCGAGCAGGCCGCGCACCAGCGCCACGTCCTCCTCCTCCGGCGGCTCGCGCTGCGGCGAGACGCTCACGCGCAACTCCGCGCGGCCGTCCACCGCCGAACCGCCGATCGCGACGCGCGTCGCGCCGCCCTGCCCGCGCGGCGGGAGCAGCGGGAGCAGGAGGGCAAGGGCCGCGAGCACGAGCGGCTCGCGGCGCTCGGGCGTGGCCGCCGTGAGCTCGCCGCGCTCGACCGTGACGCCGCGCCCCTTGCCGGCGAGGCGCACGACCGGCTCGAGCGCGTCGACGACCTCGGCGAGGCCGGAGCTTCCCGCGCGAGCGCCCCCGCCCGTCGCCTCGTCGGGGCCGATGCGCCGGATCGACCCGACGAGGTCGTCCATCCGCTTGAGTTGCTCGTCGATCATCGTCCCGATCTTGTCCGAGAGCGGCGCGCTCGACTTCATGAACTGCCGCACGCCGGCCATCACGGTCAGGACGTTGTTGGTCTCGTGCAGGATCACCGGCGCCAGGTGGCCGAAGACGATGAGCCGCGCGCGTTCGAGCTGCCGTTTCGTCTCCGCCTCCGGACCCTCGCGGTCCGCCATCGTCCCCTCCCGATCCCTGGCCGAGTCGTCCCGCGCCCGGTTGTGATCGCCGAGACGCGCGCGTAGCGTACCGATCTTCCTCGGCGAGGCAGGCGCGATCGGACGGCGATGATCGAAGTCGAGCGTCTCACCAAGACCTTCCCGGCGACCCGCCGTACCCCTCCCAAGGACGCCGTCCGCGACGTCTCCTTCCGCTGCGTCCCGGGCGAGGTCTACGCGCTGCTCGGCCCGAACGGCGCGGGCAAGACTTCGACGCTGCGCGTGATCGCGACGACGCTGCGGCCGACTTCCGGGACGGTGAAGGTGCAGGGGCACGACGTCGTCGCCGAGCCGCGCATGGTGGGCGCGTCGATCGGCTTCCTCACCGGCAACACCGCCCCCTATGGACGGCTCACGGCGCGCGAGGTCGTCGTCTACTTCGCGCGCCTCTACGGCGTCGCCGAGGAGCGCATCGGGCCGCGCGTCGACGCGCTCGCCATGAGCCTGCAGATGGGCGAGTTCATCGAGCGGCGCTGCGACAAGCTCTCCCAGGGGCAGAAGCAGAAGGTCAGCATCGCACGCACGATCGTGCACGACCCGCCGGTGCTGATCCTCGACGAGCCGACCGCCGGCCTCGACGTCCTCGCGGCGCGCGCGATCCTCGACCTGATCCGCGACTGCCGCGCGCGCGGCAAGACGGTCCTCTTCTCGACCCACGTCATGACCGAGGCGGAGAAGCTCGCCGACCGGGTCGGGATCCTCTACGAGGGGCAGCTCGTCCGCGAGGGCACGCCCGCGGAGCTGCGCGCGGCCACAGGCGCGGTCGACCTCGAGGGGGCGTTCCTGAAGAGCGTCGGCGCGGAGTAGGCGGAGCGACTCGCCGCGACGGTCGGCTCAGTGGTCGGTCGTGGGCTGGGGCACCGGCATCGGCAGCGGCGGCCGGGTCTTCTGCGCCGGCTTCGACTTGGGGCCGGCGCGGAGCAGGTCGAAGAGGTCGCCGCCCGCCTTCGACTTCGGCTTCCCGGTCGTCTTCTTGGCCGCCGCGCCCTTCGCGCCGGACGCGGCCGCACCGGCGTCGGGCTCCTGCGCGGCGTGCTGCGCCTCCGCGTCGGCGAGCAGCGCGCGGGCGCGCGCCAGCACCTCGTCGAGCGACTCCGGCGGCAGCAGGTCTTCCGCCGGGCGCGCGTCCTCGTCCTCCTTCGATCCCTTCGCCGGCGCCGTCGTGGCCCACTCGAGGAGCTTCGGTTCGACGCCGCGATTCGAGCTCGCGGCGTTCAAGACGAGCGCGCGCGCGAACTCGTCGAACTGGATCAGCCCGTCGACGCCGACGTCGAGCTTGCGGAAAAGCGCCAGACCGAGCGCCGTCCGGTCGCGCCACTCGAGGAAGGTGATGCTCGCGTCCTTGGAGGGGTCGAGCGCGTCGAAGTAGTCCTTGAGCGCCGCCTGGTCGAGCGTGCGCGGCGGCAGGTCGGGCGTCGCGCCGGCCGGGTCGGGGACGAGGGCGTCGACCTTCTCCTGCAGCGCGGCGATCTCGGGGTCGGAGGTCGGGGCGTAGGTGCGGCGCGCGGCGGCGCGCTCGACGTAGGTCTTGCCGGTCATCTTGAGGCTCTCGATGTCGGCCGCGATCAGGGCGGCGACGAGCTCGCGCGCCTGCTCGAGCGTCACCGGACCGGAGCTGAGCCCGGCCAGCAGCTCGGCGGGAAGGATCGCGGCCGGCGCGCCCGCGCCGGGCAGGCCGAGCGCACCCGGACTCCTCGCTCGCCGCGCGAGCGCCATCCGGCGCGCCTGCGCCATGCTGCTGCCGCGCGCGCGCGTCGCGCTGCGGAAGCCGCCGAAGAAGGAGTCGGGCTGCGAGCGCGGATCGGCGCCGCCATTGCCGCTCGGGCCGTAGGGATTCATGTCGGCCTGGCCGCCGAGCCCGTAACTGCCGCTGCCGAAGGGCGACTCGAAGCCGCCGGGGCGCGGCATTCCGGGC
Source organism: Planctomycetota bacterium (assembly GCA_036732755.1). GTDB lineage: Bacteria > Planctomycetota > B15-G4 > B15-G4 > SIAN01 > DASRRB01. The sequence continues at coordinate 4,494 of DAINBU010000052.1, forward strand.
GGCATCATCTGCGCCCGCGCCGTCGCGGCGCCGGCGAGCACGAGGATGCAGCCGCCGAGGAGTCTCACGAGTTCGCTCCGAACGGACCACCGGTGAAAGACGCACGGTGGGCGCGGTGGCGCGCGCCCGATCCGAGACCCCCATCGGTCCGCGCGCCGCGCGATGCTGAGACGTACGCCGCGGCCGTTCCTTCTCGCGCGATCGGAAGGCGATTCCGATGCGCCCTTCCTCCCAGGGGAGGCCGCGACCCCGCTCCTATTAATGGTGGGGCTCGGCGGAGGTCGCCTTGGAACATCATGGACTCGGTGCGGGGAGACGAGTGCACTGCGGAGTCGTCGCGTGGTGGGCGGTAGAGGATTTGAACCTCCGACTCCTACCGTGTGAGGATAGTACTCTACCGCTGAGTTAACCGCCCATTCGGCGCCGCACTCTAGGCGCGCCCCCGCGGCGGATCAACGAGTCCCCACCGGTCGTCCTCCCGACCGCTCACCGTGTACGGCTCGTTGCTCCCGCGAAAGGGAGACTCCGATGCGCCGCAGATTCCTCCCGCTCCTCGTCCCCACCTCGCTCTTCTTCGCCGCCGACTCGACCCCCGCGCAGACGACGACGCGCGTGAGCGTCGATTCATGGGGCACGGAGGGGAACAACTCCAGCGACGTTTCGGCGGTCACTGCGGACGGTCGGATCGTGGCGTTCGTGAGCCTGGCCTCGAATCTCGTCGCCGGCGACACGAACGGGCGCAACGACGTCTTCGTCCACGACCGATCGACCGGGCACACCGAACGCGTGAGCGTGGACTCCTCGGGCGCCGAGGCGAATTCCTACAGCTACTTTCCGGCGCTCTCTGCGGACGGGCAGATCGTGGCGTTCTCCAGCACCGCCTCGAACCTCGTCGCCGGCGACACGAACGGGGATGCCGACGTCTTCATCCACGATCGATCGACCGGACTCACCGAACGCGTCAGCGTGGATTCGTCCGGCGCAGAGGGCGTAAGCACCAGCCACTTCCCGGCGATCTCCGCGGACGGGCAGGTCGTGGCCTTCCAGAGCTACTCCTCGAATCTCGTCGCCGGCGACACGAACGGGATCGACGACGTCTTCGTCCACGACCGATCCACGGGAATCACCGAGCGCGTCAGCGTGGACTCGTCGGGCGTACAGGGGAACCACGGGAGCCTGGGCCCGTCGATCTCGGCGAACGGGCAGATCGTGGCGTTCTTCAGCTACGCCTCGAACCTCGTCGCCGGCGACACGAACGTGGCCTACGACGTCTTCGTCCACGACCGGTCGTCCGGGCTCACGGAACGCGTCAGCGTGGACTCGTCGGGCGCAGAAGCCAACGACCCGAGTTCGCAGCCGCTGATCTCCGCGGACGGGCGGATCGTGGCGTTCAACAGCGGCGCCTCGAACCTCGTCTCCGGCGACACGAACGGGGACATCGACGTCTTCGTGCACGACCGGTCGACGGCGCTCACCGAACGCGTGAGCGTGGACTCGTCGGGCGCGCAGGGGAACGACTACAGTCATTACCCTTCGATCTCCGCGGACGGACGGTTCGTCGCGTTCACGAGCTACGCGTCGAACCTCGTCTCCGGCGACACGAACGGGACTTGGGACGTCTTCGTCCACGACCGATCGACCGGGCTCACCGAACGCGTCAGCGTGGACTCGTCGGGTGCCGAGGGCGACAACGGCAGCTATCTTCCGGCGCTGTCGGCGGACGCGCAGGTCGTGGCATTCTCGAGTTACGCGTCGAACCTCGTCGTGGGCGACCTGAACGCGGAGCCGGACATCTTCGTCCACGAACGCTGTTCGATCGACGCTTCTTGGTCGAATTATGGCGCGGGCTTCCCCGGCACGAACGGCGTCCCTTCCTTCACCGCGCAGTCGAATCCCCTTCTCGGAACGACGGTCACGCTCGACCTCGCGAACTCCAACCCTGGCTCCACCTTCGGCCTGTTGCTCATCGGATTCCAGCAGGCGCAAATCCACTCGGCGTTGGGCGGCGACCTCCTTCTGATTCCGGCGCTCACGACCGTCGTCGCTCTGCCCTCCGGCGGCACCTCGTTCTCCGGCGCCATCCCGTCCGACGCCACTCTTTGCGGGTTCGTGATCGACCTTCAGGCCTGGGAGGCCGACCCAGGCGCCGCGAAGGGCGTGTCGTTCACGCCGGGACTTCAACTGGTCCTTGGCCACTGATCGGCAGGGGACGACCGATGGGTGCGTCGTCCACCGGAGGTCCGCGCATTGGTGCCGAGGGAGGGACTTGAACCCTCACGTCCTTGCGGACAGTGGATTTTGAGTCCACCGCGTCTGCCGTTCCGCCACCCCGGCTCCGGGATTGGATCGCCACGCAGCGCACGATAGCGCGGCTTCGCAGGCGACCGGCCGCGCCGACGTCGCGCGCGGGACGGCCTTCAGCTCCCGCCCTTCGCGAAGAGGATCTCGTCGAGGCCGACGACGAAGCGGTCGAGCTTCATCACACGGCGACAGGCGAGGAGGACGCCGGGCAGGTAGGCCTCGCGGCTGTAGGTCACGTGCTCGATGGTGAGCTTCTGGCCGAGCTCGCCGAAGCAGACGGACTGCTCGGCGACGACGCCCGGCAGGCGCAGGCTGTGGACGGGAATGCCCGAGCGCAGCTCGCCGCGCGCGACGCCGCCGGCCGGGACGATCGTCGCTCCGCGCGACCGCGCGAGCCGCTCGGCGGTCGAAATGGCGGTCCCGCTCGGCGCGTCGACCTTCTGGGCGTGGTGCGCCTCGACGATCTCGACCGCGGGGAGGTGCTCGGCCGCGATCTCGGCGAGCCGCATCATCAGCACCGCGCCGATCGCGAAGTTGGGCGCGAGGATCCCGCCGCGCTTCAGCGCCTCGCACTGCCGCGCGAGCTCGCCGCGCGTCGCACCGTCGACGCCGCTCGTCCCGATCACGGGGCGCGCCCCCGCCTCGAGGATCGCGAGCGCGTTGGCGCGCACGCAGTCGGGGCGCGTGAAGTCGACGACCACGTCGGCGCGCTC
>DAINBU010000052.1:7517-32694 GCA_036732755.1 Planctomycetota bacterium
CGCGGCGGATCGTGCCGGCGAGATCGTCGCCGCGCCCGCAGGCGCCGACCACCTCGAGCCCCTCCGCCCCGCCGATCGCGGTGACGGCGAGCGTCCCCATGCGGCCGGCCGCCCCGTTGACGACGACGCGCGTCGCGGCCGGGCTCATTTCGCGACCGCCGCGCGCGCGCGCCCGTTCTCGCCCTCGAGCGCGAGCTCGACGAGCCGGTGGAAGAAGTCGGGGAGCGTCCAGCCCGCCGCGATCGCCGCCTTCGGCAGCAGCGACTCACGCGTCACGCCCGGCAGCGAGTTGAGCTCGAGGAACCACGGCACGCCGTCGCGCATGATGAAGTCGACGCGCGCGAAGCCGCGGCAACCGAGCGCGACGTAGGCGGTCGTCGCCGCGGCGCGGATCCGCTCGAGCTGCGGCGCCGGGAGCGGCGCGGGACAGATCTCGTCGGTGAGGCCGGCCGTGTACTTGGCCTCGTAGTCGAACATCCGCCCGTCGCGCGGGCGGATCAGGACGGGCGGGAGCGCCTCGACGCCGTGTTCGGGATTCCCGAAGACGGCGCAGGTCACCTCGTCGCCCGCGACGACCTCCTCGACGAGGACCCCGGTCACGCCCTCGACCGCGAAGGCGAGCGCGAGCGCGTCCTCGAGCCCTTCGGGCCCCGCGACGCGCGAGAGGCCGACGCTCGAGCCCGCGTCGACGGGCTTGACGATGACGGGGAAGACGAGCGCGCGCGCCTTCGCGAGCGCGGCGGCGCGCTCGGCCGGCGGTTCGGTCGCGCGCACGACCGCGCCGAGCGGCATCTTGAGCGACGTCGTCGCGGCCAGCACCGATTTCGCGCGCCCCTTGTCCATGGCGAGCGCGGAGGCGAGCACGCCGGGGCCGGCCCACGGGATCCCGAGCACGCGCAGGAACCCCTGCAGCGAGCCGTCCTCGCCGAGCGTGCCGTGCACGATCGGGAAGGCGACCTCGATCTCGGCGCGCACGAAGCGCAGCGTTTTGTCGAGCGGGAGCGCCTGCGGCTGCTGCGCGAGCCGTGTTGCCGCGCCTGCGCCCTCCGCCGCGCCGCGCGGCCGCGCGAGCGCCCACGTGCCGTCGCGCCGCATGTGGATCAGGAGGAGCTCGCAACCCGCCGCCTGCAGCGCCTCGGTGACGCAATCGGCGCTGCGGATCGAGACCTCGTGCTCGGCGGAAGGTCCGCCGAAGAAGACGCCTGCCCGGATTCCCGCCATGGCGCAGGATGATAGGAAGCTGCGCTGCCGCTTGAAGCGGAGCCGGGGCTGCCTGAATTCCCCTTCATGCTCTCCTGGCAGGCTCTCAGTCGAGCAGGATGCGCCGGGCCTGGAGATGTCCGGCGCCCCGGAACCGGCTCGCGAGTTCGGCCCGGTCGAGGGCGAAGAGGGGCCCGATCTCGACACGCGCGGCCGGGTCGTCGACCTTCATGCCGGCGTCGGCGAGCCACGCCCGGAACAGGTCCGACTGCGCCTGGATCGCCGTCTCGGCCGAGTCCTCGCCCGTCTTGTTCTTCACCGGCGCGAACTCTTCGTTGCGGGCCACCTCCATCGCGAGGACCGACTTCGCGAGCGTGAGGCCGTCGAAGACGAAGCTCTCGAACTTGATCCCGTTCGGCTCGCCGGGGTGGACCACCTCGCCGCGCTCGTCCACGTAGGGGATCTTCTTGCGGGCGACGTGCAGCGTCAGCTCGACGTCGCCGCGTCCGAGCCGGCGCAGGAACGGCAGGCTGAAGGCGTGGATCGCGACGCTTCCGGCGCCGAAGTGGAGGCGTCCGTCGGGGCCCTTCGAGTCGCGCTGCGCGGCGGGCAAGTCGGAGTACTCGACGATGCCCGGCTTGCCGTCGACGAGGGCGTAGACCCCCACCTTCTCGGCGGCGTCGCGCTTCGCCAAGACCTTGAGCGAGAACTCCGACTCGCGCCGCAGGTGGTGGCCGAGGAAGACCGGGTCGGCGACCTTCACGAGGGGGTTGTCGACCTGGAAGTAGAAGACGGTGTCGACGCCCCGTTTGGAGAGGAAGTCGAGGATGCCGGAGGCGTGCAGCGCGCGGAAGACGCCGCCGTGGCCGTCGGGGCTGAGGAAGATGCGGCCGCGCTCGGCGAGCAGGAGGCGGCCGTCGCGGTCGAGCGCCGGAAGCATCCCCTGCTCGAAGAAGCGCACGAGCTTCGAGTCGAGCCCGAAAAAGGCGTGCTCCTCGAAGTAGCGGCGCGTCGCCTCGTGGTTGTCGGGCGAGACGAGCAGCAGCAGGGGGCACTGCTTGCCGTGCCGGCGCGCCAGCGCGAGCACCTTCTCCGCGTGGATCTGGAAGAGCGTCTTCCCGCTCACCGGGCCGATCGGGTAGGTCCCCTTCGGAGCGTCGTAGCCCAGGCGCGTCGCCTGGCCGCCCGCGACGATCAGCACCGCGACGCGTCCCTCGCGCAGCGCCTCCTCGCCCGCCTTGCGGCTCTTCGCCTCCTCGCGCCGCTCCGCCTCCGTCGCGGGCGGGGCGATGATCGGCGCGGGCGCGAGCGCCGGCGTGCGCACGGCGTCGTCGGCGGCGAGGTGCTGCTCGATGAGGCGCCGCACGCGCTTGAGCTCGATGGCGCGCAGCTGGGCGAGCAGCGTCCCCTGCTCGTCGGAGGGGAGCTCGTCGAAGAACCGGAAGACGTGCCCCTGCTCGGCCTCGCAGAAGGCGGCCCGCAGTGCCTTGTCCGTCCGCGTCACGGGGTCCGCGTCAACCGCGCGTATGTGCTCGGAACGCGAGGCAGGCGTTGTGGCCGCCGAAGCCGAGCGCATTGCAGATCGCGGCGCGCACGCGCATCTCGCGCGCTTCGCGCGGCACGTAGTCGAGGTCGCACTGCGGATCGGGATGGTCGAGGTTGCGCGTCGGGTGGACCACGCCGCGCGCCACCGAGAGCGTCGAGACCAGCGCGCCGATGGCGCCGGCGGCCCCGAGCAGGTGGCCGATCATCGACTTGGTCGATGAAACTGCGAGTTTCCGTGCATGATCGCCGAACAGCCCCTTGAGCGCGCGCGTCTCGACGATGTCGTTGTATTCGGTCGAGGTGCCGTGCGCGTTCACGTAGTCGACGCCGTCGGGCGAGAGCCCGCCGTCCTTGAGCGCGATCGCCATCGCGCGCTGCGGCCCGGCGCCGTCCTCCTTCGGTGCGGTGATGTGGTGCGCGTCGGCGGTGGCGCCGAAGCCGCAGAACTCGGCGAAGATCTGGGCGCCGCGCTTGCGGGCGTGCTCGAGCTCCTCGAGGACGAGGATCGCCGAGCCCTCGCCCATCACGAAGCCGTCGCGCTCCTTGTCGAACGGCCGGCTGGCGGCGGGCGGATCGTCGTTGCGGCGCGACATCGCCTTGAGCGCGCAGAAGCCGCCGATGGCGAGCGGCGTGATGGTCGCCTCGGAGCCGCCGGCAATCATCACGTCGGCTTCGTCGTATTGGATCATGCGCAGCGCCATGCCGAGCGCGTGGGACGCCAAAGCGCACGCGGACGCGGTGGCGAAGTTCGGCCCCTCGAAGCCGTGCACGATCGAGATCTGGCCGGCCGCCGCGTTCATCATCATCTTCGGGATGAAGAACGGGCTGATGCGGTCGGGGCCGCGCTCGATGAGGACGCGGTCCATCCGCTCGATCTCGTTCAGGCCGCCGATGCCCGAGCCGATCAGGACGCCGACCCGCGTCGGGTCGAACTTCGCCTCCTTCAGCTTCGAGTTCTTCAGCGCCTCGTCGGACGCCGCCAGGGCGATCTGCGTGAAGCGGTCGAGCTTCTTCGACTCGACGACCGGGAAGAACGCCTCGGTCTTGAAGTCGCGGCACTCCCCCGCGATGCGCGTCGGGAAGGCGGCGGCGTCGAACGCCGTGATCGGCGCGATGCCGCTCTCCCCCCGGAGCATGCGCTCGAAGGTGACCTCGACCCCCACGCCCAGCGGCGTGATGCAGCCCAGGCCCGTGACGACGACTCGGCGCTTCGCCATCGGCGGGGATTACTCCACCCGCTCCTTGATGTACTTGATGGCGTCGCCGACGGTCTGGATCTTCTCGGCGTCCTCGTCGGGGATGTTCACGTCGAACTCGTCCTCGAACTCCATGACGAGCTCGACCGTGTCGAGCGAGTCCGCGCCAAGATCGTTCACGAACGAGGTCTCCATCGTGATCTTGTCACGGCTGGCGCCCATCTGTTCGCAGATGATGTTGATGACCCGTTCGTCAATCGTCTGAGACACCCGTCGGTCCTCCAATCCTTCTCGCATGGTCGACGTGCCGTGCCGCGCGCCCGGCTCGGGGCATCTGCCCCGGGGACGACAGCGCGGGGACTATACCGCCTCCGATTCCCGAATTGCCTGCCCGGGCGCCCTCGGACGCCGCCCGGCGCGATCGGTCACCCGCCGAATCCGCCGATCGCCAGCCCGCCGTCGATCGGGACGACGGTCCCCGTCACGTAGCTCGCCGCGTCGCTGCAGAGGAACGCGACGAGCGCGGCGACGTCGTCGCCCGTGCCGAAACGGCCGAGGGGGATCGACTTCAGGGAATTCTGCTTGATCTCGGCGCTGAGACCGTTCGTCATGTCGGTCTCGATGAAGCCGGGGCAGACGACGTTCGCCGTCACCTTGCGCCCGCCGAGCTCCTTGGCGAGCGAGCGGGTGAGGCCGAACAGGCCCGACTTCGCGGCCGCGTAGTTCGCCTGGCCGGCGTTCCCGATCATCCCGACGATCGACGAAATGTTGACGATGCGACCGGCGGGGCTCTTGAGAAGAGCGCGCAATGATGCGCGGCAGAAGAGGAAGACGCCTTTCAGATCGACGTCGATCACGGCGTCCCAGTCCTCGTCCGACATGCGCATCGCGAGTCCGTCGCGCGTGAGGCCGGCGTTGTTCACGACGATGTCGAGCCGGCCCATCTCTTCGACGACGCGCTTCACCCCGTCCTGGATCGCCTTGGCGTCGGCGATGTCGATCGCGAGCGCGAGCGCTCTACGGCCGGCCGCCTCCGCCGCGCCCTTCGTCTCCGCCAGCGCTTCGACGCTGCGCGCGACCAGGGCGACGTCGGCGCCGTCGCGCGCGAGCCGCTGTGCGATCGCCCGGCCGATGCCGCGCGACGCTCCCGTGACCAAGGCGACGCGCCCCTGGAGCGGACCGCCCGAAGCACCCGCCTCCGGCGTCACTTCGCCCCCCCTTCCGCGGCGGCGCGCTCGCCGCCGGGTTTCTGCACGTTGACGCACTTCGCCCGCGGGTCGATCTTGCCGACCAGGCCGGTCAGCACGCTGCCCGGCCCGACCTCGACGAATTCCTGCACGCCCTCCCCGATCAGCGACCGCACGCTCTTCTCCCAGAGCACCGGCGCCGTCACCTGCTTCAGGAGGGTCGCGCGGAGCTGTGCGAGGTCGCCGTGCGGCGCGGCGGTCACGTTCGACACCACCGGGATCGCCGGCGGCGAGAGCTTCACCGACGCGAACGCCGCCTCGAGCAGCGCCAGCGCTGGTTCCATCAACGGAGAGTGGAACGCGCCGGCGACCTTGAGCGCCACCGCTCTACGGATCCCCTCGCCCTTCGCGCCCGCCACCAGCCGCTCGAGCGCCATCTTGGTGCCGGAGACGGCGATGTTCCCGGGGCCGAGGAAGTTCGCCGGCTGCAGCACGTCGCCCTGCCCGAACTTCGCGCAGACGGCGCGCGCCTGCTCCTCGGTCGCGCCCAACAGGGCGACCATGCCGCTCGCGTTCGCGTCGGAGGCGCGCTGCATCGACTGGCCGCGCGCGCGCACCAGCCGCAGCGCGTCCTCGAGCGAGAGCGAGCCCGCGAACCAGAGCGCCGTGTATTCGCCGAGCGACAGCCCGGCCGCGCACGCGAAGTCGGCGCGGCGCAGCTCGCCGCGCTCTTCGAGGGCCGCCACGATCGCCGCGCTGCAGGCGAGGATCGCCGGCTGGCAGACGTCGGTCGCCGCGAGCCGCTCCTCCGGCCCCTCGAGGCAGAGTTGCGTCAGCGGCATGCCGAGCACTTCGTCGGCGCGCGCGAAGACTCCGCGAGCCGCCGCCGACGCCGAGTGGAATTCGCGGCCCATGCCGACGTGCTGGGCGCCCTGGCCCGGGAACAGGATCGCGCGCTTCATGCGGGACTCCGGGACGCGTCCGGTCTCACCAGCGCAGCGCGCCGGAGCCCCAGGTGAGCCCGGCGCCGAACGCGCAGAAGACCACCAGCTTCCCGCGCGAGGAGTCGAGCACGCCGCTGCGCACCGCCTCGTCGAAGGCGATCGGGATCGAGGCGGCCGACGTGTTGCCGTACTTCTCGATGTTGACGTAGATGCGCTCGGCCGGGATGCCGAGGCGCTCGCGCGCGCTCTCGATGATGCGCAGGTTGACCTGGTGCGGGATGACGAAGCCGAGCTCGAGCTCGGGGTTCGCCTTCACCTGCTCCTCGACCAGCTCGACCATCTTGCTCACGGCGAACTTGTAGACCTCGCGGCCGCGGATGCGCATGAAGTGGTGGCCGGCGGCCATCAGCTCCGGAGTCGGCCGCTCCAGCGAGCCGCCGGTGCGGATCCACATGACCTCGTAGCCGGAGCCGTCCGCGAAGATCCGCGACGGCAGCACCTCGCCGCGCGTGAACTCGTTCGAGAGCACCGCCGCGCCCGCGCCGTCCCCGAAGAGGATGCACGAGGTGCGGTCGGTGTAGTCGACGATGCGCGACAGCGTCTCCGCGCCGATCAGCAGGATGTTCTTCGCCGCCCCCGACGCGATGAGCGCGCGGGCGACCGTCATCCCGTACAGGAAGCCGGTGCACGCGGCGGAGATGTCGAACGCGGCGGCGCGCGTCGCGCCGAGCTGCACCTGGATCTTGCACGCGGTCGACGGGAACTGGTTGTCGGGCGTGACCGTCGCGACCATCACGACGTCGATGTCCTGCGGCGTGAGCCCGGCGTCGGCGATGGCGCGCCGGCCCGCCTCGAGCGCGAGCGTCGCGGTCGACTCGCCCGCCCCGACCACGCGGCGCTCCTTGATGCCGGTGCGCGACGTGATCCACTCGTCGCTCGTGTCGACCATCTTCTCGAAGTCCTGGTTGCGCAGGATCTTCGCGGGGACGCACGACCCGGTGCCGCGGATGCCGACGCGCGCGAGCTGCGTCACGGCGCCGCTCCGGGTGCGCCGCCTTTCGGAGCGTCACCGTTCAGGGCGTCGCCGATCTGGCGGTTCACGTCGGCGTGGACGAACTGCGCGCTCACCTTGAGCGCGTTCGCCATCGCGCGGCGATCGGAGCGGCCGTGCATGATCATCACGAGGCCGTTCACGCCGAGCAGCGGCGCGCCGCCGTACTCGGCGTAGTCGAGCTTCTTGATGATGCCGCCGACCGCCTGGCCGAGCGGCGACTTCTGCGCGGCGGCGTCGGCGAGCGGCCCCTTCACGGTGTCGTGAAAGTAGTGGCCGACGCCCTCGAAGACCTTCAGCACCACGTTCCCGACGAAACCCTCGCAGACGATGACGTCGGCGCGGTTCGCCAGGAGGTCGTTGCCCTCGATGTTTCCGGCGAAGTGGAAGGGTGCTGCCGTGAAGAGGTCGCGCGTGCTCTTCACCAGCTCGTTGCCCTTCTCCTCCTCCTCGCCGATGTTGAGGAGCGCCACGCGCGGCTTCGTCGTCCCGAGCACGTTGCGGGCGAAGAGCTCGCCCATCACGCCGTACTGCAGCAGATGGTTGGGCTTGGCGTGCACGTTGGCGCCGACGTCGAGGATCGTGATCGGGCCGTTCGCGCCCTGGAACGTCACCGCGATCCCGGGGCGGTCGACCTTCGGCAGCGGACCGAGGACGCGCCACGCCGCGGCGACGCAGGCGCCGGTGCTGCCCGCCGAGACGAACGCCCCCGCCTCGCCCTTCCGCACGCAGTCCATGGCGACCATGATCGACGAGAGCGGCTTGCGCAGGACCTTGACGGGCGACTCGCCCTTCTCGATCGCATCGGTCGCCGGCTTGAACGCGCACTCGCGCAGGATGGGCGCCTTCGAGAAGCAGGGCTCCATCGCGTCCGGCGCGCCGACCAGGATCACGTCGGACGGGCGGACGAACTCCTTCTCGAAAGCGCGCGCGACACCGAGGAGGATCTCCTCCGGGGCACGATCTCCCCCCATGGCGTCGACGGCGATCTTCATTGCGGGAGCCCTCGCAGCCGGCGGGCGGCGGCCTCAGCTCGCCGAGGCCTCTTCGCCGAGGTCGACGAGCACGCGCTTGCCGGCGTAGTACCCGCAGGCGTCGCAGATGGCGTGGGGCCGGCATGCCTTCCCGCAGCGGGAGCAGCGCGACAGGCTCGGGAGCATGAGGTGGTGGTGCGAGCGGCGCTTGCCCTTGCGGTGTCGCGACGTCTTCTTCTTCGGGACGGCCATGGCCTCTCCGGGTGCACCCCGCGCCGCTGGCGGCGGCGCCGGGATCGCAGTCGGTGCGGCGGTCGGCCCCGACGAGGAGCCACTTCGCCGCCGTGACGGAATCGGGGAAGGTTACGGCGACTTCCCGGGGCAATCAATGGCTCGGCCCGGCGGACGAGCGGCGCCGCGGCGAACCGACGCTGCGGCGTCCCCCGACGACGCGGGCGCCGACTCACTTCGCCGCGGCCGCCGCCACCAGCGCGCGTGCCTTCGCGAGCGCGCCCTCGACCGCGCCGCCCGCCTTGCCCTGCCCGCGCGCGAGCGAGGGGTTTCCACCGCCGCCGCCGCCGAGCTCACCGGCCACCACGCGGCACAAGTCACCCGCCTTGACGCCCCGCTTCTGCGCCGCCTCGTCGCACGCGACCACGAGCGGCGCCTTGTCGCCCTCCTTGCCGACCAGCACGAGCACCGACCCCGCCGCCGCCTTGGGCTTCCACTGGTCGACCAGGCGCAGCAGCGCGTCGCCCGACGCGTCGACCGCGCGGCCGATCCAGTGGAGCGCGCCGATCGCCTCGGAGGAGGCGAGCAGCGCGTCGATCTCGACGCCGCTGCCGGCGCGCGCCGACTTGTCGGCCTCCTTGCGCAGCTTCTTCAGCTCGTCCTGCAGGGACGCGATGCGGGCCGGCAGCTCCTCGACCGACGACTTGAGCGTCGCCGCGGCCGCGCGCACCAGATCTTCGCGCTGCTGCATGAAGTCGAGCGTCTTCAGGCCGGTCACCGCCTCGATGCGGCGGACCCCCGCCGCGATGCCCCCTTCGGAGACGATCTTGAACGCCCCGATGTCGCCGGTGCGCGTGACGTGCGTGCCGCCGCACAGCTCGACGCTGCGCCGCTCGGGCGCGCCGTCCTCGACGGCGACGACGCGCACGCGGGAGCCGTACTTCTCGCCGAAGAGCGCGATCGCCCCCGCTTCCACCGCCTCGTCGAACCCCTTATCGTTCTTCGAGACGTCGAGGTTCGCGACCACCTGCTCGTTCACGAGGCGCTCGATCAGACGCAGCTTCTCGGGCGGCACCGCGCCCTGGAAGCTGAAGTCGAAGCGCAGCCGCTCGGAGTCGACGAGCGAGCCCTTCTGCTCGACCCCCTTGCCGAGCACCGACCGCAGCGCCCAGTGCAGCAGGTGGGTCGCGGTGTGGTTGCGCCGCGTCGGAGAACGGTGCGCGGCGTCGACGACGAGGCGTCCCTTCTGCCCCTCGCTCACGCTGCCCGCGACGACGGTGCCGTGGTGGAGGTGGTACCCGTCGCGCTTCGTCGTGTCGCGGATGCGCACGCGGAAGCTGTCGGAGGCGAACTCGCCGCGGTCGCCGACCTGGCCGCCGCCCTCCGCGTAGAAGGGCGACGCCGAAAAGACCAGCGCGACGTCGTCCCCCTCGGTCGCCGTCTTCACTCGCGCCTCGCCCTTCAGGATCACCGCGAGCGCCGCCTCGCGCGCGTCCTCCTCGTAGCCCGTGAAGCGCGTCGCCTCGAGCTCGCGCTTGAGCTCCTTCAGCGGCCCGCCCGCGAAGATGTCGCCCTGCATGGTCGACCCGGCGCGCGAGCGCGCGCGCTGCTCTTCCATCGCCTCCTCGAAGCCCGCCTCGTCGAACGGGAGCCCGCGCTCCTCGACGATGCGCCGCGTCAGGTCGGACGGGAAGCCGGCCGTGTCCCAGAGGTAGAAGACGACGCGGCCGTCGAGCGTCTTCGCGCCCGCCTTCGCCGCCTTCGCCAGCTCTTCGTCGAGACGCGCGCGGCCTTTGGTGTAGGTCTCGAGGAAGCGCTTCTCCTCCTCGCCCACCACCTGCACGATCTTGCTCTCGAGGCGGCGGATCTCCGGGAAGACCTCCGCCATGCCCGGGACCGCGATCACCGTCGGCGCGAGCTCCGCGAGGAACGGCCCGTTCATGCCGAGCGCGTCGAGCCCGTCGGCGAGCGCGCGCCGCAGGATCTTGCGCACGACGTAGCCTTGGCGCTCGTTCGAGGGGACCACGCCGTCCGCGATCGTGAACACCGACGCGCGGATGTGGTCGGCGATGCGCCGCATCGGACGGTCGAGGCGGGCGTCCTCGCCGTACTTCCGGCCCGACAGCGCCGAGATCTTCGCCAGGATCGGCGCGAAGAGGTCGGTGTCGAAGTTGGTCGGCTTGCCCTGCATCACCCGGACGATGCGCTCGAGCCCCATCCCGGTGTCGATGTTGCGCTGCGGCAGCGGCTTCAGCTCGCCGCCGTCGCGCCGGTCGAACTGGGTGAAGACGAGGTTCCAGATCTCGAGCCAGCGTCCGCAGCCGCAGCTCGGGTCGCACTCCCCGCCCTTCGGGCAGCCCGGCTTCGCGCCCCAGTCGAAGTAGATCTCCGAGCACGGCCCGCACGGCCCGTTCGGCCCCTTCGAGGGCGCCTCGCTCGGCCAGTAGTTGTCCTTCTCCCCGAAGCGCCACAGCCGGTCGGCCGCGTAGCCGAGCTTCTTCCAGCACTCCGCCGCCTCGTCGTCGTCCTGGTAGACGGTGATGCCGAGCCGCTTCCTGTCGAGCCCGTATCCGGTGCGCAGCAGCTCGTCGGCCCACGCGATCGCCTCGGACTTGAAGTAGTCGCCGAAGCTGAAGTTGCCGAGCATCTCGAAGAAGGTGTGGTGGCTCGGCGTGCGGCCGACGTTGTCGAGGTCGGGCAGGCGCAGGCACTTCTGGGTCGTCGAGGCGCGCTGGAACGGATGGGTCCCGCGCCCGAGGAACATGTCCTTGAACTGGTTCATCCCCGCTCCGGTGAAGAGCAGGGTCGGATCGTCGTCCGGAACCAGCGAGGCGCTCGGGCAGACCGTGTGGCCCCGCTTCTTGAAGAAGTCGAGGTAGGTCGCCCGGATCTGCGCCGAGGTCGCGGAGGTCGCAAGGGTCATGGGTACGTCGCATCCTGCGAGACGTGAAGGACGCGACATTTAACCATCACCGGCGGCACGGCCGCCGTGGCACCGGCGGCACGGCCGCCGTGGCACCGGCGGCGCGCAGTCCGTGCCGCGCCGCCGCTCGCCGCGCGAATCGACTACTTGCGGGTCGCGGGTGCGGCGACCGGCTTGCGGGCGACGTCGTTCTCCTTGGCCGAAGCGCCCGATGCCGCGGCGCTCGCGGGGCGCCCGCCGTTTGACGTGTTCGACGCGTTCGCTGCGCTCGACGCGCCCGACGCGCCCGACGCGCCCGACGCGCCCGACGCGTTCGTTGCGGGCGGCGGAGCGGCCGGCGGCTTCGCGCCGCCCGTCCCAGCGGAGGTCGTGTTGGCCCCCGTCCCCGCCATCGTCCCGGCCGTCGCCGCGACGCCGCCGTTCGAGGCGGCGGCCTCGTTCCGCTCGGCGGCCGGCAGCGCGTTCCTCGCGACCACCTCGCGGATCTGCGCGTCGACCTTCGCGGCGACGTCCTTGTTGGCCTTGAGGAACTCGATCGCCTTCTCGCGTCCCTGCCCGATCCGCAGCTGCCCGTAGGAGAACCAGGTCCCCGACTTCTCGAGCACCCGGTGCAGCGCGCCGAGGTCGACGAGGTCGCCCGTGTAGGAGATCCCCTCGTCGAAGAGGATGTCGAACTCGGTCTTGCGGAACGGCGGCGCGACCTTGTTCTTCACGACCGTCGCGCGCGCCCGCGCCCCGATCGTCTCCTCGCCGACCTTGAGGTTGCCGATGCGCCGGATGTCGATGCGCATCGAGGCGTAGAACTTCAGCGCACGCCCGCCGGTCGTCGTCTCGGGATTGCCGAACATGACGCCGATCTTCTCGCGGATCTGGTTGATGAAGACGATGGCGCAGTTCGACTTGGAGATGGCGCCGGTCAGCTTGCGCAGCGCCTGCGACATGAGGCGCGCCTGCAAGCCCATGTGGGACTCGCCCATCTCGCCCTCGATCTCCGCCTTCGGCACGAGCGCCGCGACCGAGTCGATGACGACGAGGTCGACCCCGCCCGAGCGGATCAGCATCTCCGCGATCTCGAGCGCCTGCTCGCCGGTGTCGGGCTGCGAGACGAGCAGCGCATCGAGGTCGACCCCGAGCTTGCGCGCATAGACCGGGTCGAGCGCGTGCTCGGCGTCGATGAAGGCCGCGATGCCGCCGGCGCGCTGCGCATTGGCGATGCAGTGCAGCGTGAGCGTCGTCTTTCCCGAGCTCTCCGGCCCGAAGATCTCCGTCACTCGGCCGCGCGGGATGCCGACGCCTCCCATCGCCATGTCGAGCGAAAGGCAGCCGGTCGAGATACCGGCGATGGGGACGATGCGCCCTTCGCCGAGGCGCATGATCGACCCCTTGCCGAACTGCTTCTCGATCTGGCCCAGCACGTCCGTGACCGCCTGCTTGCGCTGGGCGTCGGCCTTCTCGGACTTGTCGAACTTGTCGGGCTTTTCGGACCTGTCGGGGCGGTCGGCCTTCTCCCCCCGTTCGGACCGGTCGTGTCGATCGGAGCTGTTCGCGGACGTCACGGAGACCCTCCTCTGGTTGCATCGGGTGGGGCATCCCCGCCCGACCCGCTCCCGTTCGCGCCATTACGAACGAAAGTAGAACGATGGTACGGGGGCCTCGAGCCCGCTTCAAGGTCTCGCTCGAAGATCCGTCCCACTTCAGGATCTGTCCCGAGCTTCAAGACCCCGTGTCGGGCAGTTCCACCCGCGCCAAAGGGACGTACGTCGGCCCGCGCGGTGACGGCCGGCTCTCCATCACGGAGATGGCGTCGACCTCCTGCTCGCCGAAGCGCGGCAGCTCCGGGTCGAGCTCCCCCGCGGCCCGCCCCGGCCTCCCCTGCGCTCGCACCAGCGTGATGTGGGGCGTGAAGCCGCGCGGCTCGCGCGGGAAGCCGCGGCTGCGGATCGCCTCGTCGACCCGTCGCGTCAGCGTCGCGAGCGGCGCGCTCGGCTCGATGCCGGCCCACAGCACGCGCACCACTTGCGGCTTGGGGAAGGCGCCGAGGCCGCGGACCACGATCGCGAAGGGGGCCATCCCCTCGACCGCCTCCTCCACCGCCTCGATCACGTCCGGGATGCGCTCGTCGGCCGTCTCGCCGAGGAAGCGCAGCGTCAGGTGGAGGCGCGACTCGTCGATGCACCGGACGTTGCGGCCCAGGATCCCCACGCGCTCGCCGCCCTCGGCGAGCGCGCGCCTCAGTCCGCGATCGAGCTCGAGCGCGACGAACAGGCGCACTGCGACCTCACAGCGTGACGAACTCCTTCAACTCCGCGAGCCGCCTCTCGAAGGTCGGCCGGTCGAGCGACTTCAGCCGGTCGAGCGAGAAGTCCTCGACGCAGAACGACGCCGTGATCGTCCCGGCGAGCATCGCGTGCTTCAGCGTCGCGAAGTCGGTGCGGTCGGCGTGCGCGACGTAGCCCATGAGGCCGCCGGCGAAGGAGTCGCCCGCCCCGGTCGGATCGACCACCTCGGGGACCGGGTAGGCCGGCAGCGCGTAGCCCTTCCCCTCGATCGAGAGGAAGGCGCCGTGCTCCCCCTTCTTGATGATCGCGATGTGGCTTCCGAGATCGTGGAGCCGGTGCGCGGCGCGGATCAGGTTCGACTCGCCCGAGAGCAGGCGCGCCTCGCCGTCGTTCAGGACGATGCCGTCGGTCTGGTGCATCACCTCTTCCAGGGCGGCGCGCTGCTCCTGGATCCACATGTCGCGCGTGTCGCAGAGGACGAACTTCGGCCGCTTCATCTGCGCGAGCGTCGCGAGCTGGTTCGTCGGCGAATCATTCGCGAGGAAGACGTAGGTGTGGTCGCGCAACGCTTCGGGCACGGCCGGCTTCCATTTGCCGAGCACGTTGAGCTTGACCCAGTTCGTCTGCGCGACGTTCAAGTCGTCGCCGTAGCGGCCCGACCAGTGGAACGTGTCGGTGTCGGCCATCGTCACGAGGCCGTCGAGCCCGACGCCGCGCCCCTTCAGGAGATCGCGGAACTCCGCCGGGAAGTCGCGCCCGACCACCGCGATCAGGTCGGTCCGCACCAGCAGCGCCGAGCACCAGGCGAAGTAGGTCGCCGAGCCGCCGAGCACGCGTTCGCGATAGCCCGACGGCGTCTTCACGTCGTCGAACGCGACCGAACCGAGGACGAGCAGGGACATGCGAGGGCTCCGCCGGAGGAGCGGCGGAGCTTACGCGTTCGCGGGGCCGGGGCGGGGGTCCTCGTCGCCGGTGCGCGGCGGCGCGCCGCTCTTGCGCGCGCCATTGCCGTCGTCGCCCTCGCCGAGCTTCTCCTCTTCCTTCGCCTCCGCGTCGTACTCCTTCCTGGTCGGCGGTTTCTCGTGCTGCAGCGCCATCAGGACGCCGCCGATCAGGGAGACGGCCATCATCACGGCGCGATACGAGAAGGAGAGCGTCAAGGCCTGCGCGCCCGGCACGTTCGCCTTCGCGAAGAGGAAGACGAACGCCATCTCGCCGACGCCGATGCCGCCGGGGCTGATCGGCAGCGACGCCGCGATCAGGGCGAGCGGTGCGAGCGTGTAGAAGTCGAGGAACGGGATCGTGATGCCGATCGCGCGGCCCAGCACGCCGATCGCGGTCAAGATCATCCCGTGGATGACGAGCGAGACGGCGACGGAGTAGGCGAGCTGCCAGCGCGCGGAACGGAAGAGCATCGCGGCGCGATCGAGCTTGTGCAGCGTCTCCGCGAACGGCAGTGCGTTCATGAGCCGGTCGAGCAGGAGCAGTCGCCGCAGCTTCTTCGACAGCATCACCACGCCGCCGACAGCGATCGCGAGCAGGATCCAGTGGAGCTTCTTGGCCATCTCCTCGTACTGCGGCCCGGTCTGGAACAGGAGCGCTCCGACCGCGACCAGCACGAGGCCGAGCAGCCCGATGATGCGGTCGATGATCACCGAGAGGATGGCGGCCGGCCGCTGCTCGGGATGGTCGCGCGCGACCATGATCGCCTTGACCAGGTCGCCGCCCGTCATGCCGGGGATGATGTTGTTGAAGAAGAGGCCGATGAAGGCGAGCTTCTGCGCGCGCCAGAAGCGGGCGTCGACGTGCGCGGCGCGCAGCAGCACGTGCCAGCGCTGGAACGAGATCATCCCGGCGACGACGTAGAGCGCGATCGCGATCGCGAGCGCCTCCGGCTTGCGGACCAGCCGCCCGAACGTCGTGAGCAGCCCCTCCTCCGGCTGCTTCTCGAGCTCCTTCCCTTGGGCTTGGTCGAGCGCGATCCGTTCCTGCTTCCCGTCGGGCCGCGTCTCGACCACGGCGTCCCACAGGCCGCGATGCGTGTCCGTCGAAGGGACGAACTCGAGCGTCGTGCCGGCGCGCTCGCCGCGGTCGCAGTGAAAGCGCGGCGGGTCGGCGCCGACCTCGAGCGAGCCGACCAGCGGCGTCGCGCCGTAGCGGCTCGGCCAGGAGACGCGGTCGCGCCACGAGACGAAGAACTCGAGCACCGCGCCGAGCAGCAGGACGGCGACCAGGACGCGCGCGGCGCCCTTCCAGCGGGCCGGCCGCTTCTCGCTGCGCTCGCCTTCGGTCACGGGACCCCTTTCACCTTCGAGGCTGCGACCTGCACATCGGCCATTTCGCGCGCGTAGCGGGAGAGCAGCGCTCGGGCAAACGGCTCCGCTTCGAGGCCCCGCTCGGCGAGCCCGAAGGCCGGCACCGGGGTCCCCTCGGTCCGGACGTTGACCCCGAGGTGGACGAGGCAGGAGACGGGCGAGCGCGTCGCCACGCAGACGCTCGCCTTCTTCTCCCCGACCCAGACGTCGTTGCCGCGCACGACGAGGTCTTCGACGCCCGACTCGCGCAGCCGGTCGGCGGCGAGGCGGGCGAGGAGACGCTGGCGCAGGACCATCTCGACCAGCGAAACGCCGAAGTGCTCGACGATGAAGTGGACCATGAGCGGGCTGGCGATGAACGCGCCGGCGCGGACGTCGACGAGGTCGACCATCTCCGTGAGCTCGACGCGGCACGACCCGATGAAGGCCACCATGCTGTCGCCGACGATCCCGAACTCGTCGAGCGCGAAGTGGCTGCGGAGCTGCCGCCCGTCGTAGGTGCGCTCCGCCGGGCTGAAGTGCGTCTCGATCACGAGCGCCTCGCGCCGACGTCCCAGTCGCCGAGCGCCATCCACTTCGCCCGCAATTCGCCTTCGCTCGCCTTCTCCGGGTCGAGCTTCAGGAGCTTCGTCAGCGTCCGCTTCGACCAGTAGCGCAGCGCCGCATTCTCCTCGTCGGGGTCGAGGTCGTGCAGCAGCGGGCCGCGCAGGCTCGGGTGGATCCCCTCCGCCGCCAGCCCCGAATCGCCGAGCCCCTTCAGCAGCACGATCTTCACCAGCGGGTCGCGCAGGCGGTCCCAGACCCTGCCGAACTCGATCGTCGCGGAGGCCGGATCGACGGCGAGCAGGAGGTGGCCCGCGCCTGCGCGCGCCTCGCTGCCGTCGTCGGCCGCGCCGTGGGCGCGCCCGGCGCCGGCGGCGATCTCGACGTCGGGCTTCGCGGCGAGGAACGCGGCCTGGCCCGCGAGCGCGAGCGCCGCCGCGTGCAGCGCCTGCTTCGTCGCCGGCGCCGCGTCGCTCTCCTCCACCACCTCCCCGCAGCGCGCGACGAGCACCAGGAGCCGGCGCGCCGTCGCGAAACTGTCCGGTCGCAGCGCCCCGACGCTCTTCGCCGCGGCGGCGATGTCGGCCGAACGGCCGAGCGCGAGGACTTCCCGCTCGTCTTCCGTGGCGGCCACCACCGCCTCGAGCGGCTCGCACATCTTCTTCACGTCGTTCTCGTCGACGGGGTGCGCCTCGAACCGGAAAGGGCCGCCCGGATGGGAGCGCCAGAGCGCGGCCGCCGTCTCGTAGCCGCGCGCCCGCAGGATCTTCGAGGGGTCGCTGCGCCCGATCTCGCTCGCGGCGGCGATCGCGCGGGCGAACTCGAAGTCGTCGAGGTCGTCCTCCTCGCACGCCCAGATCTCGGCCAGGTTCTCGATGCCGAACTCGACGGAGTTGCGCTCGGGGTCCTCGGTGCTGTAGGTCGCGGCCTCCTCGCCGTGCGTCGCGTAGAGCCCCTCGAGGTTCGCGACCGCGTCCATCGGGCCGCTGCACGCCGTGAGCGGGCATGCGCCGACCCCGAGCAGCGCGAGGAGCCGGTGCCGAAGGCGAGGGGTCGGGCCGGTCATTCATCCACCGGAGTGGGAAGTCGTCGAAATGGTGGAGGCGGCGGGAGTCGAACCCGCGTCCCAGGGTGCCGCGCCGAAGACCTCTACGCTTGTAGTCGATCTACGTACTGCGTCAGCTGCCGGGCTCCGATCGACAGGATCGACCGTCAGCTCAGCCCCGTGTTCTCATCGCGTACGCCGGGGCCAGGCGTACGCGACCAGCCTGCTGAGTGGCGGCACATGTCCCCCCACAGGCGAGGAAGACCGGCCGTGACTGCCTAGTTCTTAGGCAGCCAGTGCGTAGTGAGTGTCCGCACGTAGCGTTTTCCCAGCGGTTTAACGAGCCTCCTGGAAGCTCGAAGCGCCATCTTCGTCGCGGGTCCACCCGGTCGAAACCGTTGCGCCCCCACGCGATCCGGACGGCGGATGATAGCCGGGCCGCCCGCCTACGCGTCCTCGATCCGGACCAGCCAGTGGCCCTCGCGCGTCTCGACCGCCTTCCACCCGTGGCGCGCGACGTAGTCGAGGAGGTTCACGAACGCCGCCGCGTCGTGCAGCGCGAGCGTCCGCCGCAGGACGATCCAGCGTAGGTCGTAGCGCCGCGCCACGTCCTGGTCTTCCCGGATCTCGGCCGCGAGCCGGGCGTCGTCGCCCGCGGAGAGGGTCGGAGGGTGGAGCAGCCGCTGCACGAGCGGCTCCTGCTCGAAGAATGCGCGCGCCTCGGGTCGCACGCGCGTCAGCGGACCGGCGAGGAGCGGATGGCCGTGCACGATCTGCCCGAGCCCCATGCGGCGCAGGCCGATCTCGAGCCGCGGCGGCAGTTCGAGCACGGCGCCCGTCGCCGGGTCGGCGCGGATGAGCTCGTGCGCCTCCTCGATCTCGACCGGCGCGAAGCGCAGCGGCCGCAGCGGCGCCGTCGCGAGGTCGACCGCGACCGCGACCGCCGCAGCCACCGTGAGCCAGCGCGGCGCGCGGATCCCCGCGAGCCCCGCGGCCAGCGCCGTCCCGAGCTCGAACGTGCGCAGAAACGCCGCCGGGTAGCGGCCGGCCGCCAGCCCGGGGACGACCTTGGTCAGCCAATGAAGAGGAAGGTGGACCGCCCCCTCCCCCTCGCCGCGCAGCGGACCGAGAGCGAGGACGAAGCCGAACGCCGCGAGCGCCGCGAACGTCCACGCCCCGCGCTGCCGCACGCCGATCGCGAGCGCGACGACGACGACGACGAGTGCCAGCAGCTCGACGCCCGCCTCGATTCCGGATGCACCGGGCACGGTCGACGGCGGGCGGAGACTCTCGTAGTTGTCGGCGGAGAGGCGCGCGCTCGACTTCTTCTCGCCTGGAAGCGCACGCTCCGCCGGATCCATGGCGACGAGTTCGGTGCAGGCGGGCAGCACGTGCCAGACGACGCCGACGAGGTCGGGCGAGAGCACCTTCTGCACGATGCTCGGCGTCTCCTCGAATTCGAGCCGGCTCGCCGCGTCGCGCCCGCGCGCCGCGACCGCCTCCGTGAGGAACGGGACCAGGAGCGGCGACAGGAGCAGCGCGCCGATGAGACCGCACGCGCACCAGCGCCCCGCCGCGGCAAGAGGACGCGCGCCGCGCCGCCATTCGAAGACGCAGACCGCGAACGCCGCGAGCGCCATCTCGAAGAGCAGCGACGCGTCGGTCGCTCCCGCCAGCGCGAAGAGGAGGGCCGCGAGGCCCACCCGGCCGACGCGCGCGCGCCGCGAGAGCCCGGCGTCCCCGGCGCGCAGCCCGGCCCACAGGAACCACGGGACGAGCGCCCCCGCGAGATAGTGGATGCGGCCGAGGTGGAGGATCCGGAACGGCGGGAAGGCGAAGAGCGCGCCCGCCAGCACGCTCGGCCAGAAGCCCACGCCGAAGCGGCGCACCAAGAGAGACGTCCCGTGCAGGGCGACCGGGAACGTGAGGAAGCCGAGGAGCTTGACGGCGACGACCGCGCCTTGAAGCTCGCCGAACACCGCCTGCAGCGGCAGCGCGAGCAGCCCGTACGGCAGCGCGAGCGGCGAGACGGCGACGTTCGCGCCGTGCGGCCAGAAGACGTCGGGGCAGAACAGCGGATCGACGTGGCGCACGACGAGCGCCTGCCGGATCCACCAGAAGTCCCACCAGTAGACGTGGTCGTCGAGCGTCTTGTCGGAGAGGCGCGCGAACGAGAAGAGCTCGGTCGCGAGCGGCCACGTCGCCGCCACCGTCGCGGCCAGCGCGAGCAGGAACAGCAGCAACTCGCGGCGCAGGGCCGGCGCGGGCCGCGCGGCGCCGGTCACGGCCGCCTTCGCGCGGAGCGCTCCATGTCGCGCTTCGCCTCGCTCTTCTTCAGCGCCTCGCGCTTGTCCGCCTTCTGCTTGCCCTTGACCAGCGCGATCTCGACCTTGGCCCACGGCCCCTTGAAGTAGATCTCGAGCGGGACGATCGTCGTCCCCTCCGTCTTGATCGACTGGCGCAGCTTGATGATTTCGCGCTCGTGCAGGAGCAGGCGGCGCTTGCGCAGCGGCTCGTGGTTGGCGTAGGTCCCGTGCGAGTACTCGGGGATCTGGCAGCCGACGAGCCAGGCGGCGGTGCGCTCTTCGTCGATCCGGATGTACGCCCCGACCAGGGTCATCTGGTGCTTGCGCAGCGACTTCACCTCGGTGCCGGTGAGGGCCAGCCCCGCCTCGATCTTGTCGAGGATGTGGAAGTCGTGGCTCGCGCGGCGGTTTCGCGCGACCGTTCGGCGCTCGACTTTTCCTGGCGCGGCCACACGCTTCCCGCTTCGCTTGACTCGACCACGGACGCGTCTACAGTACCGCCCGCTTTTCGTGCCGAAGTGGCGGAATTGGCAGACGCGCTAGATTCAGGGTCTAGTTCCCGCAAGGGAGTGGAGGTTCAAGTCCTCTCTTCGGCACCACTCGCGCGCCTTCGTCCTGCGCGATCCCGAGTGGGCTCTGCCGAATCCCGCGTCGCCGGCTTCGCCCTCCTGCTCGTCTTCGCCGCGGCGCTCGCCGCGTGCTCGCGCGACCCCGCGCCCGCCGTCGGCGGCACGTTCCGCTCCGATCCGCCGCTGCTCGTCGCGCCGCTCGCGCGCGCGGCGTCGGCGGCGCGCGACGGGCCGCCGGCCGTGCTGCACGGCACGCTCGTCGTCCGCATCGAGCGCGCGCTGCCGGCCGGCAGCCGCGTGCGCGTCTGGCAGGGCTACCGCGACGAGGGCCATCCCCTCGCCGGCGCCGAACTGCGCTACGCGCTGCCGCCGCTGGCCGAGTGGTCGGGACGGGCGACGACGGTCGGCGCATGGCTGGTCGCCGGACCCGAACGCACGCCGCGCGCGGAGGCCACCGTACGCGCTCTCCCGCAAGAGCAAGGCTGGTTCGAGGTCGAGGTGCCGGTCGCGTGGGATCCGAAGACCCGGCTCGAGATCGCGCTCGGCGACTCGCATCGCGCCGACTTCGGCCCCGACTCGAGTCCGCTCCCGCTCGACCTCGATCTCTTCGCCGAGGTGCGCAGCGGCTCCGACGACGTGGTCGCGCTCGCCGGCACCGTGCCGGTGCGCACGGTCGACGCGAACCCGAAGTGGCTGCGCGTGCTGGCGCCGGCCACCGCGCCGCCGGGCGCGCCGCTGCGCGTCGTCGTCGACTTCATGGATGACTGGAGCGGCAAGTCGCGCTCGAGCGCCGAGACGCCGGTGCCGGAGGGGATCCTCGAGCTCGCGCTCGGAAGCAAGGTCCGCAGCGTCGCGGTCGCCGCCGACGCACAGCGCGAGCGGCCGCACGGCGTCGAGGTCGGGCTCACCGCGCCCGACGTTGGCTGGCACCGCATCGCCGCGACCTTCCGCGGCGGCGACGGGCGCGCCGCGCTGCGCGGTCTCTCGGCGCCGCTCCACGTGACCGCCGATCCGTCCGAGCGCCTCTGGTTCGGCTTGCTGCACAACCACACGCTGCTCGGCGGCCATGCGATTAGCACTCCGCTGCGCGCGCTCGCCTACGCGCGCGACGTCGCGCGCCTCGACTTCGTCGCGCTGAGCGAGCATCGCGAGGCGCCCACCTTCGACGGCGCCTGGCTCGCCGACCTCGCGCAGCGGGAGACGTCCGACGGCCGCTTCGTCGTCTTCACGGCCTGGGAGTGGACCGACGCCGTCGCCGGCCATCGCCACGTCGTCGCACGC
This sequence comes from Planctomycetota bacterium, assembly GCA_036732755.1. Lineage (GTDB taxonomy): Bacteria > Planctomycetota > B15-G4 > B15-G4 > SIAN01 > DASRRB01. The sequence continues at coordinate 29,107 of DAINBU010000052.1, forward strand.
GCCGTCGCCTCGCCGCCGCCGGCGCCGCCCGACCTCGCCGCGTTCGCGCGCACCGTCGGCCGCGATCCGGGGCTGCTCGTGATCGTGCACCATCCGCTGTGGGACGGCGGCACCGCGCAACGCGGGTACGACTACGGTGAGCCGGGCGACCTGCCGCGCCAGAAGCTCGCCGAGGCGTATTCGTGGCACGGCGACTCCTTCTCGCACGATTCCGCCTTTCCGCTCCACGGCAACCACGAGCAGGAGCTGCCGCCCGAACGCGGCACGGCGATCGGCGCGGCGCTGGCGCGCGGGCAGCGGCTCGCGCTCGTCGCCGACGGCGACGGCCACCTCGGCCGCCCCGGCGGCCTGGTCGGCATCGAGTGGCCGAAGGGGCGGCGCTACGCGTTCCAGGGCGTGACGGCGGTGAGCGCGCCGGAGCTCACGCGCACCGCGCTCTTCGACGCGCTCGACCGCGGCGACTGCTACGGCACGAGCGGCGCGCGGATCCACGTCGCGGCGAAACGTGACGGCGCGCGCGTCGCGATCGCGATCCACGCGGCCGCGCCGCTCGCGGGCGTCGAGCTGCGCTCCCCCCTCGTCCGCCTCGCCCACCAGGCCTTCCCCGCCGCGCCGCGCGACGACGGGCCGCCCGACGCGCCGCTCTTCCTCGATCCTGCGCACGGCGTCTGGGAGGCCGAGCTCGTGCTCTCGGCGGGCGACGGCCATGAGACGGAGCCGCTCGTGGTCGAGGTTGCGCAGCAGGACGACCACCGCGCCTGGCTCCTGCTGCCGCCGCCGGCGTGGTCGTCCCGCTGACTCCGCGGCGCAGCGCGGCGCCGTTCAGGGCCGCAGTTCGAGCAGCGTGAAGCGGTCGAAGCGGGCGACCGGCCGGTAGCGCTGCGCGAGCCAGCGCGCGACGAGCGGCGCGTCGCGCTCCATCGTGAAGGTCGCGGCGGGCCGCGGATCGTGCACGAAGAGCTTCGGCCGGCGCCGCTCGAGCGCCGCGATCGCCTCCTCCTGGAAGCGCGTCTCGTGGTAGTAGTAGGCCGGCTCGGCGTAGGGGAGCGCGAGGCGCCGCCGCGCCAGGAAGGCGAGGAGCGGGCAGCCGGGGCTCGTCACGAGGAAGTCGCCGGGTCCGCTGCGCTCGTCGATCGCGCGCAGCAGCGCCGCGAGCACCTGCGCCTCCGCCGGATCGAGCCGCACGCCGCCGGTCGCGAGGTCGAGCGCCACGCCGTGGTCGAGCCGCTGCGTGAAGGTCCCCGAGTAGGGGCCGTCGCGCAGCGTCGCGCACCAGGCGACGAGCGCCGCGAAGAGCAGCGCGAGCGCGCCGTGGCCGGCGAGCGCAAGGCGCGGCGGCCCGGCCTTCGTCGGTGCCGGCGGCGCCGCCGGCTCCCGCCGCCGCGCCAGCAGGTCGCCGAGCGCCAGCGCGAGTGGCGCCATCGCCTGGAACAGGTGGTTCGCCGACGGGATCAGCCGCGCCTGGTTCAGCAGCAGCAGCCCGAAGAGCGCCGCGCCGGCGCGCGCCGCGTCCCCGTCGCGCTTCCCGCCTCGGACGATCCGCACCAGCGCCCCGCCGCCCCACACCAGGTGAACGCACGGCGCGAGCACCAGGGCCGCCGAAAGGAATGCCCGCCCCCAGCGCCACCCGTCCGCGCCCGCGGGCCACGGGAACGCGACCGCGATCCGCTCCTGGACGGCGATGCGCTGCCACTCGTGGTCCCACCACGCGCGCGGATCGAGGCCGAGGAAGAGCAGCACCAGCGCCGCGGGCGCGACCGTCGCGAGGAAGCCCGCCGCCGCGCCCGCGAGCCGCGGCGCAGTCGTGTTGCGATCGAGCAGAACGACGACTAGCAGCGCGACGGCCCCGAAAGCACCGACGTCGTGGCGGAAGAGGAAGGCGACGCCAAGGCACGCTCCCGCGTCGAGCGCGCGCGCGAGTGTGCCGCGCCCGCCGCCTTCGCCCCGCCGCGTGACGATCTTCAGCGCGAGCAGGACGAGGAGCGTCGCGACGACCAGGAAGCTCTTGTGGAGCGAGCCGTGCGCGACGATCAGGAATCCCGCCGCGAGCAGCGCGCCCGGGATCGTCGCCGTCGTCGCCGCGAGAAGGAAGAGGCCGCCGTCGCACAACGCCTGCAGCACGACCGTCGTCGCGCGCAGCACGCCAAGGGTCGACCCGAACGCCTGGAAGACGGGCGCCAGCACCCAGTACGACGCCGGCCCGTACGGCACGAAGGCGTCGCGCCCGAGCCGCTCGCCGTCGAGCACGCGCACCGCGCCGTCGGCGAGCAGCCCCTCGTCGAAGAGCGCGACGCCGTCGAAGGCGTAGGTCGAGTGGAACCACGCCGCCAGGGCCGCGACGGCGAGCGCCGCCGCGGCGAGCCGCGCGCCGCGGCTCATTTGCCCGCCGCCGACGTGGCGTTGCGCAGCTCGAGCAGCTCGCGCTTCAGCGCGTCCGCGCGCGCCCGCTCGCCGACCTCCTCGAGGAGCGAGGCGAGCCGCTGCAGGACCTGCGGATCGTGCGGGCGGTCCGCCAACAGGCGCTCCGCGAGCGCGATCGCGTTCGGGAGGTCGCCCGCGAGCCGATAGGTGTCGACGACGGTGAGGCGCGCCTGGAACTCCTCGGGCGCCGCCTCCGCGAGCCGCTCGCAGCGGCTGCGCGCATCGGCGAAGCGGCGGTCGGCGAGGTCGACGCGCACCGCCTCGTAGATCCGTTCGAGCAGCGCGGAGTAGCGCGTGCGCAGCAGCGGGTCGGTGCGATGCTGCAGCGCCGCGCGCAGCCAGCGCAGCGCCGCGACGTCGTCGCCGGCCACCGCCTCGATCTCGGCGCGCGCGACGAGCGAGCGCCAGTCCTCGGGGTGGAGCGCGAGCAGCCGGTCGCTCGCGGCGCGCGCGTCGTCGATGCGGCCGAGCAGCGCGTGCGCGAGCGAGCGCAGCGCGAGCGCCCCGGCGTCGCCCGGCCGGCCGCGCAGCGCGCGCTCCGCGGCCGCGAGCGCCGCCTTGCCGAGCGGCTCCTGGCGCCCCGGCGGCGCGAAGGCGACCTCGCGCAGCAGCGCCTCGCCCTCGAGCACGTGGAGCTCGGGCTGCTCGGGCGCGACCGCGAGCGCCGCCTCGAGCAGCGCGCGCGGATCGACGAAGCGCGCCGGCATGCGCGCGGCCCCGATCGCGGTCACGACGACCGCGGCCAAGAGCGGTGCGCACGAGAGGAGGCGGCGCGCGCCCGACTCCGCCGAGAGGCGCGGCAGCGCCGCGAGCGCCGCGAAGGCGAGCGCGAACGCGGGGAGGAACGCCTCGGGGGTGATCCCGTCGCCGAGGTATTGCAGCCCGGTCCGCGGCACGCGCAGCGCCGGCGCGGCCGCCAGCGCGAGCAGCGCCGCGAGCGCGGCCCACGCGGCGAACCGCCGCATCGTCACGTGCGCCGCCACCATGACGGCGGCGAGCGCGGCGACCCCGGCCAGGTTCCAGCCGTCGAGCCAGCCGCCCGGCGGGGCGGGGTGGATCAGTCCGGTGCGCCACGGCTCGAGCAGGAGGCGGCCGCCGTTCAGCGCGGTGAACTGCAGGCCCTCGAGCTCGAAGGACGCGGTGAGCACGCTGCCGGCTGGCCCCGGG
>DAINBU010000053.1:0-32667 GCA_036732755.1 Planctomycetota bacterium
GTGGTCGAGCGCGGCTTCGTGCGCGCCGTCGCGCTCACGCTCGGAGAGCCGAAGAACGAGCGCTTCCTCGTCGAGAAGGGCCTCACCGGCGGCGAGCACCTCGTCGTCAAGCCGCCGGCACGCCTCGAAGACGGCGACCGCGTGCGCGTGAAGGAGTGAACGGCCGATTGCGTACTGGAACGACGGCGGAGCGAAGGTCCGTCGCGAAGGGGAGCCTGCCACGATGAACGATGCGATGATCCGGGCCCGCGGCGTGAAGAAGACCTACACGCGCGCGGGCGAGACACTGACCGTCCTCGACGGCCTCGACCTCGAGATGGAGGAGGGCCACTTCTACGCCCTGATGGGGCCGTCGGGCTCGGGCAAGACGACGCTCCTGAACCTGGTCGGCGGCCTCGACGCCGCCGACGAAGGCGAGCTGATCGTCGCGGGCGAGAGCCTCGCCGACCTCTCGGGCAGCGAGCTCGCGGCGTGGCGCGCCGCCAACGTCGGCTTCGTCTTCCAGGCGTTCAACCTGATCCCGGTGCTGACCGCGGTCGAGAACGTCGAGCTGCCGCTCCTGCTCTCCCCGCTCAGCCGCGCGAAGCGGCGCGAGCACGCCATGTACGCGCTCACGCTGGTCGGCCTCGAGGATCGCGCGAAGCACCGGCCGCAACAGCTGTCGGGCGGGCAGGAGCAGCGCGTCGCGATCGCGCGCGCGATCGCGACCGACCCCAAGCTGATCCTCGCGGACGAGCCGACCGGCGACCTCGACCGCAAGAGCGCCGAGCAGGTGCTCGACCTCCTGGTCCGCCTCAACGGCGAGCTCAAGAAGACGATCCTGATGGTCACCCACGATCCGCACGCGGCCGAGCGCGCCCAGCGCATCGTCCACCTCGACAAGGGCCAGCTCGGCCGCGTCGAGACGCGCGCCGCGGCGGCCACGTGAGGCGGCGCGCGTGATCTCCTTCAAGCTGGTCCGCCGCAACCTCACGAAACACAAGATGCGCTCGGCGCTGACGATCGCGTCGCTGATGGTCGGCGTCTTCCTCCTCTGCGTGCTGAAGTCGATGGTGGTCGCGCTCGAATCGGGAGTCGCCGGGGCCAAGCGCGACCGCCTCGTCGTGCAGTCGGCGGCGAGCCTCTTCATCGGGCTGCCGCTGCCGTACCAGCAGCGCATCGCCGAGGTCCCCGGCGTGCAAAAGACCTGCAAGTGGTGCTGGTTCGGCGGCTACTTCCGCGAGCCGAAGAACTTCCTCGGCGCCTTCGCGACCGACTCCGACACGATCTTCGACGTCTACCCCGAGATGGAGGTGATCGACGGGTCGATCGACGATTGGCGCAAGGACCGGAGCGGCTGCCTGATCGGCGACCTGCTCGCGCAGCAGTTCGACTGGAAGGTCGGCCAGACCATCCCGATCATCAGCGCGAACTACCTGCCGCCCAGCGGCGACGCGTGGCAGTTCACCGTCCGCGCGATCTACAAGTCGGAGAGCAGCGCCGTCGACCGCCGCACCTTCTTCTTCAACTGGGACTACTTCCAGGAGAGCTTCGAGAAGGTGATGAAGCGGACGCCCGACACCAGCACGATCGTGATGCGGACCAAGCCGGGCGCCGACCAGAACGAGATCATGCGGACCGTCGAGGGGTTCTACGAGAACGGCCCGCAGCGCGTGCAGTGCACGACCGAGGCGGCGTTCCAGGCGCAGTTCCTGACGATGATGGGCAACGTCCCGTTCCTGGTCACCTCGATCGGCAGCGGCGTCCTCGTCGCGATCGCGCTCGCCTGCGTCAACACGATGTTGATGGCGTTCCGCGACCAGGCGCACGACGTCGGGATCATGAAGGCGCTCGGATTCACCGACGGGGGCGTCTCGGGCTTCATGCTCGGCCAGTCGATGCTGCTCTGCATCGTGGGGGGCGGGCTCGGGATCCTGCTCGTGAAGGGGCTCGAGCCGGCCTTCATGGCCTTCCTCGGGTCGGTGTTCCCCGGATACGCCGTGACCGGGCGCACGCTCGCCGTCGCGGCGCTGGTCACGGTGGCGATCGGGCTGGTGGCCGGCGTCGTGCCGGCGATCGCCGCGCGCCGGCTGCGCTGCGTCGAAGCGCTGCGCAGCGTGGAGTGACGGGACCATGCTGGTACCACTGACCTACAACCTCCGCAGCCTGTTCGTCCGCCGGAGCGCGACCGTCCTCACGCTGCTCGGCATCGGGGCGACGGTGACGGTGCTGACCGGCTTCCTCGCGCTGCAGGCGGGTTTCCGCTCCCTCTACACGCAGGGCGGGCGCGACGACGTCGTGATCTTCATGCGGCCGAGTTCCACGAGCGAGGGACAGAGCCTGTTCCTGCGCGAGATCGCCGACCGCCTGATCAAGTCGTCGCCCGAGATCCTCGCGGTGGGGGACGCGCCGCCGGTCGCGGCGATGGAGACGTACTTCGCGGTGCGCAAGCAGAAGGCGCACGGCGCCGGCGAAACCAACGTCCCGATCCGCGGCGTCCAGCCGACCAGCTTCCAGCTGCGCGACGGCCTGCGCATCGTCGAGGGGCGCGAGCTCAAGTTCGGGAGCGACGAGCTGATCGTCGGGCGCAAGCTGATCGACCGCATGGCCGGCTGCAACGTGGGCGACGTGATCGTGCTCAACCTCACGCCGTTCCGCGTCGTCGGCATCTTCGAGGGGCCCGGCGCCTGCGAATCGGAGATCTGGACCGACTTCGACCGCGCGAGCGTCGCGCTGAACATCCCGTGGGCCAACGCGATCCTGGCGAAGCTCCGGCCCGGGACCGATTTCAAGAAGCTCGAGGAGAGGATCCGGAGCGACAAGGAGACGCCGGCAAAGGTGATGACCGAGGTCGACTACCTGAGGAGCCAGACGAACGCGCTCGGGATGATGCTCGGGCTCCTGGGCAGCATCCTCGGAACGGTCATGGGGATCGCGGCGGTGTTCACCGCCATGAACACGATGCTCGCCGCGCTCGCGGCGCGGACGCACGAGATCGGGATCCTCCTCTCGATCGGGTTCCGGCCGTTCTCGATCTTCGTCTCGTTCCTGTTCGAGGCGCTCCTGCTCGGCGTCCTCGGCGGTGCGATCGGGTGCCTCCTCGCCCTCCCGCTCCACGGGATCAAGACCGGCACCACCAACTGGGACACGTTCACCGAGGTCGCCTTCGCGTTCCGCATCACGCCGGAAGTCCTGACGACCGCCGTCGTCTTCTCCCTCGCGCTCGGCCTCCTCGGCGGCGCGATCCCGGCCTTCCGCGCGGCGCGCCTCGCACCGACGGAGGCGCTGCGGCGGAGGTGAATCGGGTCGAGGCGTCCTCTCGAAGGAGCACCCCCATGCGACGAGGTCTTGTGCGGGTCCTTTGCGTCTGCGCGGCCGCGAACGCGGCGGGCCGGGCGGCGGCCGGCCAGGCGGCGGCCGACGGCGGCGCTCCTCCTCCCATCGACCGCAAGCTCGCGAAGGAGCCGAAGTACGTCGCCGCTCCCCGCTACGCGCTGTTCGTCCTCGACGAGGCGGGAAAGTTCAAGGCGTGGGCCGTCTTCGACAAGTCGAGCGCGGACGCGCCTTGGTACGACGTGCTCTACTTCGACAAGAACGGCGACGGCGACCTGACCGCGACTGACGAGCGCTTCGTCGGCGTGCGCGACGCGAAGCTCGCCGAGGCGGGGCTCGAGATGCTGATCCGCGTCGGCGACGTCGCGGTGCCGGGCACGGCGCGCGTCCACAAAGGACTGCGCTTCAGCACGAGCCCGAAAGGGGGCCGCAAGGGCTTCTGGTTCGACATGTACTGGCATGGCGCCACCGAGGTCTCCGGCACCTACGGGCCGGTCGGCATCGACACCGCCGAGTTCGCCGACTCGCCCGCGCACGCCTCGATCGTCACGCCCGACCCGAACGGCGTGCTCGCCTTCGGGCTCTGGATGACCGGGCCGGTCGAACTCGCGATCGGCGCCGCGACGCACCTGCGCCTGATCGCCGGCAACCCCGGCGTCGGTCCAAACGCGCTCGCCGCCGTCGACGAGAAGTTCATCGACCTCGAGAAGGACGAGCTGATCGCGACGGTGGTCGCGAAGGACGCGAAGGGAGAGCTCGTCGAGACGACCACGCGCATCCGCCAGCACTGCTGAGGGATCCTCTACGACGACTCCGTGCGAGTCGATCCGAGGGCGGTCCCCGGCCCCGCGACGCTGCGCGTCGAGCTGCGCTCCACCATGGGCAAGCGCGCCCGCCCGACCGACCTGCCGATCACGCTGGTCAAGAAGTGAGCGCCGGGTGATCCGGCTCACGACGGCATGCGTGGGCCTCGTGGCGTTTGGCGGCATGCAGCGCCCGCTGCGCGCACAGCGGGCGCCGCCACCCGAGCTCCCGCCGACCGTCGCCGAGGCCTCGCAGTTCGAGCGCACCTCGACCTCCGCCGAGGTCGAGGCGTACGTCGACCGCTGCGTCGCGGCGAGCCCGAGGCTCGTGCGCTTGTCGATGGGGAAGACGACGCAGGGGAAGGACCTGCCGCTCGTGCTGGTCGCGGATCCTCCGGTGAAGTCGTTGGAGGCGGCGCGCGCGCAGGCGGCCGCGGCGAAGCGGCCGCTCGTGTTCGTGATGGCGAACATTCATGCGGGTGAAGTCGAGGGGAAGGAGGCGGTGCAGATCCTCCTGCGCGAGCTCGCGCGCGGCGAGCACGACGAACTGCTCGGCGCGCTCACGCTCGCCTTCGTCCCCGACTACAACCCCGACGGCAACGACAAGCTGGACCGCAAGAGCCGTCCCGACCAGGCCGGTCCGAACGAGGGCGTCGGCCAGCGCGCCAACGGCCAAGGGCTCGACTTGAACCGCGACTTCGTGAAGGTCGAGGCGCCCGAGACGAAGGCGCTGTTCGCGGCCGTCGACGCGCTCGACCCGGTCCTCGTGATGGACCTGCACACGACGGACGGTTCCTACCACGGCTACGACCTGACCTACGCCGGGATCATGCACCCGGCGTGCGATCCCGGGCTGCTCGAGTTCACGCGTGCGACGCTGCTGCCGAAGGTGCAGGCGGCGATGAAGGCGAAGGGCTTCGCGACCTTCGACTACGGCGACTTCGACGACAACGCCCATCCGGAGAAGGGGTGGTCGAGCTTCGAGAGCAAGCCGCGCTACGGCACCAACTACTTCGGCTTCCAGAACCGTCTCACGCTCCTGTCGGAGGCGTACAGCCACGCGCCGTTCGCCGAGCGCGTGAAGTCGACGCGCGCCTTCGTGCTCACCGCGCTCGAGTTCGCGCGCGACCACGCCGCCGTGCTGATGCAGCTGCGCGCCGACGCCGACGAGCGCGGCCGCGCCCTCGGCGCGAGCGCGCCGACCGTCACGCTTCCGACGCGCGGCGAGCTGGCGAAGACGCGCGACGACGACGTCCTCGTCGGCGCCGTGCGCGTCGAGAAGGACCCCGTCACGGGCCTCGACCACCTGGTCACGACGCACGAGTCGCACGCCGTCCGCATGCCGGTCCGCGTCACCTTCGAGGGCCGCGACGAGCGGCCGCTCCCGAAGGCGTGGCTCGTCGCGCGCCCGAGCGACCGCCTCCTCGACCTCGTCGCGCGCCACGGCCTCGCGAGCGAGCGCCTCGCCGCCCCGCGCCGCGCGCGCGTGCGCGTCCTCGCGAACGCCCAGCGCACCGAATCGAAGCGCCCCTTCCAGGGTCACCCCCTCGTAACCTTCACCGGCACCGACGCCGAGCGCGAGCTCGAACTCCCCGCCGGCGCGCTCGTCGTCCCGACCGACCAGCCGCGCTCGCGCCTCGCCTTCGTCCTCTTCACCCCGACCTCGGACGACGGCCTCGGCACGTGGGGCGCGCTGAATCTCGAACCGGACGGCGAGGGCCAGCGCTTCGAGGCGCTGCAGCTGCTGGACTGGGCGACCGCCGTCGATGCGAACGAAGCGGTGCGCGCGCTGGCGGAGCGGACGCAGAAGCTCGAGGCCTTCACCGCGATCTACCGCGTCGTCCACTTCGACGCCACCGAGTCAGAGCAACGGCTGTACTACCGAGCGCCCGATCGCGCGCGCTTCGACTCCGTGGGGAAGCAGGAGTCGACCCGCAGCTGGCTGCGGGGCAGCGTGATGTCGACGCGCGGGGTTGATCGCCGAGGTCGCTACGCCATCGATCGCGACCTGGCCGAGTGGAGGATCGAGAACGAACGTTTCGACGCGATGCTGGAACGGGAATTTGCGCGACCCGCCCCTCCTGCCGCCCCACGGACGGGTGGTCCGGGCTTCCGATTGGATTTCGAAGCGCCGCTCGCCGAGGGTGAGGACAGCGGGATCGTCATGACCCTGTTGTGGGCGGAACCGAAGTTCCACCTCCTGGCATGGCTCGACGGCGGTACGCCCGCGAGTCCGTGGCAGGCGGAGGGGGAGGAATTCGTCCGGCGCACCGCGAAAGGGGGAGTCGTCCGGGTCTCGAAGGAGACGGGGTTCCTCGTGAGCCTCACGCATCCGAGCGGATTCGAGATACGCCTGGTTCGAGCCAGCGAAAGTGTCTCCGACGAGGATCTGGCCGTCCCGCGTCGCCTGGCGAACGAAGAGGACCGCACGCCGCAGGACGAGTGGGGATTCCTGTCCGATCGTTTCCAGAGACAGCGGCGCGCGGCGTACGAGGCCGCGTTGCATGCCGCGCCCGATTCGTCGAAGGGTGCCGTGGCCCGCGACGCACGCCTGGGCCGCGTGTTCTCCTTCATCGACTCCCCGTTCTGCGGCCGGATGGACGCCGACCATCGCGACCGATGGGCGCCCTACCTGGAGCAGTTCACCGTAGCGTGTCGCACGCAGCGCTTGGAGGCCGGCGATTCCACGGAGAAGCGGGCCGCCGTGGATGCCGCCATCTCGCGTTGGAGGGCCGAGTACGAGCGGCGGATCGACGAGTTCGGCGAGCAACAGAAGGCGGCGCTCGAAGCGCCGCTCGACGAGGATGCTCCCGAAGCCGCCGGCGCGAACGCCGCGGCCCGGATCGGCGCGATCCTGGCGATCGAGCGCGCCGTCTTCCTCGTGCAGTTCCGCGAGACGGTTCGCACTCCGGCGATCGCCCGTCTCGAGAACGCGCTTCGGACGGCCGAGACGCGGCACTGACGGAGAAGAACTCGAGACCGCTCCGCGTCCTCGCACGCCGTGTCGCGTTCGATGCTCACTCCGGACGGCGGCGTCTACTGTCCGCCGTTGTCGCGCTTCGCCTGTGCCTCCGCGAAGCCCACGCTCTCGAGCACGCCCTTCTCGTCGTTGTGCGAGTGCGTGAACCCGTGCGCCCGCTCCCAGGCGACCGTCTCCTTGCTGCGGAACGCCACGACGTAGGCGCGGCGCCAGCCGTCGGACTTGTTGCCGCCGCTGCCGTGCATGACCCGTTCATTGTGGACGGTGATGTCGCCGCGCAGGATCGGGGCGAGCTTCACGACGTCGCCCTTCACGAGCTCCGTCACCAACGTATGCGACTTCGCGCGATCCCCGTGCAGCGGCCGGTGCTTGCGCAGCTCCTGCAGATGCGTCCCGGGCACGAAGCGCATGCAGCCGTTCTCGGCGGTCGAGGCGTCGATGGCGAGCCAGCAGGTCGCGGTGCGCGTGTCGGGCGTGGTGGTCGGCCAGTAGGCGAGGTCCTGGTGCCAGCCGAAGACGGCGTCGTCGCGGCGCGGGCGCTTGGCGAGGAGCTGGTCGTAGTCGAGCTCCATGCCGGCGCCGCAGAGCTGCTCGGCGATGGCGTGGGCGCGCCGCTCGTAGACGTTGCCGCGCCACTCCGGAAAGTAGCGGCGCGGCAGCATGACGTTGATCAGGGAGAAGGTCTCGACCGGCCGCTCGTAGTCGCCCGACATGTCGCAGAAGTCGCGGCCCGGCACGGCGATCTCGCGGCGCAGGAAGCGCTCGTAGTCCCGCTCGATCGCGTCGACCTCGTCGGGCGAGAGGACGCCGGCGAGGTGGACGTAGCCGTCGCGCTCGAACTTCGCGCGGTCCGTGTCCGCGACCACGTAGCCGTTGCCGTCGCGATGGGAGCCGTCGGCCATGGCGGGCGACCATAGCCGCGCGGCGCCGAGCCGACGAGCGGTACGATCCGCCGCTCCATGGTCGGCCCGGTCCTCGCCCTGCTCGGTCTCTTCCTGCCCGCGCCGGCGGCGCCTCGCGCGCCCGACGACGCGGCGGCGCTGCGCGCGCAGGCGAACGAGATCCTCGAGCGCGGCGACTACCAGTTGGCGCTGCCCGACGAGGGTGACGATCCCGAGGAGCCGCCGTCGTTCCGCGTGCGGGGCGGCTCCGGCTTCTCGATCTCTCCCGCCGTCGTCCTGACGATCGTCGGCACGGTGCTGCTCGTCCTGCTCGTGCTCGGCTTCCAGCGCCACGACGGGACGGTCGAGTCGCGCCACGCCGGCGGGGCGGCGGCGCAGGCGCCGCTCGACCTCGGCGCCCCGCTGCCGCTCGCCGACCTCGACGCCGACGCGCTCGCCGCCGAGGGGCGCTTCGCCGACGCGGTCCACGTCCTCCTGCTGCGCGCGCTGCGCGACGTGGCGCGCGCGCGCGGCGAGTTCGCGCGCGGGATCACGAGCCGCGAGGTGGTCTCTCGCGTCGACGACGGCGCCGCACGCGCCGCGCTGGCCGAGCTCGTCGCCGCCGTCGAGCGCCATGAATTCGGCGCGCGCGACCTCGGCGCCGCCGACTTCGAGAGCGCGCGCGCCGCCGCGACCGTCGTGCACGAGCGCCTGCCGCCGGCCGCGAGGCGCGCCGCGTGATCGACGCGCCGACGCCGTTCCTCGCACGCGCGCACCGGATGATGCTGGGCGTTGCCGTCGCGTCGCTCCTCTTCGGCCTGGTGTGGGGCGTGGTCGGCGACGACTTCGACCACGTCACGACCAACGGCGCCAACGGCTTCTCGCGCTCGGCGCTCGGCTTCCAGGCGTTCGCCGAGCTCCTGGAGGAGCACCGCGTCCCGGTCGTGCGCAGCCGCTACCACACCGGCGACCGCGTCCGGCCGGGCGACGTCGTGGTGCTCGCCGCCCCCGACGCCGACACCGACGACGAGCACGACGCGGCGATCCTCGCGCAGCTGCTCGAAGGGGGCCACGCGGTCTTGGTGATCCTGCCGAAGTGGCGGCCGAGCCGAAGGGATGAACGCAGCAGCGAGCCGAAGATCGAACACGTGCGCCGCGTCGACGAGGAGCGCGTGACGGCGCTCCTGCACGAGATCGACGCGAATGCGGAAATCGTCCGTAATGACGAGCTGGACGTTTCCGTCAACGGATTCGGCGCCGAGCCCGAGGTCGCCCGGCCGCAGCTCGTGCGCAGCGACGAGCTCCAGCCGCTGGTGGGCGGCGACGCCGGCACGCTGATCGGCGAGCTGCGCCGGGAGTCCGGCCGCCGGGTCGTCGTGAGCGACCCCGACCTGCTCGCCAACTGCGGACTCGGCCGCGGCGAGAACGCCGCGCTCGCGCTCGCGCTCATCGACTCGCTGCGCGGCGAAGGGGGGAGCGTCCTCCTCGACGAGACGCTGCACGGCCTCGAGCGCGTCCCCTCCGTCTGGGGCGAGCTGGTCCGCGCGCCGCTCAAGTACGGCAGCGCCCACGTCGCCCTCCTCTTCGTCGCGGCCGTGCTGGCCGGCGCGCTGCGCTTCGGCAAGCCGCGCCCGCTGCACGGCGGCTGGCGCGAGGGGAAGGAGGCGCTCCTCGAGAACATCGCCGACCTGATGCAACGGGTCGGCCACGTGCGTGTCGCCGTCGGCCGCTACTTCGACACGACCGTCGAGCGGCTCGCCGAGTACCACCGCGCGCCGCGCACGCTCGAGCGGCCGGCCCGCCTCGACTGGGTGGCCGGCCGGCTCGGGGAGACGCGCGCCAAGGAGCTGCGCGCGCTCGCCGCCGCGGCCCACGCCCCGAGCCCTCCGCACTCGTCCCGTCGCTCCGAACGCGCCGCGATGCTCTCGCTCGCCACCCGCATCCACCGCTTCCGCGAAGAGGTCCTGCATGGAGCTCACTGAGGTCCGCGCCGTCGCCGCCCGCCTGAAGGAGCAGGTCCACCGCGTCGTGATCGGGCAGGACGAGGCGGTGGACCTGCTGGTCGCGGCGCTGCTCTCCGAGGGGCACGTGCTGCTCGAGGGCGTGCCGGGCACGGCCAAGACGCTGCTCGCGCGCGCCTTCGCGAGCTGCCTCGCGCTCGAGTTCAACCGCATCCAGTTCACGCCCGACCTGATGCCGGGCGACGTGCTCGGCACGAGCCTCTACAACTTCGCGACGCAGCAGTTCAATCTCACGCGCGGGCCGGTCTTCACCGAGGTGCTGCTCGCCGACGAGGTGAACCGCACGCCGCCCAAGACGCAGGCGGCGCTGCTGCAGGCGATGCAGGAGCGCGCCGTCACGCTCGACGGGCGGGCGCACGAGCTCTCGAGCGCGTTCATGGTGATCGCGACGCAGAACCCGATCGAGCAGGAGGGGACCTACCCGCTGCCGGAGGCGCAGCTCGACCGCTTCCTCTTCAAGGTGGTGATCAGCTACCCGGCGCGCGAGCAGGAGCTCGCGATGGTGCGGCTGCACGGCCACCGCTCGAGCAGCCCGAAGATCGAGGAGTTCGCGCTCGAGCGCGTCGCCGACCGCGCGTTCCTGTCGGAAGCGCGTGCGGTCGTCGGGAAGATGACCCTCACCGATCCGGTGGTCGACTACGTGGTCGACCTCGTGCGTGCGACGCGCGAGCACCCCGAGCTCGCCCACGGCGCGAGCCCGCGCGCCGCCAACATGCTCGCAGTCGCGGCGCGCGCGCTCGCCTGCCTCGACGGCCGCGACTACGTCGTGCCCGACGACGTGAAGCGCCTGGTGCGGCCGCTGCTGCGTCACCGCATCGTCCTCGCGCCGACCGCCGAGCTCGACGGCGGCACGCCCGACGGCGTGCTCGGCAAGATCCTCGACGCCGTCGCGGCGCCGCGCTGACCGATGCCGCTCCCGACGCCGCGCACCCTCTTCCTGCTCGCGGCCGGCGTGCCGCTCTCCTTCGCGCCGCTCGCGCTCGGGGCCGGCGCCTGGCCGCTCGGCGTCGCCGCGATCGCGGCGGTGGTCGCCGCGTTCCTGGTCGACGCGGTCCGCTGCGCGCGCGGCCGCGCGTGGAGCGTGGAGGTCACGCTGCCCGACGGCCTCTTCATGGGGGACGCCGACCCGATCGTCGTGACCGTCGCGGTCGCGCGGCCGGAGGCGGTGCGCGCGCCGCGGCTGCGCGTCGACCTCGACGCCGTCTTCGAGCCGGTCGACACGGTCGATGTCGCGCTCGACGACCGCGGCGGGTCGCGCATCACGCTGCCGATGCGGCCGCGCTCGCGCGGGCAGGGGACGGTCGAGTCGGTGTGGCTGCAGTGGAGCGGGCCGCTCGGTCTCGCGCGCCGCTCGCTGCGCGTGCGCGTCGACCGGACGCTCGCGATCGTCCCCAACGTGCGCGCCGTGCACGCGGCGGCGCTCCAGCTGGCGCGCGTCTCGGTCGCGTTCAGCGGGCGCAAGCCCGAGCGCTACAGCGGCGACGGCTCGGAGTTCGAGGCGCTGCGCGAGTTCACGCCGGGCCACGACGCGCGCACGCTCGATTGGAAGGCGTCGGCGCGCCACCTGAAGCTCCTCGCGCGGGAGTTCCGCGCCGAGCGCAACCACCACCTGATCGTCGCGCTCGACTGCGGCGCGCGCATGCGCGAGCCGATCGACGGCGTCTCCCGGCTCGACCGCGCGATCAACGCGGCGCTGCTGCTCGGCTTCGTGGGGTTGAAGCACGGCGACCTGGTCGGCCTCTTCGCTTTCGACGCGACGCCGCGCGTCTTCGAGCCGCCCGTCGCCGGCGTCGCCGCCTTCGCGCGGCTGCGCCGCCGCACCGCCGACCTCGCCGCCTCGACCGAGGCGACCAACTTCACGCTCGGCCTGACCGACCTCATGGGCCGGCTGCGGCGGCGCGCGCTCGTGATCCTCTTCACCGACTTCTCCGACCCGATCGGCGCCGAGCTGCTGGTCGAGAACGTGGCGCGCCTCGCGAAACGCCATGTCGTGCTGTTCGTCGCGGTGCGCGACCCCGAGCTCGAGCGGATCGCGCGGGCCGCGCCGCGGCGGGAGACCGACCTCCATCGATCCGTGGTCGCGAGCGACCTCGCGCGCGGCCGCGCGCTCGTGCTGCAGCAGGTCGAGCGGCTCGGCGTGCACGTCCTGGACGCCAGCGCGGAAGAGGTCTCGTCGAAGCTGGTCAACCGCTACCTCGAGATCCAGCGCCGGGAGCTCGTCGCATGAGCGTCGGACTGCTGCGCAGCACCCGCTTCAGGAAGGAGCGCGAGCGCCACTGGCGCGAGCTCGCGCGCATCGTCGACAAGGTCGAGCGCGGCGGCGTCTCCCAGCTCACGAGTGGCGAGGTGGCGCGCCTGCCCGGCCTCTACCGGCAGACGCTCTCGGCGCTCTCCGCCGCGCGCGCCATCTCGCTCGACCGCAACCTGCTCGACTTCCTCGGCAGCCTCGCGGCGCGCGGCTTCTTCGCGGTCTACGGCACGCGCCACCGCTTCTTCGAGAGCCTCGTCGGTTTCTTCGGCACGCACTTCCCACGCGCGTTCCGCCGCCATTTCCCGCACTTCCTGGTCGCGGTCGCCTGCCTCGTGCTCGGGGCGTGGATCGGCTGGTCGGTGACGGACTCCGACCCGGAGCGGTACTTCAGCATGATCGACCGGAGCATGGCGCAGGGGCGCACGCCGTCCTCGTCGCCCGACGAGCTGCGCCGCTTCCTCTACGACACCGACGAAGCCCACCGCGGCTTCCTGCCCGCTTTCGCGTCGTTCCTGATCGCCAACAACGCGCGCGTCGGGATGCTCTGCTTCACCTTCGGGATCGCGCTCGGGATCCCGGTCGTCGTGCTGCTCGCGATGAACGGGATGCTCCTGGGCGCCATGACGCAGATCCACGTCGCGAAGGGGCTCGGCGTCGACTGGTGGGCGTGGGTGTCGCCGCACGGCGTGACCGAGCTCTCGGCGATCTGCCTGTGCGGCGCGGCCGGGCTCGCGCTCGGCCAGGCGACGCTGTTCCCGGGCGAGCTGTCGCGGCGGGACGCGCTGCTCGCGCGGGGGCGCGAGGCGGGCACGCTGGTCGGCGGCGCGATCGGGATGCTCGTCGTGGCAGGGCTGATCGAGGGGATCGTCCGGCAGACGGTCCACCCGATCGACGCCCGCTTCGCGATCGCGGGCGGGACGGCGCTGCTCTGGAGCGCCTACTTCCTGCTCGCGGGGCGGCGCGTCGCGCCCGCGGAGGCGGCGCCGTGAGCCCGCTCTCGAATCCGGCCGACGCGCGGTTGCGGCGGGAGTTCGTGACGCCGGAGGGGCTCTCGCTCCCGCTCGACCTCGCCGGCGCGAGCGACCGCCTGGTCGCCTTCGTCCTCGACGGGTTGATCATCGCGGCGACGCTGCTCGCGCTGCTCCTGCTCGGCTCGATGCTCAGGGTGGGCGGCGCGCCGCTGGTGATCCTCGCCGTCTTCGTCCTGACGCACTTCTACTTCACGATCTTCGAGCTGCGCTGGCAGGGGCGCACGCCGGGCAAGCGCGCCGCCGACCTGCGCGTCATCGACCGACATGGTGGTCGCCTCACGGTCGCCGCGATCTTCGTCCGCAACGTCACGCGCGAGGTCGAGGTGGTCCTGCCGATCGTCGTGATGCTGTCGCCCGGCTCGCTGATCCAGGACGCGCCGCCGCTGGTCGGGCTCGCCGCCTTCACGTGGCTCCTCGTGCTCGGCTTCTTCCCGCTGTTCAATCGCGACCGGCTGCGCATCGGCGACCTGATCGCGGGCACGATCGTCGTCCACGCGCCGCGCAGCGTGCTGCTGCCCGACCTCTCCGAGCGGCCCATCCTGGCGCCGCGCGGCGCTTCGGCGCCGGCCGCGGCGAATGCAACGAACGCGGCGGGCGCGGCGGGCGGCGGCGCGAGCGTGGCGGCCGGCGCCGCGGCCGCGCGCGCGGCGGCCTACCCGTTCACGGCCGAGCAGCTCGACGTCTACGGCATCTACGAGCTGCAGGTGCTCGAAGAGGTGCTGCGACGCGACCGGCCCGACCGTGCGGCGGTGCTGACGCTGGTCGCGAGCAAGGTCGCGAAGAAGATCCGCTGGGAGGGGGGCGTCGCCGATCCGGCCGCGTTCCTCTCCGCCTTCTACGCCGCGCAGCGCGCGCGGCTCGAGCAGCGCCTCTTGATGGGCCAGCGCAAGGAGCGCAAGTCCTCGTGAGCGGCGGCGCCGTCGCCGTCAGGTGAAGACGGAGCGCAGCTCCTCGGCGTCGGGGCCCTCCTTCGCGCGACGCAGCTCGACGAAGTGGACGGTCGTGACGGTCGCGACGCAGAGGTGGAACCACGCGGTGAGCGCGACGCGGCCGAACTCCGGCGCGCGCTGCAAGAGCGTCGGCTCGATAATGATCCACTCGTCGAACCAGCGTACGTAGAGCAACGGGAGCACCGCCTCGTAGACGACGAACCCGAAGGCGATCCCGAGCAGCACGAGTCCGATGGTGGAGAGCTGGCGACCGACGACGAGGCGCTCGCTGCGCCGCCATGCGGCGATCAGGCCGCGCCGCTCGAGCGCCGCCGCCGGCACCGCGAAGAGCCACCGACCGACCACTGCGGCGGTGAGCGGGAGCGAGAGCGGTACGACCCAGAGATAGGTCCCCGTCGTCGACCCGAAGTCGCCGAAGGCCGTCGGGAACCAGAGCATGGCGAGCGGCAGGATCGAGAAGGCGAAGCCCGTCGCCAGCGCGACGGGGAGGACGCGGACCCCGGCCGCGAGGCTCGCGAGCGGGCGCGCGGCGCGACCTCGCTGGATCTCGAATGCAGCGGGCGTCACGAACGCGGTGGTCACCAAGATGGGCGCCATCCCGCCGATCGTCCGGAGCAGGATCGACAGGAAGAGGAGCACGCTGCGCGGCGGGAGGGGGTCGTCGTAGAGCCAGGCGGGCATCTGCCCGAAGAGGTGCGCGGCGCTCGCGGTGTCGGTCGCGATCGCGATCGCCTCGAGCGCCACGCCGACGAGCAGCGCCAGCGGGTAGAGCCGGAGGAAGCGGACGTGGGCGAGCCGCAGACCCAGCCCGAGCGACCGCAGCGCCCCCGTCGGCCGTGGCTCCGCGAGCGGCAGCTCGCCCGCGCTCACCCGAACACCTCGACCAGGTGCTCCCCGCCGCTGCTCTCCCGCGCCTCGCGCAGCTCGTGAAAGATCACGGTCGGCACGACGCAGGTGAAGCTCGCCAGGAGGAGACCGCTGGCGACGTCGAGGAAGAGCGCGGTCGAATCCGACGCCGGCAGTTCGATCGCATCGTGCAAACCGAGGGCGAAGAGTCCGGCGAGCGACAACAACAGGATGTAGGCGAACGCGATCTTGAGCCGGAAGCCGCGCGTGAGGAGCCAGCTCCTTCCGATCGACGCGATCACGCCGCGCCGCTCGGCGACGGCGACGGCGATCGGCCCGCACAAGTAGACGCGCACCAGGAATATGAATACGGCGATGCCGACGTCCCACGGGAGCGACTCGCTCGCGAGCAAGTTCTCGGGGCCGGGCCGGGCGCGCGCCGCGGCGGACGAGAAGAGGTCGAGCACGTCGCTCGCGCCGTTCGGAGCGTTCAGGATCGCCGTGATCCCGAGCACCGTCCCGAGCCGCCGCGCGCCCGCGCGGAGCGAGGCGAGCAGCGTCGGCCGCTCGCCGCGCAGCCGCTGCAGCACGAGCACCACCGCACACGCCTCGGTGGCGGCGGAGCCGGCGAGGTCGAGGAGCGGCAGCGCGCGCCCGACCTCCCCGCGCCAGGAGTCGGGCCGCGCGGCGCCGCTCGCGACGATGCGCAGCGCGATCAGCGGCGCATGCGCGAGCGCCGCGATCACCAAGAGATGCGACAGCGACCGGACCCAGACGCGGAACGCGCCGCCGACGATGTCCGCGACGCGGACCTGCAGGCGGCGCACCGGGCTCAATCGAACGCCTTGGCCAGCTCGTCGATCCCGAAGCCCTCCTTGGTGCGGCGCAGCTCGTGGTACTGCACGATCGGGAAGACGCACTGGAGCGAGCCGACGATCCAGAGGACGGCGCTCATCACGGCGAGGCGGATCGTCAGGTTCGCC
Organism: Planctomycetota bacterium; assembly: GCA_036732755.1. Taxonomy (GTDB): domain Bacteria; phylum Planctomycetota; class B15-G4; order B15-G4; family SIAN01; genus DASRRB01. The sequence goes on from DAINBU010000053.1 coordinate 16,059, forward strand.
TGCATCAGCGCGACGACGATCACCGGCGTGACCAGCACGAAGATCAGGAAGCCGAAGATGAAGTTCGAGCCGAAGATCGTGAGGCGCCGGCCCGAGGTGAGGCGGGCGCTCCGGCCGAGCGCCGGGAAGACGCCGAGCTTCTCGACGACGGCCGCCGGCATCGCCGACTGGAACACGAGCGCGAAGACGAACTGGCAGACGAGCGAGAGGGCGCCGACGGTGAGCACGAGCCCGAGCGAGCCGGCGTCGGCGCCGCCGCGCCGCAGGGCGAGGAGCTCCTGCGCGGACTGCTGGCCCATGAAAGCCAGGGCGATCTGGGGCACCGCGAAGATCGCCGTGATGCCGAGCGCCGCGCCGATCCGCCGGAAGCCGAGGGCGACCGAGCGGCCGAGGTCGGCCGGCTCGTCGCGCAGCCGCTGGAAGACGAAGTAGATCGCGAAGACGCCGACGAATGCCGGGAGCACCAGGTACTCGAGGCTTTGGAACGCCTGCCCGAGGCTCGTGGCGGTCGCGCCCGCCTCGTGCGTCTGGAAGTACCACAGGACCGCGAAGCGCGGCACGTGGACGAGCGCCGCGACGGCGAGGAGCCTCGGCAGCGTCGAGACCCAGATGCGCATCGTCTTGCCGACGATCGACGACGCGGTCAGCGCGTCGGCCTTGCGATAGGGGTTCCACGGGACCGCGGGCCGCGCATTCGGGACGGGGGGCGGGAGCTCGGCCATCGATTCACCTCACTGGAAGACGCTCGCGAGCTGGTCGAGGCCGATCCCCTCCCGGCTCTCGCGCAGCTCGTGGTAGATGACGGCGGGCACGACGGCGGGGAACGATCCGAGGACGGCGGTGAAGAAGAGGCGCACCAGGACGCCCGACATGCCCGACTCGTTCCCGAACGCATCCAGGACCGCCGTCACGAGCGCCGTGAAGATCCACCAGACGAGGAGGCAGACGAGCCACACCACGAAGATCCGCCCGCGCTCCCCTTTCGTCAGGCGCGCGCTGCGTGCGAGCGCGCTCCACGGTCCGAGGGGCTCGACGACCACCGCAGGGATCGCGACGCTCCAGGCGACGAAGAGGACGAGGAGCGGGATCAGGAGGAGCACGAAGAGCAGGAAGAGGCGCGTGAGGAAGATGATGACGAAGGTGGCGGCGCCGGTGACGAGGCTGGTCGATGCGACGACGCCGAGGATCGGCAGCAGGCGGCGAAGCGCCGCCTGGACGGTCCGGAAGACGTTGGGCTTCTCGCCGCGCAGCCTCTGGAAGACCATCAGTACCACCGCGCCCTGGATCGCGACGACCGTGGCGGCCGTGACGAGGGCGACGAGGAGGCCGATCGCGAGAGGCGAGGCTCCTTTCGCCGCCTCCGTTCCCGCGAGCAGCGCGAAGAGGCCGATCTCGGGAAGGAAGACGAGGAGGCTCACGATCGCGAGCTGCGGGAGCGTCGTCAGCCATATGCGCAGCGAGTCGCGCACGACGAGCGCGATCGGGAAGCGGCGCGACGACGACGCGAGCGCGGGATCGACGGCCAAGGGCAACCCCCCTCGGAGTGGCGCGGGATCATACGGCGCGCGCTACGCTGCGGGGCGATGCCGACGAACGCGCCGCCGGGTCTTCCGCCCAACATCATTCATGGCGCCGTGCTCTCGATCGAGCAGCTGGGCCTCGGGCCGCGCACGGCGCCGCTCTGCGAGGGCTTCGACCTGGTACTCGCGCCGGGCGAGCTGCACGCCCTGATCGGCCGCAACGGCGCGGGCAAGACGACGCTCCTGCGCGCGATCCTGGGCGAGGTGGAGTTCCGCGGCTCGATCCGGCGCGCCGCCGGCCGCGTCGGCTCGGTGCCGCAGGCGTGGCGCTTCGAAGGCGTGCTCGCGCTGACGGTCGGCGAGTTCCTCGCGCTCGCGCGCCAGCGTGCGCCGCTCTTCCTGGGAACGACGCGTTCGGCGCGCGCGGCGGTCGATGCGGCGCTCGCGGCGGTCGACCTCGCCGGCTGCGAGCGACGGCTGGTGAGCGAGCTCTCGGGCGGCGAGCTGCGCCGCCTGCTGCTCGCGCACGCGCTCCATCCGCGGCCGGCGCTGCTCCTTCTCGACGAGCCGACCGAGGGGCTCGACGCGGCGGCGCTGGCGCGCTTCGAAGGGCTGCTGCGCGCGGCGCTCGCGGCGGGGAGCGCAGGGCTCCTCGTGAGCCACGACCTCGCGCTGGTGCGGCGGCTGGCGACGGCGGCCACCTGGCTCGACGGGGGCGTGCGGATGCGCGGCGCCCCCGACGCGGTCGCGCGCGCCTTCGCGGAGCGCGAGCTCGCCGGCGTGGACGGTCGTCCGTGAGCGAGCTCCTCGCCTATCCGTGGTTCGTGCGCGGGCTGATCGCCGCGCTGCTGCTCGCGCCGCTGCTCGGCACGCTCTCCCACGTGGTCGTCGCGCGCCGCCTCGCCTTCCTGTCGACGGCGCTCGGGCAGGCGGCGCTCACGGGGCTCACGCTCGGCCTCGCGCTCGGCGAGCCGATCGACTCGCCCTACGGCGGGATCGGCGGCTTCTGCCTCCTCTGCGCGCTCGCGCTGGTCTGGGTGAAGCGGCGCTCGACGCTGCCCGGCGACACGCTGATCGGCGTCTTCGCCGCCTTCACGCTCGGGCTCGGCATCTGCCTGCTGGTCGCGGTCACGCAGCGCTTCAACATCCACCAGATCGAGGCGGTGATGTTCGGCAGCCTGCTCACGGTGACGACGCGCGACCTGGTGCTGCTCGCGGCGCTCGGCGTCGCGGCGCTGCTCGTGCTCGCGCGCCGCTACAACGAGCTCGTCCTCGACAGCGTCGCGCCGCCGCTCGCGCGCGCCGAGGGGATCCCGGCGGCGCGCCTCGACTACCTCTTCGTCGTCCTGCTCACCGCGGCGATCGTCGTGAGCCTGAAGATCGTCGGCGCGCTGCTGATCGAGGCGCTGGTGGTGATCCCGGCGGCGGCGGCGCGCCCGCTCGCGCGCTCGCTGCGCGGCCAGGTCGGCTGGAGCGTCGCGATCGCGCTGCTCGCGACGCTCGGCGGCCTCTTCGTCTCGGTCCGCTTCCCGGTGCCGATCGGGGGGGCGATCGTGCTCGTGCTCGCGCTCCTCTTCGGCGTCGCCTTCGCGGTCGGACGGCGTCCGCGCGGCGGCGCCGGCGAATCTTCGCGCTGAGCGACGCAGCGCTATCGTCCCGCGCCGGGAGTGATCGGGGCGCGGGCGAACAGCCTGCTGAAAAAGTCGTCGCGAGCCCGGCGAGCGGTTTTTGAGTCGGAACGAGGAGGACGTCCGAAGCCAACTCGAAGGCAGAGTTGTCGAGGACGTCCGACGTCGCAGCGACTACGCAGTTTGTCGCTGCGCCTGGGTACACCCAAGTGCCGGCTCGAAAGACGCCGCCTGGCGACACGAAGAGTTTTTCAGCAGGCTGTCAGGGAGACGCGACGATGGGGGCGATCCGCCACGTTCGGGCCGGCCTCGGCGCGCTGCTGCTCGCCGCGTTCGCGTGCGAGCGCGCGCCTGCCGGCGGGGCGGCGGGCGGCGACCCGCAGGCGAAGAAGAAGTGGTTCGTCGGCGCCTCGATCGACCGCCTGAGCAACGACTACTTCGCCAAGATCAAGCAGGGCATCGAGGCGCGCGCGAAGGAGCTCGGCCTCGAGGTCTCCGTCCAGGACGCGCGCGGCGACGACGCGACGCAGCTGCAGCAGATCGAGAACTTCACGCGGCAGGGCGTCGACGCGCTCCTGATCGCGGCGGTGAACGACGACGTGCCGGCGCTCGAGGAGGCGGTCACGCGCGCGCGCGCGAAGGGAATCAAGGTCGTCGCGCAGTCGCAGCGGCTGAAGACGGCCGACGTCTACGTCTCGATCCGGCAGCGCGACTACGGGCAGTTCGGCGGCGAGATGGCGGGCGCCTGGATCCGCGACCACGCGCAGGGCAAGGCGCTCGTCGCGCTGATCGGCAATCCGGAGCGGCCGACCATCGCCGAGCGCGTGCAGGGGCTGAAGGACGGCGTGAAGAGGATCGCCCCCGGCGCGCAGGTCGACGTGACGATCGCCGCTCCGAACGCGGAGAAGGCGCGCAGCAACACGGAGGCGGCGCTGCAGCAGAACCCGACGCTCGCGGTGCTGGTCGCCTTCAACGACGACAGCGCGATCGCCGCCGCCAACGCGATCGTCGCCAAGGCGGGGAGCGACGCGTCGAAGGCGAAGCTGCGCTACGCCGTCTTCGGACTCGACGCGATCCCGGCCGCGCTCGACGCGCTGCGCGACCCGGCGAGCCCGTTCCGGGGCACCGTCGACATCGATCCGTTCGGGAACGGCAAGGTCGACGTCGACTGCGCGGTCGCGCTGCTCGAAGGCAAGCCGATCGCCGGCGCGGTCGCGGGCGAGGGCGGCCAGCTCTACGTCCCGGTCGCGATGAAGCCGGTCACCGCTGATTCGGGCGCCGCCGGGAAGTGACCGACCGCGTCGCCGCGCGCCTGGTCGACGTCTCGAAGCGCTACGGCGGCGTCGCGGCGCTCGAAGGGGTCTCGCTCGAGCTCGCGCAAGGCGTCTGCCACGCGCTGGTCGGCGAGAACGGCGCCGGCAAGTCGACGCTGGTGAAGCTCCTGTGCGGCGCGACGGCGCCGAGCGCGGGGTCGATCGAGATCCTCGACGACGCCGGCGCGGCGCGCCGCTTCGAGCAGCTCACGCCGCGCCTCGCGCAGCAGCTCGGCGTGCGCGTCGTCCATCAAGAGTTCGCGCTGATCGACGCGCTCACGGTCGCGGAGAACGTCCACTTCGGGAGCGAGCCGCGCCGCTTCGGGATCGTGCCGGACCGCGCGGCGATGCGGCGGCGCGCGCGCGAGCTCCTGGGCGAGCTCGGCGTGCCGCTCGACGTCGACCGCAAGGTCGCGTCGCTCTCGGTCGGGCAGAAGCAGGTGGTCGAGGTCGCGAAGGGGCTCGGCGCCGCGGCGCGCATCTTCGTGCTCGACGAGCCGACTGCGCCGCTGACGCCGGTCGAGGTCGAGCGCCTCTACGCCGTCGTGCGCCGGCTGAAGCAGCGCGGCGTCGCCGTCCTCTACATCAGCCACCGCCTGCAGGAGGTCTTCGACCTCTGCGAGGCGGTCACGGTGCTTCGTGACGGAAGAAAGGTCCACCACGGCCCGGTCGCGGAGCTCACGCGGCGCGACCTCGTGCGCGCGATGGCCGGCCGCGACCTCGGGAACGTGGACGAGTCGGCGCCGCCGCACCTGCCCGGACGCGCGCTCGGCGCGGTGCGGCTGCGGGTGCGCGGGCTCGCGGCGCGGGCGCCGGGGCGGACCGCCCTCGAGGCGGTCGACCTCGAAGTGCGCGCGGGCGAGGTGGTCGGGCTCGCCGGCCTCGTCGGCGCCGGGCGCAGCGAGACGCTGCGTGCAATCTTCGGAGCGGGAGAGCGGCGCGCAGGAACGATCGAGGTCGACGGACGGCCGGTCGCGCCGCGCTCGCCGGCGCAGGCGATCGCGGCCGGGATCGGCCTCGTGCCCGAGGACCGCAAGGCGGAGGGGGCGATCCTGCGCCGCTCGGTGCGGGAGAACGTGGCGCTCGCGGTGCTGCGCCGCTTCGCGCCGTTCGGCGTGCTGCGGCGGAGGAAGCTGCAGGAGCTGGCGGCGGCGCTCGTGCGGCGGCTGCGCATCAAGACGCGGTCGACGGGCGAGCCGGTCGGCGCTCTCTCGGGCGGGAACCAGCAGAAGGTGGTGCTGGCGCGCTGGCTCGCGACGCGCTGCCCGGTCCTCCTGCTCGACGAGCCGACGCGCGGCATCGACGTCGGCGCGCGACAGGAGATCTACCAGGTGCTGCGCGAGCTCTCGCGCGACGGCCACGCGCTGCTGGTCGCGAGCTCGTCGCTGCCGGAGCTGCTCGCGCTGTCCGACCGCCTCGTCGTGATGCGCGACGGCCGCGTCGTCGGCGAGCTCGCGGCGGCGGAGGCGACCGCGGAGGCGGTGCTGCAGAGGGCGGCGCGATGAGCGACGGGACCGTCGAGCAGCGCGAGCGGAGCCGGGCGCGCCTGCGCGACTTCGGCATCTACGGCGTCCTCCTCCTGCTGGTCGCCTTCTTCGGGACATGCACGCGGAACCACGCCTTCATCCAGCGCGCGAACCTCCTCGACGTGCTGAAGCAGTCGTCGGTCCTCGCGGTCGCGGCGATCGGCATGACCTTCGTCGTGCTCACGGGCGGCATCGACCTCGCGGTCGGGAGCGTGATGGCGCTGGTCGGCGTGCTCGCGGCGCTGGCGGTCCGTCACACGGAGCCGGGGACCTTCGGGGACTGGCCGTGGCTCGTCGTGCTGCCGGCCGCGCTCGCGTTCGGCTTTCTGTGGGGCGGCGCGACCGCCGCCTTCATCACGCGGCTCGCCATCCCGCCGCTCGTGACGACGCTCGGCACGATGGCGGTGGGGCGCGGCGTCGTGCAGTGGATCACCGGCGCCGAGGCGGTGCGCGGCGGCGCGCCCGACGGCGACTGGGACGCGCTCGTCTGGCTCGGCCAGGGGTTCCTGGGCCCCTCCGAGTGGAACCTCGCGGCGCCGGCCGCCGTCGCGAGCGCGGTCGCGCTGGTCGGAGCCTTCCTGCTGCACCGCACGACCTTCGGCACCTACCTCTACGGGATCGGCTGCAACGAGGAGGCTTGCCGGCTGTCGGGCGTCGACGTGCGGCGAGTGAAGGCGCTCGCCTACGGCTTCGCCGGCGCCGTCTTCGCGCTGGCGGGCGTGATGAACTTCGGCCGGATGGGCTACGCGCTGCCGGCCGCGGCGAGCGGCTTCGAGCTCGACGTCGTCACCGCGGTCGTGCTCGGCGGCGTCTCGATCACGGGTGGCGAGGGGCACGTGGCGGGCGTGATCGCGGGCGTGCTGATCCTGGGTGTGCTCGAGAACGGGCTCATCATGATGAACCTGCAGTTCTACGAGATCGCGGTGATCAAGGGCGCCGTGCTGCTCGCGGCGGTCGCGCTCGACCGGAGCCTGCGCCGCCGCGGCGTGTGAGGCGGCGAACGGCTCAGCGCTGGCGCAGCGGCGGCGGCTGCGCGGTGACGCCCGGGATCACGAGGCGCGGTCGCTGCGCGTCCGTCGTCTTCACCACCTCCTGCCAGGTGAAGTCGACGATGCGCAGGTAGGCGTAGCTGCCGCCCGGCGTGAACGACGTCGGCGTCGAGAGCAGGAGCTCGTCGACGCCGTCGGCGTCGAGGTCGGCGACCAGCGCGGCCGCCGCGGCGAAGTCGAGGCGCAGGTGGGCGGCGCCGTGGCCGGGCGAGAAGACCAGCCCGGCCGGGTCGTCACGGTCCGCGGAAAGAAGCACGAGCTCGTCGGCGCCGTCGCGCGAGACGTCGGTGAGGCGGCAGATCGGCGCGCCGCCGCGGTGGGCGAAGGGGGCTGGCAGCGCGATGCGGCGCGGCGCGCCGAGCTGGCAGGCGTCGTAGAGGTAGAGCGCACCGCCGCCGGCGTTGGCGAGCACGGCGAGCTGGCGCGCGCCGCGGGCGCTGAAGTCGCCGAGCTCGAGCGCCGCGCCGAAGCCGGCGTCGGACGGGTTGCTCGGATCGAGCCGCTGCGGGTCGCCGTCGGCGCGGAACGCGAAGGCGCCGCCGGCCGCGCGCGAACCGTCGGAGGCCATCGGAGCGCCGGCGAGCAGAGGCTGCGTCGCGTCGGACGCGGAGGCGGCCGGCAGCGCCGCCAGCGCGACGCCGAACGGCGAGCCGGCGTCGCCCGCGTCGCGCGTCTCGCTGCGCGTGAAGTCGGGGCCGTAGAGGCAGGTGAGGCACTCGCCCGAGCCGCCTGCACCGTCGCCGGGCGCCGCGACGGCGAGGTCGAGCCAGCCGTCGCCGTCGAAGTCGCCCTGCGCGAGCGTGGCGCCGAAGCGGGCGCCGGCGGCCGGCGTCTCGGCGCGCAGCCGCACGAAGTAAGCGGCGTCGACGGGACCGGGGTAGTACCAGACCTCGCCCGCCGACTCGGCGCCGGGCAGGTCGCAGCGCGGGTCGCCGACGGCGACGTCGATCCAGCCGTCGTGGTTCCAGTCGCCGGCCGCGATCGAGCGGCCGAATTCCTCGTGGTGGGCGGTGCCGTCCTCGGGATCGGTCCAGGGGAAGAGGGCGCCGATCACCTCGAAGGTCTCGAGCGCGCAGACCAGGACGACGCCGAAGTCGGTCGGCGCCGTCGCCGGCGAGCCGATCAGGAGCTCGTCGAACCCGTCGCCGGTCAGGTCGGCGCGCACGAGCGCGGCGCCGTAGTCCTGGAACGTGTCGGAGAACTCGGCGAGCTCGATCACGGCGACGTAGGGGACGCTCTGCGGCTCGGTCAGCTCGACGCCGCAGCCCGCCGCGAGGAACGGCACGAGCCAGGCGAGTCGCGACGCGTACGCCATGTCCGACGCCCCCCCGATCGCGCGGGCCGACGCGGCCGGCGGATCGAGATCGACGATCGACGCGCCGGCGCGCCCGGCTCGCGCCGCCGGCGCCGCCGTGCGCGCGACGCGACGACGATTCCGATGGCGCGTGCGAAGGGATTGCGCGGTGGCGTGCGCGCGCGAATACTCCGGCCGCATGGCCGACTTCCGCTCGCGACTGCGCGACCCGGCGCCGCTCCTGCTCGACGGCGCGACCGGCAGCGAGTTGCAACGCCGCGGCGTCGACACCCGCCTCCCGCTCTGGAGCGCCTCCGCGCTCTGGATGGCGCCGCAAGCCGTTGCGGCGCTCCATCGCGAGTACGTGGCCGCAGGCGCGGAGGTGGTGACCGCGAACACCTTCCGGACGCGCGAACGCACTCTCGCGCAGGCCGGGCGGAGCGACTCGGCGCGCGACTGGACGCGGCGCGCGATCGAGCTGGCACGCGCCAGCGGCGCCCGTTTCGTCGCCGGCTCGCTCGCCCCGCTCGAGGACTGCTACTCGCCCGCGCTCGTCCCCGACGATGCCGCCCTGGCGGACGAGCACGGCGCTTTTGCCGGCGACCTCGCCGCCGCCGGCGTCGACCTGATCCTGTGCGAGACGATGAACACCGTCCGCGAGGCGTGCGCTGCGGCGCGCGCCGCCGCGGCGACCGGCCTGCCGACGATCGCGAGCTTCGTCTGCGGCACCGACGGCCGCCTGCTCTCCGGCGAGCGGGTCGCCGACGCGGCGGCGGTGCTGCTCGCGCTGCCGGTGGTCGCGCTCGCGATCAACTGCACGCCGACAGGCTCGGTCGCGCAACCGCTGCAGGAGCTCCTCGACGCGGCGCGCGGGCGCGTCCCGTGCGGCGCCTACGGGAACGTCGGCAAGACCGACGCGATCGAGGGGTTCCACTGCACGGGGGAGTTCGACGCAGAGGCGTATGCAGCGGCGGCGATGGGCTGGGTCGAACAGGGGGCGTGGTTCATCGGCGGCTGCTGCGGGACGGGGCCGGAGCACATCGCGGCGATGAGGAAGCGGCTCAACGTCCGCTCCAATCCCAACTGATCACGGCTTCGATGACGTTCCCGCGCCCGCTCACCACGAGGCTCTCGCACACCGACCGCACCAGCTCGAGTCCCCGTCCGCACAGGCGCAGCCGCTCTTCGGTCGCGGACTCCTTGGCGCGCGCGTGTGCGAGGTCGAAGCCCGGGCCGCTGTCCTCGACGCGGATGCGCAGCCGGCCGCCGTTCTCGCGCGGCTCCTGGCGCAGGCGGATCTCGACGAAGCCGTCGCGCAGCTCGCGCAGCGCCGTCGCGCGCCGCTCGAGGTAGGCGTCGAAGCCGGGGGCGTCGCGCTTCTGGTGGGAGTCGAGGCGCAGCACGCCGTGGTCGACGGCGTTCGACCAGAGCTCCTGCAGGACGAGGAAGAGCGTCGTCCGTTCGTGGATCGGGCCGCGCAGCTCGGCGACCTGCTGCAGCAGGAGCGGGAGCGGGTCGAGCGTGGCGAGCGCTTCGGCTTCGAGGCGCAGCGAAGTCGACCACGGGAGCGCCGTGGAGCGCGCGGCGGGGTCGGAGCGGGGGGTGGGAAGCGGCTCGACGGGCTCGACGGGGCGGCAGGCGACGACGGCGAGCGTCAGGTCGTCGTCGAGGGCGCGGTCTTTCCGGTGGAGCTCGACGGCGGCAGCGATCGCATCGAGCAGCCCCCCGTCGCCGGCGCCAGTGCCGGCGCGGACGAGCTGCGCGAGCCGCTCCTCGCCGAACGGCATGCCGTCGGGAGCGCGCAGGTCGAGGAGGCCGTCGGAATGGACGAGCAGGAGGTCGTCCGGGTGGATCGGTGCGACCTGCGTGGAGGCGTCGAATCGGGCGGGCGGCTCGATCGCGAGCGGCAGGTGGCGCGAGGGGAAGCGCTCGACGACGCCGGCGCCGGTCCGCACCCGCAGCACGTCGGGGAGGCCGCCGTTCCAGAGGGTGAGGCGGCGCCGCTCGAAGTCGAGCTCGAGGAGCGCGGCCGCCAGGAAGAAGCTCGGCGGCAGCAGCTCGCGCAGCTTCGCGTTGAGCTCGGTCGCGATCTCCCCGATCGCGAAGCCCTTCGCCGTCATCGTGCGGAAGGTGTCGGCGGCGGGAAGCGCGCCGATCGCCGCCTGCAGGCCGTGGCCGACGAAGTCGCCGAGGAGCAGATGGAGCCGTCCGCCCGGATGGCGCGCGGTGAGCAGCAGGTCGCCGTTGAAGCGGCCGGCCGGGACGACCAGCGTCCGCACGCCGGCGTCGGGCGCGAGCCCGCGGTGGACGACGCTGCGCAGGACGCGCTCGGCCACCTCCTGCTCGCGCGCGTCGCGGTCGGGGGCGCGCGGGAGCACGTCGGACGCGCCCACGCGGACTACGCCATCACGAAGAGCTTGTGGAAGTTCGCGATGGTGAGCACGCGCTCGACGTGCGGGCGCGCGTTGCGGATCGAGACGCGCCGCGTCGTGCGGCCGGCGTGCTCGCGCAGCAGGAGCAGCATTCCGAGGGCGGAGCTGTCGACGTACTCGGCGTGCGCGAGGTCGACGACGTAGCGGGCGGCGGGGGCGGCCGCGTTCTCGTAGGCGAGCCGGAAATCCTCGTGCACCGTGAAGTCGAAGCGGCCGTCGACGGAGATGGTGAGCTCTGCGCCGTCGCCCGAACGGCAGGTGTGCACCGACATGCCGGACTCCACGAGAATCGGCTGCGTGTCGCTTCCGCCATCGAATGTGGAGGCGGCCGCGCTTGACGCGGGATTCCACGGATCGGGCTACGATCGACGGTTTCCCGACCCGCTCCGAAAAAGGTGCCGACCCGAATGGCCGCCACGCGCCGCCCGCTGCGCGAGCTCCTCCACTCCTGGATCCCGTTCGGGCTGCACGAACGCAAGCCGCGCCACTACCTCGAGATGGTGCGCATCGCGTGGGCGAACCGCCGCCGTCTCGGGTACGCCTGGCGCGTCCTGAGCCACGGCGTCTGCGACGGCTGCGCGCTCGGGACGGCGGGGCTCAAGGACTGGACGCTCGACGGCACCCATCTCTGCCTGGTGCGGCTCAACCTGATGCGCCTCAACACCATGGAGGCGTTCGCACCGGAAAAGGCGTCCGACGTCGCCGCACTGTCGAAGTCGACCTCGCGCGAGCTGCGCGAGCTCGGCCGCATCGGCTGGCCGCTGCGCCGCCGCCGCGGCGAGCGCGGCTTCACGCGCGTCTCCTTCGACGAGGTGTGGCGCGAGGTCGGGCCGAAGTGGCGGGCGTTCGAGCCGCGGCGGACGGCGATGTACGTGACGAGCCGCGGCGTCACCAACGAGGTCTACTACGTCGCGCAGAAGGTGATGCGCCGGCTCGGCAGCAACAGCGTCGACAACTCGGCGCGCCTCTGCCACGCGCCGAGCACGGTGGGACTCAAGGCCGCGATCGGCCACGCCGCGACGACCTGCAGCTACCGCGACTGGTACGAGGCCGACCTGATCGTCTTCTTCGGGAGCAACCCGGCCAACGACCAGCCGGTCGCGATGAAGTACCTCGAGGGGGCGCGGCGGCGCGGCGCGCGCGTCCTCCTGGTCAACGCGTACGCCGAGCCGGGGATGCAGCGCTACTGGGTCCCGTCGACCGCGAGCTCGGCGCTCTTCGGGACGAAGATGAGCGACCGCACCTACCTCGTGAAGGTGGGCGGCGACCTCGCCTTCCTCACCGCGGTCGCGAAGGTCGTGGTCGAGCGCGGCTGGCACGCGCCGGAGTTCATCGCGGCGGCGACGACCGGGTTCGAGGAGCTCCGAGCGCTGCTCGCGCAGCAGTCGGTCGCGGAGCTCGCGGCCGCCGCGGGGGTCACGGCCGCCGACGTCGAGGAGTTCGCGCGCGAAGTCGGCGCGGCGAAGCGCGCCGTGCTGGTCTGGTCGATGGGGATCACCCACCACGTCGAAGGCGCCGACGCCGTGAAGGCGATCGCGAACCTCGCCCTCCTGCGCGAGTTCGTCGGGCGGCCGGGCTGCGGCCTGATGCCGATCCGCGGCCACTCGGGCGTGCAGGGGGGCGCGGAGATGGGCGCCTACTCGACCGCGCTGCCGGGCGGTGTCGCCATCGACGGCGACTCGGCGCGCCGCTTCTCCGAGCTGTGGGGCTTCGACGTCCCGCACGAGCCGGGCCTCACCACGGTCGAGTACCTCGAGGCGGCGGGGCGCGGCGAGCTCGACGGCCTCTACTGCATCGGCGGCAACTTCCTCGAGACCCTTCCGCAGCCGGAGCGGGTCGCTGCGGCGCTCGCGAAGATCCCGCTGCGCATCCACACCGACCTCGTGCTCACGAGCCAGATGCTGGTCGAGCCGGCCGACACGGTCTTCGTCCTGCCGGCGCGCACGCGCTACGAGCAGCGCGGCGGCGGGACCGAGACGAGCACCGAGCGGCGCGTGATCTTCTCGCCCGAGCTGCCGCGCGACGGGATCGGCGAGGCGCGCAGCGAGTGGGAGATGCTGCTCGACTTCGCGAAGGCGGTCCGGCCCGAGGCGGCGGCGCAGCTCGACTTCGCCGACGGGGCGGCGATCCGCGCCGACATCGAGCGCGCCGTGCCCGTGTACCGCGGGATCGCCGCGCTCTCTCGGGAGGGCGACCAGTTCCAGTGGGGCGGGCCGGCGCTCTGCACCGAGCGGCGCTTCGCGACCAGCGACGGCAAGGCGCACTTCCAGGCGGTCGCGCCGACCGCCCCGGAGCCGCGAGCCGTCGACGGGAATGGTCGGACCTTCCGGCTCGCGACGCGCCGCGGCAAGCAGTTCAACTCGATGGTGCAGCACGACGTCGACGCGCTCACGGGCGCCGCGCGCGACCACATCTTCATGAGCGCGGCCGACGCCGCACGGCTGCGGGTGCGGCGCGACGATCCGATCCTGCTGCGCGGCGCGGTCGGGACCTTCCGCGGGCGCGTCTTCATCGCCGACGTCGCGGTCGGGACGCTCCAGGGCCACTGGCCCGAGGTGAACGGGCTGCTGCCGGCGAACGTGCTCGAGCCGAAGAGCCTCGTCCCCGACTACAACGCCGACGTCGAGGTCGAGCCGCTGCCGCGCTGAGGCGGCGGCAGGTCAGGTCGCCTTCTCGAGCGCCTTCAGCAGGGGCTGGAGCTGCCCGACCCGCAGCCGCGCGAGGAAGTCGATCGCGGTCGCCTTGAACTTGCGGTAGGGGTCGAGCGGCTGGAGCGTCGACGTCGCGAATTCGCAGAGCTTCGCGTCGCTCCATTGGAGCCGGCGCTGCTGCTCCTGGACCTTCGCGAAGAGCTCCTTCATGGCCGGGCTGCGCAGGTCGTGGGCGGCGGGTTCGGGCATCGGTTCGCACTCGCTCGGTGGCGGGGAATGGGCGCGCGAGTCTACTCGCCGAGCTCGTGCAGCCGCAGGCGCAGGCGCGGGACGAGGCCCTTGTGGAGCGACCCGGCGCGCGGCGGCGCGAGCTCGCGGCCGAGCAGCGAGCGGACGGAGAGGAGGCCGTGCGCGCTCGCCGTCAGCAGGAGGTCGGGGGCGGCGAGGAGGTCGCCGACCGTGAGCGCCACCTCGCGCACCGGCACGCCGAGCGACTGCGCCGCGCCGAGCAGCGCCGCGCGCGTGACTCCGGGCAGCGCCCCCTCGGCGATCGGCGGCGTGCGCAGCCCGGCGTCGTCGAGGACGAAGACGTTGGCGGCGGCGGCGCCGGCGACGCGGCCCTGCCCATTGAGGAGGAGCGCCTCGTCGGCTCCGGCGGCGAGCGCCTCGTCGCGGGCGGCGTGCGCAGCGGCGCGGTCGGACGTCTTGTGGCGCGAGCGCGGGTCGTGCTCGTCGCGCGGCGCCGACGCGACGATCAGCCGCAGTCCGGCGGCGAGCGCGTCGGGCCCGAACGGCTCGAGGAACGGGTCGCCCGTGACGAGCGCCGCGCGCGGAGCGGGCGGCGCCGCGCCGGCGCTGCGCGCGAGGCGCAGCTCGACGAGCGCCTCCCGCGTGCGGGTCGTTTCGACGAGCTCCCGCACGCACTGCGCGAGCTTCGCCTCGAGATCGGCGCCGGCCGCCTCTCCGACGAAGCCGAGCTCGCGCGCCGACGAAGCCATTCGCCGGACATGCGCATCGATGCGGGCGGACCGGCCGCGCCGCACGCGGACCAATTCGGCGAGTTCGAACCCAGCGAAGGGCGCGCTCATGATCGAAGACGCGGGCGCGCCGGCGTCAGCCGCCGCGGGTGTGCATCTCGAGGTGGGGATCGCTGCGCAGCGCGGCGACCTCCTGGAAGGCGCGCCGCTCGCCGCTGTACGCCGCGCGCAGCCGCTCCTCCGCGCCGCGGTCGTCGCGCTTGCGCCACGCCGGAGCGAGGAGCTCCGCGATCGCCTCGGGCGAACGCCCCGCGCGCAACGGCGCGCGCAGGTCGATGCCGTCGGTCGCGTAGAGGCAGGCGTACCAGCGGCCGTCGGCCGTGATGCGCGCGCGATCGCAGCTCCCGCAGAAGGGCGCCGTGGTCGACGCGATGATCCCGAAGATCGTCCCGTCGGGCAGCCGCCAGCGCTGCGCCGGCGCCGAGCCGTCGGTGGGGAGCGGCTCGGGCCGGCCGCGCGCTGCGCCGATCCGCGCCAGCATCTCATCGCGCGGGACGACGTCGCTCGCGCGCCAACGCGTCGCGCCGCCGACGTCCATGTATTCGATGAAGCGGACTTCGGCGCCGGCCGCGCTCCCGAAGGCGAGGAGGTCGACGAGCTCGTCGTCGTTCACGCCGCGCATCACGACGGTGTCGAGCTTGGTGCCGGTGAAGCCGGCGGCGCGCGCCGCGGCGATCCCGGCGAGCACCAGGTCGTGGCCGGTGCGCCGCGAGAGCGCCTCGAACCGCTCCGGCCGGAGCGTGTCGAGGCTCACGGTCACGCGGCCGAGGCCGGCCTTCTTCAGATCGGCCGCCTGCTCGGCGAGGAGCAGCCCGTTGGTCGTGATCGCGAGGTCGTCGATGCCGGGACGGCGCGCGAGGAGGGCGACGAGGCGCGGGAGGTCGCGCCGCAGGAGCGGCTCCCCGCCCGTCAGCCGCAGGCGGTGGACGCCGAGCGTCGTGAAGACGGCGACGAGGGCATCGATCTCCTCGAAGGTGAGCAGGTGGTCGCGCTCGAGCCAGACGTACTCGTCCTCCGGCATGCAGTAGCGGCACCGGAGGTTGCAGCGGTCGGTGACCGAGAGGCGGAGATTGCGCAGGGGACGGTCGAAGCGATCGGTGACGAGCGGCATGGATGCGGGGGATTGTAGGTGGAAGACGTGTGCCTGGGGCCCTTGACCGTTCGTACAGCGTTCGTTAACACGCTCAGGCTTCACGCCCGACTTCCGCGAACCGTTGGCGAATCTTCACCGCTCCGTCCTTCTTTCGCGAGGCCCCCCGATGTCTCACCCGCTGTCGAAGAAGCAGCTGGAAGTGCTGAAAGCCTTGGAAGGATTCGCGCGCGCTCGGGGCCACATCCCGAGCGTGCGAGAGCTCGCGACGCGGCTGCGCAAGTCGCCGACGACGGTCTTCCAGCACCTGAAGGCGCTCGAACGACGTGGGTATCTGAAGGGCGACGGGTCGGCGCACGGCTGGCGCCTGCTGCTGACTTCCGAATTGCCGGCGATCGAGCCGGCCGTACCGACGCTGCGCGTGCTCAGCGGGTCGGGCGCCGCCGCGGCGCCGGTGCGTGCGCGTATCGCGCGCGAGCCGCGCCTCGCCGACGACGCCGACGACGCCGACGAGGGCGAGGCGATCGAGGCGGGGGAGAGCATCGCCGCGGGCGACGTCCCGGCCGGCTGGGTCCGCGTGCCGATCGCCGGCACGATCGCGGCCGGCCTGCCGATCGAGGCGATCGACGAGGGCGTCGAAAGCCGCATCTTCCCCGAGGAGATGGTGCCCGAAGGCGCCTTCGCGCTGCGCGTGAAGGGCGAGAGCATGATCGACGACCACATCCTGAACGGCGACCTCGTGATCGTCCGGCCGCAGGATGAAGTGAACGACGGCGAGATCGCGGTCGCGCTCCTCGACGACGGCTCCGCGACCCTCAAGCGGGTCTTCCGCGAAAAGGGCCGCGTCCGCCTCCAGCCGGCGAATCCGACCATGGACCCGATCTACGCGGAAAACGTGCGGATCCAGGGCCGCGTGGTCGGCGTCTGGCGCTGCTGCAGCTGAGTTCGTTCGTCTCCGTCCGACAGGAAAGTAGAGCGGACGTCGAGAGCGGGGGTGAAGAGGCCGCGGGGAGGAAGGCTTCGTGGCGGATCGGGGTGCCCTCCGCCGCCAAAACCAACTGAGCAGAGG
>DAINBU010000054.1:0-32188 GCA_036732755.1 Planctomycetota bacterium
CGACGAGCGGCCGCGCGCCCGCGCCCGCGCGGAGCGCCGCCTCGGTGCGGCGACTTTCGCGGCCGGCCGCTTCGCCGAAGCCGCTGACCATTTCCGGCGCGCCGCCGAGCTCGCCGGCGAGCCCGATGCATTCGCGCTCGAGCGCGCCGACGCCTTCCTCGCCGCCGGCGACGCGGCCGCGGGCGCGCTCCAGCTCCTGCACGCGCTCGCCGCGGGCGAGGCCGACGCCGAGCGGATCGCCGGGTCGCTGCGCTCCGCCGCCGACGGGGAGGCCGCGGCGCGCGCGCTCTGCGCCGCGGGACGGGGGGCGCGCGATGCCAAGCTGCGCGTCCGGTGCGCGGCGGTCTTCGGCGCGCTCGGCCAGCGCGAGCGCGAGCGCGAGCTGCTCGCGGCGGGAGACCCGCCGTGATCGCGGCGCTCCGTTCACCGCGCGCCGCGCCGTGGCTCCTCGCGAGCCTTGCCTTGGTGCCGCTCGCGCGCGGCGGCTTCGTGGCCGGTTTTGGGACGACCCTCGCGCTCACGTGCGCGGCGGTCGCGGCCGCGCACGCCCGCGCTCGCACGCACGACGCGGCGGCGCCGGCGGCCCCGGCGCCGACGTCGCGCTCCGCGACGCGCCTCACGTGGATCGTCGCGCTCGCCGCGCTCTGGACGGCGTGCGCGCTGCTGCCGCTGCCCGAAGCGGTCCGCAGTGTCCTCGCGCCGGGCGCGACGGCGCTCGACCGCGCGCTCGGCCGCGCGCCGGGCTCCGCCCCGCTCACGCAGGATCCGGCCGCGACGCGCGTCGCCGTGCTCGCGCTCGGCGTCGGGCTCGCGCTCGCCGCCGCCGCGCGCCGCGTCGCCGCCGACGGGGCGGCGCGCCGCCTCCTGATGCTGGCGATCGTCGCCGGCGCGGCCGGCGTCGCGCTGCTCGGGATCGCCGAGACGTTCCTCGGCCGGCCGCTGATCCACCCCGACCTGCCGCCGCATGCCCGCCCGTTCGGGCCGTTCGCGAATCGCAACCACGCCGCCTCGCTGCTGGTGCTGGCGCTGCCGCTCGCGCTCGGGCTGGCGCGCGCGGCCGAGCGCGACCGCGCGCCGCGCCGCGCGACGCCGTGGATCGCCGCGGCGGCGCTGCTCGTGATGGCGCTCCTGGTCAACGGCTCGCGCGGCGGCACGCTCACCGCGCTCGCGCTGCTCGCCTTCACGTTCGCGCTCGCGCGGCTCCGGCCGTGGGTCAAGGTCGCGGCGGCGGCGGGCCTCGCGCTCGCGTTCGTGCTGCCGGGCAGCGCCTGGACGCGCCGCGCCGACACGATCACGGTCGGTGAACGGGTCGCGCTCGCGCGCGACGCGCTGACCATGACGCGCGATGCTCCGCTCACCGGCATCGGCCTCGGCGCGTTCAGCGCGGCCTATCCGCCGTACCAGAGCGTCGCAAAGGACCTGCGCTTCCGTCACGTCGAATCGGAGCCGTTCGAGCTGCTGGTCGAGGGGGGCGTCCCTCTCCTGGTGCTTGCGCTCGCCGCCGGAGCGATCCTCGCCTCGCTGGCGGCACGCATGTTCCGCGCGACGCGCGATCCGCTGGCGAAGGCGATCGCCGTGAGCGCCGTCGCCGTCCCGATCCACGCCTGCTTCGACTTCCCGCTGCGTGTGCCGGGCGTCGTCGTGCCGTGGCTGCTGGTGGTGGGCTCGCTGATCGCGCTCGCCGACGCAGCGCAGCGCGGCGCGCCGCGCCGCGCGTGCGCCGCGCCGCGCGTGCGCCGCGCTGCGAGCGCGCCGCCGCGGCTCGAGGGCGCGGCGTCGTGAGCCTCCGAATCCTCGAGGTGCTCGGGTACTCCTGCGCCGGAGGCGCCGCCGAGTCGGTGCTCGAGCTCGCCGCCGCGCTCGGCCGCGACGGCTTCTCCGTGACGCTCGCCGCGCCCGATTCGGCAGGCTTCCCGGCGCGCGTCGCCGCCGCGGGCGCGCGCTTCGTGCCGGTCGCGCTCGCGTCGCGGCGCGACTGGCGCAGCTTTTCCACTCTCGTGCGCCTGCTCCGCCGCGAGCGCTTCGACGTCGTCCACACCCACTGCCGCAACGCCGACCTGTACGGCGGGCTCGCGGCGCGCGCGACGGGCACGCCGCACGTCGCCCACCTGCGCGGGCTCCTCGTCGACGGCGACGGCGCCGTCGCGAACGGCTGGGTCGATCGGCTCCATCGCACGCTGCTGCGCCGCTCCGCGCGCCGCGTCGTCGCGATCAGCGAGGCGGTGCGGCGGCGCGCGCTCGCGCTCCTGGGCGGCGCGCCCGGGCGCATCGTGACGGTGCGCAACGGCGTCGACGTGATGCGCTTCCGTGCTCCTCGTCGCGCCGCGGCCGAGGTCCGCGCCGAGCTCGCGATCCCCGACGGCGCGCCACTCCTGGTCGCGATCGGGACGCTCGGACGCTGCAAAGGCCAGGACGTCGCGATCGACGCGCTGGCGCGCATGGCGAATCCGTCCGATCGGAGCCGCACCGCCCATCTCGTCCTGGTCGGAGAGGGTCCCGATAGCGGCGCGCTCGTGGCGCAGGCGCACCGTCTCGGGATCGCCGGGCGCGTCCGCTTCGCCGGCGTGCGGGCGCGGGATGACGTCGCCGACCTGCTGCACGCCGCCGACCTCCTCGTCCACGCCGCGCGCTGGGAGGGGTTCGGGCGCGTCGTCGCCGAAGCGATGGCGGCCGGCCGGCCGGTCGTCGCGACGCGCGTCGGCGGCCTCGAAGAGATCGTCGCCGACGGCGCGACCGGGATCCTGATCGAGCCCGAGCGGCCCGATGCGCTCGCGCGCGCCGCCGACGAGCTCCTCGCCGATCGGCCGCGCGCGCAGCGGCTCGGGCGCGCCGCCGCCGACTTCGCGGCGCGCGAGCTCGACGTCGCCGCCACCGCGCGCGGCGTCGCACGGGTGCTGCGCGAGGTCGTGGCACCAGCGCGGCGCGGCCGCGCTCTCGCCTCCGCGGAAACAGCGCCGTGAACGCGACCCCGCGCCTCGCTCCGCTGCCGGCCGCGCCCGCGGCGCCGCGCTTCGCGCGCCTCACGCTGATCGTGCTCGGCGCGCTGCTCGCCGGCCCGCTCGCGGCGCTCGCGCTCGACGGGAATCGCATTGCGCTCGCGCTCGTCGGGAGCGGCACCCTCCTGCTCGCGCTCGCCGCGGTCGGGCTGCGCGGCCTCGACCTCGGACTGCTCGCGGTCGACCTCGCGGCGCTCGCCTTCTTCACGGCGATCCGCCACCGGACGGCCGGCGAGCTCGAGCGCCCCCACCCCTTCTACGACTGGACGCTCTGGCGCATGACCGCGCCCGAGCTGCTGGCCGTCGCCGCGCTGCTCGCCCATGCGCTGCGCCGCTTCGTGCTGCGCGAGGCGGCGCCGGCGCGCGCCGGCCCGGTGCCGTGGCTGGTCGGCGCGTTTCTCGTGATCGGGCTCCTGGTCGGGCTGGTGCGCGGCAATCCGCTGGAAGCGTGCCTGCGCGACGGGAGAAAGGTCGCCTACGTCGCGCTCGCCCACTTGCTGATCGTGCAGATCGCCGACACGCCCGCGCGCCGCCGCACGGTCGTGCGCGTCGTCGCGGTCGCGCTCGTCGGCACGGCGCTGGCGACGGTCGTCGCTTACCTCCTGGGCGAGGGCTTCCGCTACAACGGCTTCCTGCGCGCGAGCGTGGACGTCACCGACTTCCTCGGATTCCTTGCGCTCCTTTGCGTCCCGGCCGCGCTGCTGCGCGCGGCGCCCGGCGGCGCGGGCCGGCGCGCCCTCCTCGTCACCGGCCTCGTCGTCGCCAGCGCCGCGACCCTCTCGACCTTCTCGCGCGCCGCGTGGTGTGCCGCGCCGATCGGCCTCGCGATCACGCTGCTCCATCCGGTCGGTGACGCGGCGCCGGGCGGCAGCGCGCGCCGCCTGCCGCGCGTCGCCATCGCGCTCGTGCTGGTTTGCGCGATCGGCGGGCCGCTCCTGTTTTCCGGCCTTGCCGACCGCGCCGTCGCGCGCGTCGGCGCCCTCTTCGACCGCAACGGCGACCCGAGCGTGACCTACCGCGTGCGCGAGCTGCGCGGCGCGCTCGAAGTCGCGGTCGACCATCCGGCCGCCGGGATCGGGCTCGGGACCGCCTTCGACGTCGGCGCGGCGATCGTCGACCGCCGGCGCGGCAGCGCGACGCTCGTCCACAACCTCTTCGTCTGGAGCGCGGTGAAGGCGGGGCTGCCCGGCCTCCTGCTGTTGCTCGCCGCGATCGGGTGGGCGCTCGCCTCGCTGTCGCGCACCGCGCGCGGCCACCCCGATCGCGACGAGGCGGGCTTCGCGCTCGGCCTGCTCGGCCTGCTCGCGACCTTCCTCGTGATCGGGATGGTGGGCGCGATGCTGAACCAGGCGCGCACCGCCTTCCTGCTCGGCACCGTGACGGGCCTCGCGCAGTCGATCGCGCTGCCGCGCCGCACGGAGCGCACCCGATGCCCAACGGAGAACTCGTCATGAAGGTCGTCTACTTCGGCTCCTACGACGACCGCGTGAGCCCACGCGTGCGGCAGCTGCGCGAAGGGCTGCGGCGCGCCGGCGTCGAGGTCGTCGAGTGCCGTGCGCAGGGGCGCGCGCTGCCGCGCTACGCGAAGCTGCTCTCGGCGCTGCCGCGCGCGGCGCGCGGCGCCGACGTCCTGTTGGTCGGCAAGCCGGGCCAGCGCGAGATGCCGCTCGCCGCCGCGCTCGCGCGGACGTTCCGCCTGCCGCTCGCCTTCGACTGCTTCGCGTCGCTCTACGTGAACGAGGTGCTCGAGCGGCAGCGCGTCGCGCGCGGCTCGTTCCAGGCGTGGAAGCTCGCGCAGCTCGACCGCTTCGCGCTGCGCCACGCCGACCTCGGTCTGGTCGACACGCTCGCGCACGGGCGGCTGATCGCGGCGACGCTGCTGCCGGCGAGCGCAGGCGCCGCTCCGCTGCGGCGCGTCTTCGTCGGCGCGGAGGAGCAGTTCCGGCCGCTGCCGCCGCCGAACGACGCGGAGCCGCTCGAGGCGCTCTTCGTCGCGACTTTCATCCCGTTCCAGGGAGCCGACGTGATCCTGCGCGCCGCCGCGCTCCTGCGGCGCGAGCGGCGGCTGCGCTTCACGCTGCTGGGCCACGGGCAGACGCGCGCGGCGATGGTCGCGCTCGCGGCGGAGCTGCGCCTCGACAACGTCCGCTTCGAGGCGCCGCTCCCCTACGCCGCGCTGCCGGAGCGGATCGCGCGGGCCGGACTCTGCCTCGGCCACTTCGGCGACTCGCCGACGGCGCGGGCGGTGATCCCGAAGAAGGTCTTCGCCGCGCTCGCCTCGGCGCGCGCGGCCGTGACCGCCGACGGGCCGGGCGTCCGCGAGGCGCTCGACGCGACGACCGCCTTCCTCTGCCGGCCGGGCGATCCCGAGGATCTCGCGGCCACGCTGCGGCGCGCGCTCGAGGACCCGGCGGAACGCGAAGCGGTCGCGCAGCGCGGCCGCGCGCTGTACGAGCGGCTCTTCACGACCGAGGCGGTCGGCCGCGCCTGCCGCGACGTGCTCGCCGAGTGCGTGCGGGGACGGGCGCGCGCCGGCGCGCTCGAGGCCGTCTCGTGAGCTCGGCGGAACCGCTCGCGCCGAAGCTCCAGCGCGGCGCCGCGGCGATCGCGGCGGGCGCCGTCGCGAGCCGTCTCCTGCAGCTCGCCGCCTACGCGCTGCTCGCCCGCCAGCTCGCCCCCTCCGACTTCGGCGCCCTCTCGCTCGCGAGCGTCGCCGTGAACGCGCTCGCGTTGCTGCCCGGCCTCGGGCTCGGCACGGCGCTCCTCGCGCAGCCGGACGATCCGCGCCGCGTCGCACGCACGGCGCTCTCGGCGGCGCTGCTCGGCGGCGCGGTCGTGGTCGCGGCCGCGCTCGCCGTCGGCGTCGCGGTCACGCGCTCGAAGGGCGCCGAGGTCGGCGAGCTCGTGCCGCTGCTCGGGATCGCCCTCTTCTTCCAGGGGCCCGGGACGATCGCCGGCGCGCTGCTCGACCGCGAGCTGCGCTTCGCGCCGCGCGTCGCCGCCGACGTCGCGGGGGGCGTCGCCTTCGCCGCCGTCGCGCTGCTCGCCGCGCGCTCGGGCCTCGGCGCGCGCTCGCTCGCGCTCGGCCTGGTCGCCTCGGCCTTCACGCAGTCGGCGGTCGCGCTGGGAGCGGCGCGGCTCGCGCCGACGCTGAAACCCCGCTGGCGCGAGCTGCGCGGCGCATCGCGCCTCGGCGCGCTCGTGCTGGCCACGACGCTGCTGCAGTGGCTCTTCGTCTCGAGCGACGTCGTCTGGATCGAGCGGCGCTTCGGCCGCGACGCGCTCGGCCTCTATTCGACGGCGCTGCAGCTCGCGATGGCGCCCGCGACGGCGCTCGGCCTCTTTTCATCCCGGCTTGCCTTGCCCGCCTTGGTGCACGCCCGGGATGTCGGCGCGCCGCGCGGCGCCGGCTTCCTGCGCGCGACAGCCGCCGCCGCCGCGCTCGCCGCCGTGCCCGCGGCGCTCT
The DNA here is from genome assembly GCA_036732755.1 of Planctomycetota bacterium. Classification (GTDB taxonomy): domain Bacteria; phylum Planctomycetota; class B15-G4; order B15-G4; family SIAN01; genus DASRRB01. Next base: position 6,463 of record DAINBU010000054.1, read on the forward strand.
TCGTGGTCGCGCCGCAGCCGCTGATCGCGCTCCTGTACGGGCCGCGCTTCGCCGGCTGCGCGCCGCTCCTGCCGCTCCTCGCGATCCACTCGTTCGCGCGCGTGCTGGGCGGACTGGCCGGACCGGCGCTGCTCTCGACCGGATTCGCGCGCGCCCCGCTCGCGCTCGTCCTCGCGCAGAACCTCGTCGCGATCCCGCTCGCCGGGCTCGTCCCCGCCGAGTACGGCGCGGCCGGCGTCGCGCTCGTCTACAGCCTCGTCGCCGCGGTCGCCTGCGTCGTCGCGCTGCGCCTCGGCGCCGCGCGCCTCGACCTCCGGGGCGACGGGACGCTGCGCGCCGCGCTGCTCCCGTGGATCGGGGCGGTCGCGCCGGCGGTGGCCGGTGCGCTGCTCTTCCAGCATGGCCACTGGCACGGCGGCTGGATCGGCCTCGCGGCGGGACTCGCGGTGCTCGTCCTCCAGACGCGCCACCGCTGGCGCCGAGGAGCCTGCGCATGAGCGCGCTCCCGATCTCGATCGTCGTCCCGACTTTCGACCGGCCCGACCAGCTGCGTCAGACGGTGCCGTCGTGGCTGCGCCAGGAGGTCCAGGAGATCCTCGTCGTCGACGACGGCAGCCCTGCTCCGATCGAGCCGCTGGTGCGCGAGCTCGCGGCCGGCGATCCACGCGTGCGCACGCTGCGCCTCGCGCGCAACCGCGGCTCGCCGGCGGCGCGCAACACCGGCGCCGACGCGGCGACCGGCGAGTCGGTCCTCTTCGTCGACGACGACGTCCACCTCGCCGACGGCTACGCGCGCACGCTGCACGAGCACCGCGTCGCGGCCGGCGCCGACGCCGCGGCGGGGCGGCGGCTGTGGCTGCGCCGCGGCGAGACGCCCGCGCAGGCGCGGCGCGCCCGCACGCGCCGCGTCGCGCCCGACCGGTTGGTCGACCGGCGCCATTTCGCCTACGACGACGAGGCCGATTTCGACGGCGACGTCGAGGTACCCATGGCGTGCGCGATCATGCTGGTGCGCCGCACCTGGTTCGCGCGCGCCCGCTTCGACGAGACGCTCTACCGGCGCACCGGATTCCGCGAGGAGACCGACTTCCAGATCCAGCTCGCGCGGCTCGGCGCGCGCCTGATCGCCTGCCCGCACGCGCTCTGCTTCAATCGGCCGCGCAGCGAGGCCGGGCTGCGGGGCGGACAACGGAACGGACGCGTGCTGCGCTACGAGTGGCGGCTCCTCGCCAACGACGCTGCGTTCCGCCGCAAACACTTCGTCGCGCTCGGGCACGAGCTCGGCTTCGAGCCCGGGCTGACGCCGTGGCTCGGCGCGCTCCACCACTACTTCGGCTACCGCGTGCCGTCGAAGCTGCGCCACGTGTTCGGCACCGCGCCAAGGGGCACCGCGCCAAGTGGCGCCGCGCTCGAGCGGGACGGAGCGGCGCCGTGACGCGCGCGCTCGCGCAGCCGGCACCACGCACAGCGGCAGTCGCCACGGCGGTCGCGGCGGCGCCGCGGCTCGTCGTCTTCACGCGCGACGATCCCGCCCGCTCGACCGGCGGCGTGGAGACCTTCACGCAGCGCCTGCTCGAGGCCTTCCCCGGCAGCGAGGTGGTCGCCTACGCCGGCGCGGCCGGGAAGCGGCGCCTCTTCGACGAGGCGCGCGACGCTCGCGCCGCGCGGCCGCTGCTCGCGCGTGCGCTCGAGCGGCTGCGCCCCGCTGCGCTCGTCGCGAACGGCGCCGCCGCGTGGGCGCTGCGGACGGCGCCGGTGCCGGTCGTCGCCGTCTTCCACGGCACCTACGCCGGGCTCGGCCGCGCGATCACGCCGCTCGAGCGGCGGCGCGGCGCGATCGCGCGCACCTACGGCGCGTGGCTCGAGAGGCGCGCCGCGCGCGGCCGCGCGGCGGTCGTCGCCGTCTCGCAGGCGGTGGCCGACGAGGTGCGCGCGCACTACGGCGTGCATTCGAAGGTGCACGTGATCGAGAACGGGGCGGCGCCGGACGAGCGGCTGCGGCCGGCGTCGCTCGAGGCGCGCCGCGCGCTGCGCCTCGCCGAAGAAGCGAAGATCGCCCTTTACGTCGGCCGCGCGCAGCAGACCAAGGGGTTCGGCGAAGTGGTCGCGCTCGCGCGCGCGCGGCCGGACGTGACCGTGCTGGTCGCGGGCGTCGCCCCGAAGAGCGGCCTGCCGCCCAACCTGCGCCTCCTCGGCGTCGTCTCGCACGAGCCGCTGCGCCGCCTCCATGCGGCGTGCGACGTGGTCGTGCTGCCGTCGCGCTACGAGGGCTGCTCGCTCGCGCTCATCGAGGCGCTGCACGCCGACCGGCCGATCGTCACGTCGGCGACCGGCTGCTTCCCGACGCCTGGCGAGCACCCGTTCGGGATCGTCGTCCCGCTCGGGCCGGCCCGCGGCTTCGAAGCCCGCTTCCTCGCCGCCGTCGACCAGGCACTCGCGGCGCCGCAGCGCTTCATTCCGCGCACGACAGCGGCGGCGCGCTTCTCCTTCGCCCGCTTCGCCTCGGAGTGGCGCGCGCTGATCGGCGAGGTCGCCCCCGATGCGTAGCGAGCGCGCGCTGCGCGTGGCGCTGCTCGAGCCGGCCGGCCGCGGCGGGATCCACCAGTACTCGCGCGCGCTCGCCGGAGCGCTCGCCCGGGCCGGCGTCGACGTCCTCCTCGTCACGGCGCGCGACGGCGAATTCGCCGCGGCCGATCGCAAAGCGCCACCGGCCTTTCGCGTCGCGCCGCTCTTCGAGCGCTGGCGGTCGTCGCCGCGCGCGCTGCTCGCCGCGCTGCGTGCGTTCGCGCCCGACGTGCTCCATCTTCAGGCCGGCACCCATCCGCTGCTCCATCTCGGGCTGCTGCTGGCGGCGCGCGCCGCGACGCGGGCGCGCACCGTCGTCACGGCGCACGACCTCGTCCCCAAGAACGCGACCCGGCTCGGCGCGCTGGCGGCGGGCCTGCTGCAGCGCGCGGCCGACCGCATCGTCGTGCACGGCGTGGCACTCGAGCGCGAGCTCGCCGCCCGCGTGCCGAGCGTCGCCGCGCGCATCCGCGTGGTGCCGCACGGCGCCGCGCAGCTCCTCGCGCCGGCGGCCGCGCCTGACGAGACGGAATGCGACGCGACGCGCCATCCACCGACGCTCCTCTTCTTCGGGTACCTCCACGAAGAGAAGGGGCTCCCCGATCTGATCGACGCACTGCCGCAGGTCGCCGCGCGCGTGCCGGAGCTGCGCGTCGTGATCGCAGGCGAACCCGAGCTCGACGTCGCGCCGCTGCAGTCGCGCGCGCGCTCGCTCGGCGTCGCGGACCGGATCGAGTGGCGCCTGCGCTACGTCGAGGCGGCCGAGGTCGGCGCGCTCTTCACGGCGGCGACCGCGGTCGTCCTCCCCTACCGGAAGGCCTCCCAGAGCGGCGTCGCCTTCCTGGCGGGGGCGTACGGGCGGCCGCTCGTGGCGACGCACGTCGGCGCGCTGCCGGAAGTGGTCCGGGACGGCGTCAGCGGCCTCCTCGTCCCTCCGGAGGATCCGCAGGCGCTCGCCGCCGCCCTGAAGGAACTTCTGTCCGACCCGGCGCGCGCCCGAAAGATGGGAGGGGCGCACGCCCGCTTCTGCCGCACCGAAGGCTCCTGGGCCTCGATCGCGCAGCGCACGCGCGCCCTCTACGGCGAGCTCCTGCCCGCCGCGCCCGCCGTGAAGAAGGAGGAAGAGGGTGGAGTCCGTGGAGTCGGAGCGGCGACCGCCGTCGCCGCGCGCGAACGCGTCGTCCGCTCCTGACGGGGCGGAGCGGCCGCCGTTCGTCTCCGTCCTGATGCCGGTGCGCAACGAGGCGCGCTCGATCCTGGCGGCGCTCCACAGCCTGCTCGCGCAGGACTATCCGCGCGACCGCTTCGAGATCGTCGTGATGGACGGCCGCTCGACCGACGCGACGCGCGAGCAGGTGCGCCGGGTCGCCGACCTCGATCCGCGGGTGCGCCTCTTCGACAATCCCGGGATCATCGTCTCGACCGCGCTCAACCTCGGCTTCGGCCGCGTGCGCGGCGAGATCGTCGCGCGCGCCGACGGCCACACGCGCTACGCCGCCGACTACCTGCGCGCCGCGGTGCGCGCCTTCGCCGAGTCGGGTGCCGACGTGGTGGGCGGGCCGATGCTGGCGCCGATGCTCATGAACCAGGATCTCGCTCCGTTCGCCAAGGCGGTCGCGCGCGCGCTGGCGTCGCGCTTCGGCATGGGCGGCGCGGCCTTCCACTTCGACGGGACCACCGGCGCGGCCGAGTCGGTCTACCTCGGCGTCTTTCGCGCCGACGCGCTCTGGCGCTTCGGCCCCTTCGACGAGCACCTCGTGCGCGACGAGGACGACGAGTGGTTCGCGCGGGCGCGCGCGCGCGGGGCCAGCATCTGGCTCGACGCGCGCATCCGCTCGACCTACCAGCCGCGCGCGACGGCGCGCCGCCTCTTCCGGCAGTACTTCGAGTACGGCCTCTTCAAGCCGGCCGCGCTGCGGCGCGTCGCCGGGAGCTGGCGCGTGCGCCAGGCGGTCCCGTCGCTGCTGGTGCTCGCCCTCCTGGTGCCGCTGCTCGCGGCGGCGGGCGGCGTGGCGCCGACGGCGGCGCTCGTCCTGGCGGCCGGCGCCGCGGCGGCCTACGGCGCGGCGGTCGCGGTCGCGAGCGTGCGCGCGCTCCGCGGCGTGCGCCGCGCGCCGATCGAGATGCTGCGCCAGGCCTGCGTGTTCGCGCTGATGCACTTCGGCTACGGGCTCGGCTTCCTCGCCGGCCTGCCGCGGCGCGCGCCCGACGACTCGCGCGAGGGGATCCGTTCGGTCTACGCGGCGTACGCCGCCGACCGCGCGCGCCGGCGCGCCTGGAGCGAGAGCGACCCGGGCCAGCGCCGCATCGTCGGCGAGCGCGACTTCGCCCTCGCGGCCGAGCTGCGCGCGCGGTTCGGCGCGGCCGTCGATACGTTGCGCATCCTCGACGTCGGCAGCGGCGACCGCGACCTCGCCGCCGCGCTCGCTGCGCACGGCGCCGCGCCGCGCGCGGTCGTCGCGACCGACCTGCTGGCGGAGCGGCTCGGGGCGAATCCCGGCGCGCGGCGCGTCGCCGCCGACGGGCGGCAGCTGCCGTTCCGGAACGGCAGCTTCGACGTCGTCGTGCAGTGCACCGTCCTCTCGTCGGTGCGCGCCGCCGCGGCGCGCCGCGTCGTCGCGGCCGAGATGGTGCGCGTCTGCCGGCCCGGCGGCCTCGTCCTCTCCTACGACGCGCGCCTGCCCAACCCCTTCAACCGCCAGGTGCGCCGCGTCGCGCGCGACGAGCACCGCTCGCTCTTCGCCGGCTGCCGCGTCGCGTTCCGCTCGCTGACACCGATCCCGCCGCTCGCGCGCCTCCTGCCGCGGCTCGCGGTGCAAATGGGACGGTGCGCGCCGCTGCGCGCCTTCGACCTTGCGACCATCGAGGCACCGCCGGAGCTCGCCGCCGCCGCCGTCACCGTCGCCTCACCTGGAGCCTCCGGATGACGACGCCGCTTCTCGAACGTGAAGACGAGGCGAGGAACCCGAAGTCGGCCCGCGCCACGATCCCGTCCCCGTTCCCGATCCAGATTCCATTCCATCAGGCCGCGATCGAGGAGGGCGACGTCGCGGCGGTGGTCGCGACGCTGCGCTCGGGCTGGCTCACGACCGGGCCGCGCTGCGGCGAGCTCGAGCGCGGGCTCTGCGAGCTGCTCGAGCGGCGCCACTCCCTCGCGCTCAACTCGGCGACGTCGGCGCTCTTCCTCCTCTACAAGGCGGCCGGCGTCGGGCCGGGCGACGACGTGCTCGTCCCGGCGATCACGTTCATGGCGACCGCGGAGGTCGCGATCCACCTGGGCGCGCGGCCGGTCGTCGTCGACGTCGACGACGAGACGCTGCTGATCGACCCCGCCGACGTCGCCCGCAAGATCACGCGCCGCGCGCGCCTGATGGTCCCGGTCCATTTCGCCGGACAGCCGTGCGCGATCGCGCCGCTGCTCGCGCTCGCGCGCGCCGAGCGGCTCGCAATCGTCGAGGACGCGGCCCACTGCCTCACCGGCCACGAAGGCGGGCGCCGGCCGGGCGAAGGGACGCTCGGGGCGGCGCTCTCCTTCTACGCCACCAAGGAGCTCGCGGTCGGCGAAGGGGGCGCGCTCGTGAGCGACGACGAAAGCGTCGTCGCGCGCGCGCGGCGCTGGTCGCTGCACGGGATCAGCCGGCCGGCGCACACGCGCATGCAGATCGGGGCGCGCGCGACCTACGACGTCGAGGACGTCGGCTTCAAGATGAACCTGCCCGACCTGCTGGCGGCGCTCGGCGTCGCGCAGCTGCCGCGCATGGTCGCGCAGCGCGACCGGCGCGAGACCCTCGCGCGCCGCTACGACGCCGCGCTGTGCGGCCTGCCGGGCGTGCGGCCGCTCCCGACGCGGCCCGGCTTCGTCTCGGCGCGCCATCTCTACGTGGTCCGGATCGACCCCGGGCTCGCCGGGATCACGCGCGACGAGCTCGCGCTCGAGCTCGGCCGGCGCGGCATCGGCAGCAGCGTCCACTTCACGCCGCTGCACGAGATGACCGTGATGAAGACGCTCTACGGCACGCGCAGCGAGGACTGCCCCGTCGCCGCGCGCGCCGGCCGCGAAGTGCTCTCGCTCCCGCTCCATCCGCGGCTGCGCGAAGAAGACGTCGATGGGATTGCCGGCGCGCTGCGCTCGATCCTGGAAGGGAGCGTCCGCTGAGCGCCGCGCCCGACGCCCTCGTGCTGCGCCGCATGCGCCGCCTCGAGCAGGCGATGCGCGCCGTCGACGTCGTGGCCGGCGGCGCCGCCCTGCTCCTGGCCGCGCCGCTGCTCGCGCTGCTCGCCGCGCTGGTGAAGGCGACCTCGCCCGGGCCGGCGCTCTTCGCGCAGGAGCGCGTCGGCCGCGGCGGCCGGTCGTTCCGGCTCTGGAAGCTGCGCACGATGGTGGCCGGCGCCGAGCGGCTCGGGCCGCGCCTGACGGGGCGCGCTGACCCTCGCGTGACGCGCCTCGGCCGCTTCCTGCGCCGCACCAAGCTCGACGAGCTGCCGCAGCTCTGGAACGTCGTGCGCGGCGAGATGGCGCTCGTCGGTCCGCGCCCGGAGGTGGCCGAGATGGTGCGCCGCGCCCCGGCCGCCTACGGCGCGCTGCTGCGCGTGCGGCCGGGCCTCGTCTCCCCCGCCTCGCTCGCGTGGCGCCATGAAGAAGAGCTGCTGCCCGAGCACGGCCGCGAGGAGCACTACGTCGCCGAGATCCTCCCCAAGAAGATCGAGCTCGATCTCGGCTGGCTCGAGCGGCGCAGCCTGATCGGCGACCTCGAGCTCCTGGTGCGCGCCGCGCTCGTGCTGCTCCGGATCCGGCGCGACGACGCGCCGCTCGCGCTGCCCGGCACGCGGCTGCGCAATGCGTTGAAGCTTCTCCTCGATGGCGCGCTCGTCGCGGCCGCTTGGTGGGGCGCGACGCTGCTCCGCTTCGACGGGATGCCGGCGGGCGTCGACCGGACGCGCCTGATCGGCGGGACGGTTCCGCTCGTCGCGGGGGCGCTCGCCTCGATCGTGCTCGGCGGCGGGCTGCGCTCGGCGTGGCGCTGGTTCGACGCGGCCGAGTTCCGCCGCCTCGCGCTGCAGCTCCTGCCGCCGCTCGCCGCGCTGTCGGCGTGGCGGGCGCTGCTCCCCGACCGGCTCGCGCTGCTGCGCGCGCCCTGGTCGGTGGTCGTCCTCACCTACCTGCTCGCGCTGCTCGGCGGCGCGGCGCTGCGCAGCCTCTGGTCGATCCTCGAGGCGAGAGCGGAGCGGCGGGCGCGGCCGCGCAGCGCGCTCGCCGGCCGGATCGCGCTCGTCGGCGCGGGGCGGACCGCCGTCGCGCTGGTGCGCGAGCTCTTCGAGCGGGCCGGCGGCGACGCCGAGCTGCTCGCCTGCTTCGACGACGACCCGCGCAAGCGCGGCACGCACGTCTCCGGAGTGCCGGTCGTCGGCGCGCTCGCCGACGTCCCCGACTGGCTGGCGCGCACGCGCCCCGACCACCTGCTGATCGCGATCGCGGCGCTGCCGGAGGAGAGCCTGCGCCCGCTGGTCGACGCGGCGCGCCGCCACGGCGCGCGCGTGCAGATCGTGCCGTCGCTGCTGGAGCGGGCGCGCGCTCCGGCGCCGCTCGGCCGAGACCTCGCGTCGTCGCTGCGCGACGTCTCGATCGAGGACCTGATGGGCCGCCCGCCGGTGCGGCTCGACCCGCGCGACGATGCCATCGCCGGCGAGTATCGCGGGCGGACCATCCTCCTCACCGGCGCGGCCGGGTCGATCGGATCGGAGCTGGCGCGGCAGCTCGCGCTCCTCGCGCCGCGCCGCCTCGTCCTGCTCGACAAGGACGAGAACGGCCTCTTCGAGCTCGGCCGCGAGCTCGACGAGAGCGCGCCCGAGATCGCGCGCGAGCTCGCCGTGCTCGACCTGCGCGACCGCAAAGCGCTCGCGCGGCTGCTGCGGCGCGTGCGGCCCGAGGTCGTGCTGCACGCGGCGGCGCACAAGCACGTGCCGCTCATGGAGCAGAACGTCCTCGAGGCGGTGGCCAACAACGCGCTGGGTACGCGCGATCTCGTCCGCCTCGCGACGGCGGCGCGCGTGCGCTCGTTCGTCCTGATCTCGACCGACAAGGCGGTCCGCCCGTCGAGCGTCATGGGCGCGACCAAGCGTGTCGCCGAGCTGGTCGTGCGCGACGCGGGCCGGCGCTCGGCGCGCCACGGCGCGCGCTGCAGCGTGGTCCGCTTCGGGAACGTGCTCGCGAGCCGCGGCTCGGTGGTCGAGACCTTCCTGCGCCAGATCGCGCGCGGCGAGCCGCTCACGATCACCCACCCCGACGTCGAGCGCTGGTTCCTCTCGATCCCCGAGGCGTCGCAGCTCGTGCTGGTGGCCGGCTCGCTGCCGGAGCCGCGCGGCCTCTACGTCCTCGACATGGGCCGGCCGCGCCGCGTCGTCGACCTCGCCTGCGACCTCGCGCGCCTCGCCGGGCGCGACGCGCCGCCGCGGCTGCGTTTCGTCGGCCTGCGGCCGGGCGAGAAGCTGCGCGAGGAGCTCTCGATCTCGGGCCGCCTCGAGCCCGTCCCGGGACGGGCGGGCGTGCTCGTCGACGAGGAGCCGGCGCCGCCGCACGCGGAGGTCGCCGCGCTGCTCGAGTCGCTGCGGCGCGCGCTGCGGCGCGGCGACGCGGCGGCGGCGCGCCGCGCGCTGGCCCACCCGCGCGTCGGGCTCGCGCACGCCGGGGCGCCGGCGCGGACCTCCCGGCCGCTGTCGGAAGCGGCCGCGGTCGAGGCGGAGCGGCTCGGAGCCGTCTGAGCGGGCGCGCGGTCCGCGCCTCCGCACGCCCCCGCCGTGCTCCGGGACGGCGCCCATTACATATGGAAGGATCTCCTCCTCCTTCCCGGGCCGTCCCGTCGTCGCGCCGCGGACCGTGCGCGCGCCGTGCGCGGTCGCGCCGGCGCCGGCGCCCCCCTCCCGCGCCCTCGACCCTGCCGAATAGTTAGGACGCTAAGTAAACTTCGCCGCCCGATCCGAGGAGCGACATGGCGCCGTCCGCGAGCCCTGCCCCGACTTCACGCGCGGGTGCCGTCCGCGGCAGTGTCCGCCGCCGCGTCCGCGCCGGCCGCGCGGCGCGAAAGCCGCAGCGCCGCCGCCACGCGGAGACCGTCCTGCGCGCGCTCGCCCGCAGCTTCGGCCTGGTGCGCCGGATCATGGCTCCCCACATCGGGAGCTTCGGGATCAGCATCTCGCAGTGGACGGTGCTGCGCACTCTGCAGCGCGCCGAGGACGAGGGGACGGTCGGGCTGCGGCTGTGCGACCTCGGGGCGCGCCTCCTGGTCCAGCCCCCCAGCGTGACCGGCGCCGTCGACCGGCTGAAGCGGATGGGCCTGCTCACGACGACCGTCTCGTCGGAGGACCAGCGCGTGCGCGAGGTCCGCCTGACCCGCAGCGGGCGCGAGCGCGTCGCGCAGGTGCTGGTCGGCCAGCCCGAGCGGCTCGCGCGGCTGCTCGCCGGCCTCTCCCGGCCCGAGCAGGAGGAGCTGCGCCGGCTCCTCGACCTCCTCACGAACCACCTCGAATCGCTGGTCGATCCGCGCGAGACGATCGACGGCGAGGACGACCTCGCGGAGCGGGGCCAATGACATGAAGTCGATCCTCGGATTCGCGCTGGCCCTCTTGATGGCGGGCGGCGGCTTCGCCGGCTGGCACTGGTACCGCCGCGACGGCGCCGCCGACGCGCCGCCCTTCCGGACCGCGGCCGTCGTGCGCGGCGACCTGGTCGCCACGATCGGCGCGACCGGGACGGTCGAGCCCGAGGAGGTGATCGACGTCGGCGCGCAGGTCGCCGGCGCGATCAATTCCTTCGGCCGCGACGCGGCCGGCCGCCTCGTCGACTACGGCTCGCAAGTCGACGACGGGACGGTCCTGGCGCAGATCGACGACTCGCTCTACCAGGCCGACGTCGCGCTCGCGAACGCGCAGCTCGAGCAGGCGAAGGCGGGGGTGCTGCGCTCCGAGGCGGACCTCACGCAGTTCAAGGCGAAGCGCGAGCAGGCGAAGCGCGACTGGGAGCGCGCCGAGAAGCTCGGCCCCTCCGACGCGCTGGCGCAGGTCGACTACGACGCCTACCACTCGGCCTTCGAGGTCGCGGGCGCCAACGTCGCGGTCGGCGAGGCGGCCGTCGTGCAGGCGCGCGGCGCGGTGGCGCAGGCGCAGGCGGCGCTCGACCGCGCGCAGCGCAGCCTCGGCTACTGCACGATCAAGGCGCCCGTGAAGGGCGTGATCATCGACCGCCGAGTGAACATCGGGCAGACCGTCGTGGCGAGCCTGAACGCGCCGAGCCTCTTCCTGATCGCCAAGGACCTGAAGCGCATGCAGGTCTGGGTCTCGGTCAACGAGGCCGACATCGGTTCGATCAAGGCGGGCCAGCCGGTCCGGTTCACGGTCGACGCCTACCCGAACCGGGCGTTCCACGGCGAGGTGAACAAGGTGCGGCTCAACGCCGCCATGACGCAGAACGTCGTCACCTACACCGTCGAGGTGACCACCGACAACTCGAGCGGCCGCCTCCTCCCCTACCTCACCGCGAACGCGCAGTTCGAGATCTCGCACGACGAGAACGTGCTGCTCGTCCCGAATGCGGCGCTGCGCTGGACGCCGCCGGCCGACCGGATCGAGCCCGCCGCACGCGCCGAACTCGAGGCCGCGCGCGCGAAGCCGCCGCACGCGAAGCGGCCGGCCGGCGCGGCCAAGGAGCCCTCCGACCACGAGGAGCCGGTGCGCCGCGCCAACCTCTGGATCGCCGACGGCGCGTTCGTGCGGCCGCTCTCCGTCGTGGTCGGCCCGACCGACGGGACCTTCACCGAGATCTCCGGCGACGGCGTCGCCGAAGGGACGGTCGTCGTCCTCGGCGAGGCGCGCGCCGACGCCGATCGCCCGGCCCCCGCCGGCGCGAACCCCTTCACCCCGCAGTTCAACCGCGGCAACGCCAATCCGGGCGGCACCAGCGGCACGCAGAAGCAGTAGGCGCGAACCATGGCGCTCCTCGAGCTGAAGGACGTCTCGAAGACCTACCGCACCGGCGACCTCGACCTGCCGGTGCTGAAGGGCGTCACCTGCCGGATCGAGCAGGGCGACCTCGTCGCGCTCATGGGCGCGTCGGGCTCGGGCAAGACGACGCTCATGAACATCCTGGGCTGCCTCGACCGGCCCACCCGCGGCGAGTACTGGTTCGAGGGCCAGGAGGTGTCGCGCCTCTCGAACGACGGCCGCGCCCACCTGCGCAACTCGAAGATCGGCTTCGTCTTCCAGAGCTTCAACCTGCTCGCGCGCACGAACGCGCTCGACAACGTCCGGATGCCGCTCGCCTACGCGCCGCACGAAGTGGGCGAGCGAGAAGGCCGCGAGCGCGCGACGAAGCTGCTCGAGCGGGTCGGCCTCGGCGACCGGCTCGACCACGTGCCGTCGCGCCTCTCCGGCGGGCAGCAGCAGCGCGTCGCGATCGCGCGCGCGCTCGTGAACCAGCCGTCGCTCCTGCTCGCCGACGAGCCGACCGGCAACCTCGACTCGCACACCAGCGCGGAGGTGCTGCGCATGTTCCAGGAGCTGAACCGGACGGACGGGCTCACCGTCCTGCTCGTGACGCACGATCCCGAGGTCGCGCGCGTGGCACGCCGCACCATCCGCATCAAGGACGGCGCCATCGCCGACGACGGCCGCTCCGAGGCCGTCATCGCGGCGGCGCACGCCTGAGGAGGCCCTCCATGCGCGTCACTCGGACGGTCGGGACGGCCCTGCGCGCGCTGCGGCGCAACGTCACGCGCGCGGTCCTCACCGCGGTCGGGATCATCATCGGCGTCGCCGCCGTCATCGCGATGATGGAGATCGGCAATGGGTCGTCGACGCAGATCCAGAAGACGATCGCGAGCATGGGCGCGAACAACCTGCTCGTGCAGCCGGGCGCCGCGTCGAGCGGCGGCGTGAGCTACGGCGGCAGCAGCGTGATGACGCTCACGCCCGAGGACTGCGAGGCGATGCTGAAGGAGTGCCCGGCGGTCCGCTCCGCCGCGCCGGTGGTGCGCGTGCGCACCCAGGTCATCTACGGCAATCGCAACTGGGTCCCGATGTACATCTACGGGACGACGCCCGCCTTCCTCGACGTGCGCGACTGGACCGACCTCGATTCGGGCGAGTGCTTCACCGACCGCGACGTCCGCAACGCAAGCAAGGTCTGCGTGCTCGGCACGACGATCGAGCGCGAGCTCTTCCAGGGCGAATCGGCGGTCGGCAAGGAGATCCGCGTCCAGAACGTCGCGCTCAAGGTGGTCGGCGTCCTCTCCCGCAAGGGCGCCAACACGATGGGCTTCGACCAGGACGACGTCGTGCTCGCCCCCTGGACGACGATCAAGTCGCGCGTGTCGGGCTCGTCGGCGCAGACGGCCAACCAGAGCGCGGCGAACGCCGGCGCGGCGGCGGGCGGCACGACCGTGAACTCGCTGAACCAGCTCTACCCCGGCGCGCTCCCCCTCTATCCGGTGCCGTCGGCGACGCAGCAGGCCGACTCGCCGATGCCGGTCCGCTTCACCAACGTCGACCAGATCACGCTCGCCGCCGTCTCGGGCCCCGCGATGCCGCAGGCGATCGCCCAGGTCTCGCAGCTCCTGCGCGATCGCCACCGGCTGCGCCCCGGCGTCGCCGACGACTTCAACGTGCGCGACATGACCGAGATGTCGAAGGCGCTCTCCTCGACGACGGACGTGATGACGCAGCTCCTGCTGGTCGTCGCGCTGATCTCGCTGGTGGTCGGCGGCGTCGGGATCATGAACATCATGCTCGTGTCGGTGACCGAGCGGACGCGCGAGATCGGCCTGCGCATGGCCGTCGGCGCGCGCGCGCGCGACATCCTGCGCCAGTTCCTGGTCGAGGCGGTCGTGCTCTGCGTGGCCGGCGGCACGCTCGGCATCGCGCTCGGCATCGGCAGCTCGTGGGTCGTGAGCGTCCTGCTGCACTGGCCGACCGAATCGTCGCCGGGCGCGGTCGTGGCCGCGTTCGCCGTGTCGGCGACGGTCGGGATCGTGTTCGGCTGGTACCCCGCCTGGAAGGCGTCGCGCCTCGATCCGATCGAGGCGCTCCGTTACGAGTGACGCGCGTCGCCGCCGCGGAGACGAGACCGTGAAGACCTCGACGAGACGTGGGACCCTTCTGCTCGGCGCGCCGCTGCTCGCGGCGTCGTGCCAGGTCGGGCCCGACTACGAGCCGCAGAAGAGCGAGCTCCCCGAGGCGTTCGGGAGCGTCCAGGCGCCGTCCACCGAGCCGATCAGCCGCGTGACCCGCGATCCGGTGACGACGGTGCGCTGGTGGTCGCTGCTGGGCGATCCGATGCTCGACGCGCTGGTCGAGCGCGCCTTCGACGCGAATCTCGACGTCCACCTGGCGCAGGCGCGCCTGCGCGAGGCGCGCGCCGCGCGCGGCCTGGCCGAGGCGGCGCTCGCGCCCGAGGTCGACGCCTCCGCGGCGTACCGCCGCACCAGCGCCACCGTCGTCGCGCCGTCCCGCAAGGGCGAGCTGGCCGCGACGCACGACCTCTGGCAGGCCGGCTTCGACGCGGCGTGGGAGATCGACCTCTTCGGCGGCGCGCGGCGCGGCGTCGAGGCGGCCGAGGCCGACCTGCAGGCGGTCGTCGAGGACGAGCGCGACCTGCTCGTCACGCTCGCCGCCGAGGTGACCGTCGACTACTGCGAGCTGGTCGGCGCGCGCCGCCAGTCCGCGATCGCGCGCGACAACCTCGAGGCGCAGACGCGCACCGCCGACCTGGTGCGGCGCCGCCAGCGCGGCGGCTTCGTCAGCAGCCTCGACGTCGCCAACGCCGAGGCGCAGATGGCGATCACGCGCTCGACGCTGCCCGGCTTCGACGTCGCCGCGCGCCAGTCCCTCCTCGCGCTCACCGTCCTGCTCGACCGCACGCCCGAGGAGCTCGAGCAGCAGCTCGCCGCCGCCGCGGCGATCCCCTCGGTGCCGCCGGTCGTCCCGATGGGGCTGCCGTCCGACCTCGTGCGGCGCCGCCCCGACGTGCGGCGCGCCGAGGCGGAGCTCCACGCGGCGACGGCGCGCATCGGCGTCGCGACCTCCGACCTCTACCCGAAGATCGCGATCACCGGCGACGTCGGAGTCTCCGCCGACCGCGTCACCGGCCTCGACCGCTGGTCGAACCGCTCCTGGTCGATCGGCCCCTCGCTCGTCTGGCCCGTGCTCGACTTCGGCCGCGTGCGCGACGCCGTGCACGTCGAGGAGGCGCGCGCCGAGCAGTCGCAGATCCTCTTCCGCAGGACCGTCCTGATCGCGCTGCAGGAGGTCGAGGCGGCGCTCGTCGCCTACGTGCAGGAGCAGGAGCGCCACATGGCGTTGGCCGAAGCCGTGGCCGCCAACCGCCGCGCGGTCGGCCTCGCGACCACGCTCTACACGCAGGGGCAGAGCGGCTTCCTGCCGGTGCTCGACGCGCAGCGCTCGCTCTTCCTGGCCGAGGACGCGCTCGTGCAGAGCGACCGCAACCAGGCGACCGGCCTCGCCGCGCTCTGCAAGGCGCTCGGCGGCGGCTGGGAAGAGGCGCGGCCCGAGCCGACGTCGACCGATCGCACCGCCGATCCGAGCGCGCCGTGACGCACCGCCCCCTCCCCCTGCTGGAGCGCTGAGCCGCCGCCATGTGGATCGTCCGCCTCGCCCTGCGCCGGCCCTACACCTTCGTGGTCGCGGCCCTGCTGGTCGTGATCCTGGGCGTGCTGTCGATCCGGCGCATGCCGACCGACATCTTCCCGGAGATCGAGATCCCGGTGATCTCGGTCATCTTCAACTACACCGGCATGTCGCCCGACGACATGGAGAAGCGCATCGTCGCGAACTTCGAGCGCTTCGTGACGACGACCGTCAACGACATCGAGCACATCGAGTCGCAATCGCTCTACGGCATCAGCGTCGTCAAGCTCTTCCTGCAGAAGAACGCGAAGGTCGAGGCGGCGACGGCGCAGGTGACGGCGATCTCGCAGGCGGCGATCCGGCAGATGCCGCCCGGCACCAACCCGCCCTTCATCATCCGCTACAGCGCGTCGAGCGTCCCGATCCTGCAGCTCGCGGTCGGCAGCGCGACGCTGCCCGAGCAGAGCCTGTTCGACCTCGCCGTGAACGGGCTGCGGCCGAAGCTCGTGACGATCCCGGGCGTGCAGATCCCGTATCCGTACGGCGGCAAGCAGCGCCAGATCATGATCGACATCGATCCGGCGCGGATGCACGCCTACGGCCTCTCGCCCTCCGACGTCTCCGACGCGGTGAACGCGCAGAACCTGATCCTGCCGGCCGGCACCGCGAAGATCGGCGCGCAGGAGTACTCGGTCCGGCTGAACGGCAGCCCCGAGGTGGTGACCGCGCTGAACGACCTGCCGATCCAGTCGGTGGACGGGCGCACCGTCTACGTGCGCGACGTCGCCCATGTGCGCGACGGCTTCTCCGTGCAGACGAACATCGTCCACGCCGACGGCAAGCGCGGCGTGCTCATCTCGATCCTGAAGATGGGGTCGAGCTCGACGCTCGAGGTCGTCGACGACATCAAGAAGGCGCTGCCCGGCATCCTCGCGACGCTCCCCGAGGAGCTCGAGGTGACCCCGCTCTTCGACCAGTCGCTCTTCGTGCGCGCGGCGGTGGAAGGGGTGATCAAGGAGGCGGCGATCGCGGCCGGGCTGACCGGCCTGATGATCCTGCTCTTCCTCGGCTCGTGGCGCAGCACGCTGATCGTCGTGATCTCGATCCCGCTCTCGATCCTGGTCTCGATCGTCGTGCTCGGCGCGCTCGGCCACACCCTGAACGTCATGACGCTCGGCGGGATGGCGCTCGCGGTCGGCATCCTGGTCGACGACGCGACCGTCGAGATCGAGAACATCCACCGCAACCTGCACCAGCGCAAACGCCTGGTCCAGGCGATCCTCGACGGCGCGAGCCAGATCGCGGTGCCGGCCTTCGTGTCGACGCTCTGCATCTGCATCGTCTTCGTGCCGGTCGCGTTCATCAGCGGCGCCGCCCGCTACCTCTTCATGCCGATGGCGATGGCGGTCGCCTTCGCGATGTTCACCAGCTACCTGCTGAGCCGCACGCTGGTGCCGACGCTCGTCCACCACCTGCTGGCAGGCGAGGTCGCGCGCTACGGCGGGACGCCGGAGGCGGGCGCGAACGGCGGGAACGGCAAGCGGCTGCGCTTCGACCCGTTCTGGTGGTTCCACGCCCGCTTCGACCGCGCCTTCGAGGCGCTGCGCCGCCGCTACGGCGGACTGCTGGCGTGGACGCTCTCCCACCGCCTCGCGACGGCGGGCGCCTTCGCGCTCTTCTTCGGCGGCTCGTGCGCCCTCTTCCCGCTGCTGGGGCGCGACTTCTTCCCGTCGGTCGACGCCGGCCAGATCCGCCTGCACGTGCGCGACGCGCCGGGCACGCGCATCGAGGAGACCGAGCGCACGATTTCCGCGGTCGAGGCGGAGATCCGCGCCACGATCCCGCCCGGTGAGCTCGTGACGCTGCTCGCGAACCTCGGGATCCCCTACAGCGGGCTCAACCTCTCGCTCAGCGACGGCTCGATGACCTCGCCCGCCGACGGCGAGATCCTCGTCTCGCTCGGGCCGAACCACGCCCCCACCGCCGGCTACGTCGAGCGGCTGCGCAAGTCGCTGCCGCAGCGCTTCCCCGGCGTCGTCTTCTATTTCCAGTCGCCCGACATCGCGACGCAGGTGCTGAACTTCGGCCTCTCCGCGCCGATCGACATCCAGGTCGCGGGGCCGCAGGGCAACGCGGCGGAGAACGAGAAGATCGCGCGCGCGATCCTGCGCGACGTCGAGCGCATCCCCGGCGCCGCCGACGCGCGCCTGCAGCAGGTCCCGCGCACGCCCGACCTGCGCATCGACGTCGACCGCACGCTCGCGCAGCTCGCCGGCGTCTCGCAGAAGGACGTCGCGAGCGACCTCCTGATCTCGCTCTCTTCGTCGAACCAGACCGCGCCGAACTTCTGGCTCAACCCGAAGACGACGGTGAACTACGCGATCTTCGTGCAGACGCCGCAGTACCAGATGGCGTCGCTCGACGCGTTGCAGAACACGCCGATCTCCGGCGGGAGCGAGGGGGGCGCGAGCACCGGCACGCAGCTCCTCGGCAGCCTGATGACGCTGCGGCGCGGCACGACGCCCGCGAACGTCACCCACTACGACATCGCGCCCACCTACGACGTGCTGCTCGGCGTCGCCGACTCCGACCTCGGCGCCGTGGCGAACGCGGTGCGTGACGTCGTCGAGCGCCGCACGAAGGAGCTTCCGCGCGGCTCGACGATCACGCTGCGCGGCCAGGTCGAGAGCATGCGCGCCTCGTTCGACGGGCTCCTGTGGGGCCTCGCCTTCGCGGTGGTGCTGGTCTACCTGCTGATGGTCGTCAACTTCCAGTCGTGGACCGACCCGCTGATCATCCTGATGGCGCTGCCGGGCGCGCTGTCCGGCATCCTCTGGATGCTCTTCTCGACCGCGACGACGATCAGCGTGCCGGCGCTCATGGGCGCGATCATGAGCATCGGCGTCGCGACGGCGAACAGCATCCTGCTGATCACTTTCGCCAACGACCAGCGCGGCGACGGCCGGTCGGCGCACGCCGCCGCGCTCGCGGCCGGCATGACGCGCCTGCGGCCCGTCGTGATGACCGCGCTCGCGATGATCATCGGGATGCTGCCGATGTCGCTCGGGCTGAGCGAGGGCGGCGAGCAGAACGCGCCGCTCGGCCGCGCCGTGATCGGCGGCCTCCTCGCCGCCACCTTCGCCACGCTGTTCTTCGTCCCCGTCGTCTACAGCGTCCTGCGCCGGAAGGCCCCCGCGACGCACGTCGAAGTGGAGCTGCGCTGATGGAGCCGACCCCTGCCGAGAAGGCGCCTGCGGTGCCTGACTCCCCCGACGTTCCGGTCGCGCCCGCGAAGACGCGCGTCGTCGCCCTCGCGGCGCTCGCCGCGATCGCGTTGCTCGCCGGCGCCTTCGCGCTCGGGCTCGCCCCGCGACGGGCGCGCATGGAGAGGCTCGCGCTCGCGGCCGCCGAGCGCGACGACCGGCCGCGCGTCGAGGTCGAGAAGCCGCGCCGCAACCCCGCCCCGCCCGAGCTGCGCCTGCCCGGCGACGTGCGCGCGATGCAGCAGACCGTCCTGGGCGCGCGCGCCGTCGGATACCTGAAGTCGCTCCACGCCGACCTCGGCGACCACGTCGAGGCCGGACAGCTTCTCGCCGTGATCGACACCCCCGAGGTCGACGCGCAGCTCGTGCGGGCGCGCGCCGACGTGACGCTCGCCAAGGCCGCGGTCGTGAAGGCGCAGCGCGACCTCGACCTCGCGACCTCCACGCTGGAGCGCTGGAGCGGCTTCGCCGAGAAGGGCGGCGTCACGCCCCAGGACCTCGACGAGAAGCGCTCGGCCCAGGCGCAGGCCGCCGCGGCGCTCGAGGCGGCCGACGCCTCGGTCGCCGCCGCCGAGGCCGAGGCCAACCGCCTCGCCGTCCTGCAGCAGTTCGAGAAGGTGACCGCCCCCTTCACCGGCACGATCACGGCGCGCGACCTCGACGTTGGCGCGCTGGTGGTCGGCGACCTGAACGGGCGCGGGCGCGAGCTGTTTCGCCTCGAGCAGGTCGACGTGGTGCGCGTCTTCGTCGACGTGCCGCAGCCCGACGCGACGTCGATCCGGCTTGGTGGCAGCGCAATCGTGACGGTGCGCAACTATCCGGGGCGTGAGTTCAAGGGCGTGGTCACGCGCAACGCCGGCGCGCTCGACCCGGCGACGCGCACGCTGCGCTGCCAGGTCGAGGTCGAGAACCAGGAGGGGCTGCTCCTCCCCGGCATGTACGGCGAGGTGCGCATCACCCTGACGAGCGACCACGCGCTGCTCACCATCCCGAGCAGCGCCTTCGTCTTCGACGCCGACGGCACGCACGTCTGGGTGGTCGAGAACGGGCGCTCGCAGCGGAAGGAGGTGGCGGTCGGCGTCGACTTCGGGACGGCGCTCGAGGTGGTGCGCGGGCTCACGGGCGACGAGGACGTGATCACGAACCCGGGCGAGCGGCTCGGCGACGGCGTCGAGGTCGCGGCGTCGGCGGCCGCGGCGCGCAACGCGGGCAGGTCGGCGCAGTGAAGAAAGTCGCGCGCACGCTCCTGATCCTCGCGGCGGGGCTCGCCGGCGGCTGCCGGACCGACGCCGACCGCGACCCGCAGGAGTACCGCAAGGTGCTCGACGCGACGGTCGTGCCGGCCGACGACCCGCCGGCCGACCAGCCGCTCACGCTCGAGCGGGCGATGGCGGTGGCGAGCCGGCGCGACGAGTTCCTCGCGCGCCGCGGCGAGGACTACGTCCAGGCGCTGCTCCAGAAGAACCGCATCGTCTCGACCTTCCTGCCGACCCTGAGCTTCGCGCCGTCCTACGTGATCGGCGACCGGCCGCCGGGCGGGACGGCCATCCCCAACAGCGGGCTCTCCGGCGCCTACGCCGTCCACGGCGACACGCTCTCCAAGTTCGAGGCGCCGCTGGTCGGCGAGCTGAACCTCTTCAACGGCTTCGGCGACGTCGCGAACCTCCACTCGATCGAGGCGATCATCGCGCAGCGCCACGAGCTCCTGCTCGACCTGCAGTCGACGGTCCTGCTCAACGTCGCGCAGGCGTTCTACGCGGTGCTGCGCTCCGAGCGGCAGGTCGAGGTGCTGCAGCGCGCGCTCGCGACCGAGGAGGCGCGGCTCGCCGACGTCGAGGCGCGCCTCGAGCACGGGCTCGCCACGAAGCTCGCCGTCGCGCAGACGCGCGCGCAGGTCGACCGGACGCGCGTCGTGCTGCTGATCGCGCAGAGCGACGTGAAGAACGGCCGCACCACGCTGGCGCGCGTCGTCGGCCTGCCGTCGATCCCGCAGCCGCTCGAGGATTCGCTCGCCGTGCCGGACAGCGTCGCGCCCGAGCCCGACCTCGAGCAGGTAGCGCTGGATCATCGGCGCGACCTCGCGGCGGCGCGCTCCGCCATCGAGGCGGCGCGCCACGGCGTCGACTCCGCGATGAGCCAGTACTACCCCTCGGTCACGCTCGACGTGAACGCCTTCCTCTTCCGCCAGAGCTACGCCGACGCGAGCCACTGGAACGCGCTGCTCAGCGCCAACCTGCCGATCTTCACGGCGGGCCGGATCGAGGCGGAGGTGCGCATCGCCTGGTCGTTCCTGCGGCAGGCGGCGCTGGACGAATCGGCGCTGCGCCGCTTCGTCCTCCACGACG
The DNA here is from genome assembly GCA_036732755.1 of Planctomycetota bacterium. GTDB lineage: Bacteria > Planctomycetota > B15-G4 > B15-G4 > SIAN01 > DASRRB01. Next base: position 27,269 of record DAINBU010000054.1, read on the forward strand.
TCGCGACCGCCTGGGAGAACCTCGACGCGAGCCTGCGGCGGATCACCGCGCTCGAGGACGCGGTCGCCGCCGCCGCCGAGGCGCTCGACCGCGCCAACGACGCCTTCTCGCTCGGTCTCGCCGTCAACCTCGACGTCCTGGCGGCGCAAGACGCGCTGCGGCAGGCGGAGCTCGCGCTGTCGGGGGCGCGCTTCGACCGCAGCGTCTTCTATCTCGACCTCCGGCGCGCGATCGGCGACCTCCCGGCGCGGGAGGATCCCGCGCTGACGGCTCGGTAGCCGGTCGGGCCGCGGCGCGGCAGAATGGCTCCCCCGTCCGACTGGTGACCCTGGACCGCGCGGGCCGGCCCACCCGCGACTGCGAGGAATTCCCTTGGAAGGTTCGATCGTCGACACGCGCGACGGACGCCGCCGCCCGTTCCGCTGGCAGCCCGGCACCGTGGTCTTCGGCAGCGGCGTCGAGGCCGACCTCGTCCTGCCCGATTCCGCGGTCGCCGCCAAGCACGGCAAGATCGAGGTCACGGAGAGCGGCTGCCAGCTCACGGTCGAGCCGGGCGTCCCGCCCGTCAAGGTGAACGGCGCGATCACGCGGGAGGCGACGATCGACGTCGGCGACGTCGTCCGCATCGGCCCGTTCCAGCTCTCGCTCTCCGGCGCCGGCACCGAGGCCCCCGCCGCTCCTCCGGCTCCCGCCGCCGAGCGTCCCGCCGCGGCGCGTCCTGCTGCGGGCGCTCGTCCTGCCGCGGCGCGACCTGCCACGGGCGCGCGGCCCGCCGCCGCCCCCGCGCGCTACGCCGCTCCGACGCGCGCAGCCGCCCCCGTCGCGCGCACGTCCGCGTCGCGCCACGCGGGGACGCGCGCCGCCGCGGTCGAGGAGGAGTCGCCCGAGGAGTCGCGCGCGGCGCAGCGAATGCGCGCGCGCACGGCGCCGAAGGCCGACGGCCGCTCGCTGCTGGTCGGCGGCGGCATCCTCCTCGGCATCGTGCTGCTCGCCGTCGTCTTCCTGAACAGCGGCAAGGCGTGGAGCGGGCTCGGCGACACGTCGTTCCCGCAGGAGCGGATCGCCGTGCAGCGGATGCTCTCCGACTGCAACTTCGCCGCCGCGAGGCAGCGCGTCGACGAGCTCATGACGAAGACCGACGACACGAGCGACAAGAACAAGCTGATCGACCTGCGCGACATGGTGAAGAAGGCCGAGGCGCGCTACGAAGACGGAAAGACCGAGCTCCTGCGCATCCGCAACACGGTCGGCAAGCGGGAGAAGTACTACATCGTCAACGACGACCTGCCGGTCTTCATCGCGCACCACCGCGAGTTCGCGCCGCTCGTGAAGGAGGCGGAGGAGCTCTCCGACGAGCTGCGCAAGGGCAAGGTCTCCTCGCCCGCGCCGGCCGCCGGCACCTCCGAGGCCGACCTCGCGCCGGGCGAGACCGCGCCCGGCTTCGAGAAGCGCGCCGACCACGCCGCGGGCAAGGACGGCAACAAGGACGCCCCCATCAAGAAGGACGGCGGCCCGTGAGCGCGCGCGCGCTCGCGTTCTCCGCGAGCGCGGCGCTCCTCACCCACGTTGCGTGCTTCCCCGAGCCGGAGGCGCCGATGGCGACGCAGCAGGGGGCTCCGGCGCCCGCCGTGGCACGTGACGACGCGGCGGCCGAGAAGCTCGGCTGGCGGCTCGGCGCGCAGGCGTGGACCTTCCGCGACCGCACCGCCTTCGAGGCGATCGCGACTGCGCACCGCCTCGGCCTCAAGTACATCGAGCTCTACCCCGGCCAGCCGCTCGCGCCCGACATGAAAGACGCGAAGGTCGGCCCCGAGATGGGAGAGAAGGCGCTCGCCGCGTTGAAGAAGAAGCTCGCCGACGAGCAGGTGAAGGCGGTGAGCTTCGGCGTCTGCGATCTGCCGAAGGACGAGGCAGTCGCGCGCAAGACCTTCGAGTTCGCGAAGGCGCTCGGCCTCGAGAACCTCGCGTCGGAGCCGGCGCCCGAGGCGCTCGACGTCGTCTCGAAGCTCGCCGACGAGTTCCAGATCAAGGTGGCCTTCCACAACCATCCGAAGGGCCACTCGCGCTACTGGGAGCCGCAGGTCGTCCTCGACGCCGTGAAGGGGCGCAGCGCGAAACTCGGCGCCTGCGCCGACACCGGCCACTGGACGCGCTCGGGCCTGAAGCCCGTCGACTGCCTGAAGCAGCTCGAGGGGCGCGTCTTCGAGCTCCACTTCAAGGACCTCGGCGAGTTCGCCAAGCAAGACGCCGCCGACGTCCCCTGGGGCAGCGGCAAGAGCGACGCCCGCGGCATCCTCGCCGAGCTGAAGCGCCAGGGCTTCCAGGGCCTGATCAACGTCGAGTATGAAGAGGGCCGCGGCGCCGCGCTCGAGCAGGACGTCGCGAAGTGCATCGCCTTCTTCGATTCGACCGCGCGGGAGCTGTCCGCAGGGCATTAGGGAGGACGCGATGAGGTTCCCACGCCTTCCGTCGTTCGCGTCGCTGCTCGTCCTGGTGCTGCCGCCGGCGCAGGCGCGCGCGCAGGAGACGCTGCTCGAGTGGAGCGGCGCCGCGGGGGACGTCGCCCTCGGCTCGTCGCTCACGAGCTGCGGCGACGTCGACGGTGACCGCGTGCGCGACGTGGTCGCGGCGGAGTACGGGCACGGCGAGGTGCGCTGGTACTCGGGCGCGGATGGGCGGCTGATCCGCTTCGCGACGCCGCGGGGGCAGCTCTTCGTCCACGCCGTCGGCGACGTGAACCGCGACGGGATCGAGGACGTGGTCGCGGTGCAGTGGGGTTCGGGGCGGCTCGCGGTCCTGTCGGGAGCCGACGCTTCGGAGCTCTACGCCCTCACCGGCAACCCCTACCTCGGCGCCGACGTCCTGGGGCTCGGCGACGTCGACGGCGACGGCGCGGCCGACTTCGCCGTGACGCGCCCCTACGTCGATGCGAGCGATCCGAACAATCCGGGCCACGTCTCCGTGCACTCCGGCGGCGACGGCTCGCTCCTCTACGACCTCGCCGGCGTCAACCCCTACGACGGCTTCGGCTACAGCGTCGCGCCGCTCGGCGATCTCGACGGCGACGGCGTCGTCGACTTCGCGGTCGGCGTGCCGACCTTGACGCAGGGCTACGTCGACCTGCGCTCGGGCGCGACCGGCGCGGCGCTCGGGACGCTCCCGTTCACGAACCGGTCCTACACGGGGTTCGCGTCGCACATGGTCGCGATCACCGATCGCGACGGCGACGGATGGCGCGACCTGGTCGTGCGCGAGATCCCGATCAACGCCGACCGCGACCCCTACCGGCTCGCGCTCCTCTCGTCGGCGACCGGGAGCGAGCTCGCGCACATCGACGCGCCGGTCGGCTGGACCGCGTTCGGCCACTCGCTCGAGAACGGCGGCGACCTCGACGGCGACGGGGTCGAGGAGATCCTCGCGACGATCTTCTACGACCGGCTCGAGGTCTATTCGGGCGCGACGAACCTCCTGCTCTACTCCTTCGAGACCGGGGACCGCGAGGTCCACCTCGGCGGCTTCGGTCCCGCCGGCGACCTCGACGGCGACGGGCGCGGCGACGTCGTGCGCGCGTCCTTCGACTCGCGCAACCCGGTCGGCACGATCACCCTCTCCTCGGGCAACGACCTCTTCCTCGACGCGACCCCGCGGATTGCCTTCGCGCGCGACCCCGTCTCCCGGACGCTGCGCACGGGGGTGCCGGGGAACCTCTCGCTGCTCGTCCTCACCGAGGTGAACGGCTCGTCGACCTGGCGTCCGCTCGGACCGCTCGTCCCGTTCGACGCGACCGGCACGGTCGACTCGAGCTTCGACACGCCGGCCGGCCTCGCCGGCTACGTCCTCGGCTTCCGCGGCTTCGCGATCAACGCGCGCGGCCGTGTCGGAGCGAGCGGGCTCGTGTGCATTGAGTTCTGCTGACCCCCGGACGACCCGTTGCGGCCCTCGACGAGCCGGAGTACTGTCCATAAAGACAGTATCCCGCCCCGGCCCCCCTGCCCGAGGACCCGTCCGATGCGCGAGCCCACCCCGCGCCAGACTCGAGTGCTCCGCTTCATCCGGCAGTTCGCCGCGCGGCGCGGCTACCCGCCGACCTACGCGGAGATCGCCGAGGGGCTCGCGTTCCGGTCGCAGAACGCGGCGCGCGAGCACGTGCGGCTGCTGGCCCGGAAGGAGCTGCTGGTCGTCGAGCCGGGGCGCGCGCGCGGGCTGCGCGTCGTCGCGGCCGACGACGCGCCGGCGCGGGAGCTCGGCGGCGGCGGCCTGCCGGTGGTCGGCGAGGTCGCGGCCGGCCAGCCGATCCTGGCGCAGGAGAACGTCGAGCGCACGCTCGCCGTCGATCGGGCCGCCTTCGCGCCGCGCGCCGACTTCCTGTTGCGCGTGCGCGGCGATTCGATGATCGAGGCCGGCATCGAGCCCGACGACCTGCTCGCGGTCCACCGCACGGCGAGCGTGCGCGACGGCGCGATCGCGGTGGTGCGGCTCGACGACGACGTCACGGTCAAGCGCTTCCGCGTGCGCGCGCGCCGCGGGCGGCGCGAGGTCGTGCTCGAGCCGGCGAACCGCGCGCTCTCCCCCATCGTGGTCGACCCGACGCGCGTGCACGTGGCGATCGAGGGGCTCGTCGTCGGCCTGCTGCGCCCGTTCGCAGCGTGGCGTGTGAGATGAAAGCGGCCGACGGAATCGCGCGGGAGTCGGGCGCGCGCGCGCAGCTGCGCCGCCGCGTCGAGCTCGGCCAGCTGCGGCGCGCGCTCGGCGAGATGGAGACGCGCCACCGGTCGCGCGCCGGCGACGCGTCCGCGCGCGGCGCCTTCCTCCCCACCGGCTTCGCCGAGCTCGACGAAGCGCTCGGCGGCGACTGGCACGTCGGCGCGCTAAACGAAATGCTGGTCGAGGGGCCGAGCAGCAGCGCGCTCGAGGCATTCT
>DAINBU010000055.1:0-30821 GCA_036732755.1 Planctomycetota bacterium
TACAACAACGGCGTCTGCAGCGACAACGGCGGCACCGACGGGGCGATCGGCGACGGCGGCCACGGCGGCCAGGGCTTCGTCCAGCTGCAGGTGCCGCTGGGACAGACGGCGACGGTGATCGACTCCGCGAGCGCGTTCCCGCGCGCGAAGAGCAAGTTCGATCCGCTCCCCTGGATCGACCCGAACAACACGCAGAACCCGGTCGAGTTCTCGCCGCTGAGCGCGGCGCTCTCCAAGTGGTTCGACCTCGGCCGCATGGTCGACCGCGCGCCCGGCTCGACGCCCGCTTTCTCCTTCGGCGGCCTCGACGCCGACGGCCTGGTGCGGACCGACGCCGACGGCAACGTCCTCGATCCGGAAGGCACCGACCTGGTGTGCGACTACCTCGGCGAGTTCGATCCGGTCCTGCACGTCTACAAGGCCGGCAAGGAGCCGCGCCAGGACTTCGTTCCGCCGAACGCGTCGGTGAAGGTCGAGTTCCAGGGCGCGCGCGCGATCGTGGCGGGCAGCAAGGAGATCGACCCGGCGTCGCTCACCGCCTGGTCATCCACCCCGTCGATCGCCGACGGACTGCAGTTCATCCGCTGGCGGATCACGTTCGACCTGACGGCCCACTCCTCCGACCCGCTCTCCGCGGAGACGCCGCGCCCCGCAGTGCAGTCGATCCGGATCCCGGCCCGCTTCTGAGTCCGGCCGGCCGTCGCCCGCGTTCCCGCGGCGGCGGCCCCCCGGCCGGCGCCTCGCTCCCGTCGGCGGAGCGAGGCGCCGGCCGCTCCTGGGTGAATTCCTTGCTCGGGACGACCCGGACATTGCTTCTTCGCGCCCGGGCGCTTAAGTGGTTCCCCGCCGCAGGGATCGATCGGACTAGCATCGGGTATTGGACGGCTGACGTGCCGTTCTAGGATGTCGAGCTCGCGCCGGGGAAACCCCGCGCAGAACTCGACGCGCCCATTGCCAGGAGTCCATCGATGTCGGTCGGTGACCGGATCCTGCCCATCGCGCTCCGCCTCGTCCGTCCGGACGGAGCCTCCCGCGCCGCCTTCCCGATCGGAACCTCGCTCGCCCTCCTGGCGCTGACGAGTTGCGGCGGAGGCGGAGGCGGCTCCAGCGGAAGCGGGTTCGACTCGCACGGGAAGCTGCTTTCCGTGTCGTTCCCCGACCCTTCCGACGTCAACACGGAGACGACCGACACGCCGCCGGCGCTCGCGCCGCTGCTGCAGCAGGTGGTCTTCACCTTCGACTCGAACCCCGACCCGAACACCATCGGCAGCGGCACGATCCAGATCCGCGACGGGAGCGGCTTCCCGGTCCCCGGCCAGTTCGTCGTCGAAGGCCCGGTGGTGACCTTCACGCCGCAGCTCCCGACCCGGCCCGTGACGATCGCGGGCGACGGTTCGGTCGACGACGGCGGCGCCGGTCTCGAGCCCGGCGGCGCCTACACCGTCCGCCTCGGCTCCCAGACGCTCAAGTTCATCTCCGCGATCGACAGCAAGCTGCTGACGCGCTTCCGCGACCCGAACTTCAGCAGCGGCATCCTGATCGGCTTCCGGACCGGGATCGATCCGCTGCACTTCTTCGCCGGCCTGCCGCTGGTCGCGCCGGTCTTCCTCGAGTCCGATCCGGTCGATGGCGTGACGGGCGTGTCGCCCGACCTCTACACCGACCCCGACCACCTGTTCCCGCCGCGCCGCAGCTTCCTGTTGCGCTTCGACGCGCCGGTCAATCCCGACGTCTCGAACGTGAGCGGCGACACCTTCCAGCTGATCGACCTCGACGATCGGCCGGGCGGCTTCCCGAACGGTCTGCCGCTCGGGATCGACGTCTCGGTCCTCGAGAACGCCCTCGACCACAGCGTGGTCGAGATCATGCCGTCGGGCGTGCTGCCCTTCGGTCATCAGCTCGCGCTCGAGTACCCCATCGACCTCCAGGGGACCTCGCAGACCGGGACGCTCACCGGCACGAAAGCCATCGCCGCGACCTTCACGACGGCGACCACTTCAGCCGGACTCGTGAACGACACGCTCGCCGAGGACTTCGATTCGAACGAGCGCGAGGAGCGCGACCCCGCGCAGACGGGCAACGTCCTCCCGGCCAACTGGAACGTGCGCGGCGCGGGCATCCTGCAGGCGAATTTCACGTTCCAGGGCGACGGGCTGCTCGGCCGCTTCATTCCGCCGCCGCCGGCCTCCGGCGACACGAAGGTCATCGTGCTCGACACGACGACCCAGCCGTTCCCGCTGTTCGACGGCTCGACGCCCGACGCGCCGGTCTACACGGTCGTCGGCGGCGTCTTCCCCTTCACCGACATCGACATCCCGGCCGGCGTCGTGATCCAGCCGGCCGGCAACAATCCCATCGTGATCACCGCCACCGGCTCGGTCCGCATCGCGGGCACGATCTTCGTCGGCGGCCAGGACGGGACCGGGGACTACGCCTTCGACTCGGCCGTCACCTCCGTCCCGGGCGGCGCCGCGGTCGCGGGCGGCGGGCGCGGCGGCGAAGGCCACCCGATCCTCTTCTATCCCCCCGACCAGGTCTCCTACGGCAACCTCGTCTCGCCGCCGTACGGCGGCCAGGGCTTCGGCATCGATCCCGCCGACGGCGTGATGAAGCGCATCGGCGGCGGCGGCGGCCAGTCGGGGATGATGGACAACCCCGACAGCAAGGGGAACTACTCGACCAACCACGAGCTCGACTGCAGCGAGTTCCGCGGCGGCACTCCGAACGTCAAGGTGCCGGGCGGCGGCGGCGGCTCGATGTACCTCCAGGGTCACCAGCCGGGCGACGCCGACGGCGGCTACGCCGGCAAGCTCAAGAACGGCCGCGGCAACGTGCTCCCGAACGGTCAGGGCGGCTACGTGATCCGCGACATCGAGGACAAGGTCCTGTCGCCCGGCGCGATCGGGCAGTGGGCGTTCTACAACGACGGCACCGGGCAGAACGACTTCTACGGCTCGCGTGGCCAACTCACCCGCCTGATCGGCGGGCAGGGCGGCGGCGCCGGCGCCACGATGGTCGATGGGTACTACTGCGGCATCTGGTGCGACCACGACGAGATCACGACCAACGACCCGGTCTGCAACGGCGAGGACTTCGGCACGAGCGGCAAGTACGGCGACTCGGTCGGCGACTCGCGCGGCGGCGGCGGCGGCGGCGGCGGCGGCGCGGTCCTGATCCAGGCGCTCGGCGGCGTCGTGCTGACCTCGTCGGCCCGCATCGACGCCCACGGCGGCGTGGGACGCGGCGGCGAGGCGATCGAGTGCTCCAACTGGGGCGGCGGCGGCGCGGGCGGTGCTGGCGGCATGGTCGTGATCCAGTCGTCGACCGAGATCCGCCTCGACGCCGGCTGCATCGTCGACGTCCGCGAGGGCCTCGGGAAGCGCGCCGCGATCGGCGACGCCTACGGCTCGTGCAACGACGCCGGCAGCACCGGTGCGCCAGGCGACGGCGGACCCGGCGGCCAGGGATTCGTCCAGCTGCAGGTTCCCGCGGGCCAGACGGCGATCGTCGCCGACACGGCGTCGGCCTTCCCGCGCCGAAGCACGAAGTACGACCCGCTGCCCTGGATCGACCAGTCGAACACGCTGAACCCGGTCGAGTTCACGCCGATCAGCGTGGCCATCTCCACCTGGTTCGACCTCGGCCGCATGATCGCGCGCCAGCCCGGCACCTCGCCGACCTTCACGTTCGGCGGCCTCGACGCGAACGGGCTCGTGATCACCGACGTCGAAGGCAACGTCGCCGATCCGGCCGGCACCGACATCGAGTGCGACTACCTCGGCGAGTACGACGAAGTCCACCACGCCTACAAGGCGGGCAAGGAGCCGAAGGCCGACTTCATCCCGCCGAACGCGACGGTGAAGGTCGAGTTCCAGGGCGCGAACGCGATCGTCGAGGGCAGCAAGGAGGTCGATCCCGCCTCGGTGACCCTCTGGAACGCGAGCCCCACCGTGGCCGACGGCCTCCAGTTCATCCGTTGGCGGATCACGTTCGACCTGACCGCCAACACGAGCGACCCGCTCAGCCCCGAAACGCCGCGTCCGACCGTCCAGAGGATCTCGGTCCACTCGCAGTACTGAGCGGCGCCGCGCGCGGGACGGCGCGCGGAAGGCAGCGTTGTGCAGGTGCGAAGCAGGCCTGCACACCTGGGCGAAGCCCCACCGGAAACAGAGCGACCCGGCCGGGAGTTCCCGGCCGGGTCGCATCATGTTTGGCTTTCGTCGGGGCCGCGGATCAGACCGGCTCGAGCCGGCGCACCTTCTCCGCGTAGAGGCCCTTGGTGCCCTGGACCACGTCGCACTCGACGGCCTCGCCGTCGCGCAGCGTCTTGAAGCCCGTGCCTTCAATCTGCGAGTAGTGGACGAAGATGTCCTCCATCCCGTCGACCGTGATGAAGCCGTAGCCCTTCTTGTTGTCGAACCACTTGATCTTCCCTTGCGGCATGGAGCTCAACTCCTGATGTCGTAGGAAGTCCCCTGACTGCCCGGCGAATCGCGCCGGATGCGTGTTGCTGCGGGGTCAGCGCCTTCGGGGGACTTCGCTGCTCGAGCCACGCGATCCCCGCAGCCACCCCTCCCGCAAGACATGCGGGAGAGCGAATCGGATCGAATCAACTTCTGGCGATGAAACGTGTCTCCTCCGGTTCGCCGGCGTGGTGCTCCGGCTCGATCCCTGGGCTCTGCCGCGTCCCTGCGCTGCGACTGCGAGGCTCCACCCCCTCCTCGGTCAGCGCCGGCGACGCCGGCGGAAGTGACCTCCGTCACCTCCGCCTCCGCCCTCTCCCTCCTGCGTCGGACCGCCGCGTCCGCCGTCGTCCCCGCGTCCTTCGTCTCCGAAGTCGCGCGGGGGCACCGACTCGCCCGGCGTCCCTTGCTCCTGCGGGCCGCGACCAGGACGGTCGTCCCGCCGATCGTCGTATTGCGGGCGATCGTCCAGGCGCGGCCGCTCCTCATGCCGCGGAGGACCTTCTTGAGGCGGCCGGTCGTCGTGACGCGGCGGCCGATCGTCGTGGCGCGGAGGACGGTCGTCGCGACGGCGATCGTCGCGCGGTCCGCCGCGTCCGAAGCCGCCGCCCCCGCCGCCGTGCCTGCCGCCGCGATCGTCGTCGCGGCGCGGCGGACGCGGGCCGTCGCCCCGTCCGCCGCCGCCCGGACCGCGCTCCTGCGGCCGGCCGGGGGCCGTGCGCGCGCTCACCTTGATCTTGCCGCTCGGGTCGACGTTGATGACCGTGACGGCGATCTTGTGGCCGATGTCGACCACGTCGCGCGGGTTCTGGACGTAGTGGTCGGCCATCTCGCTCACGTGCAGCAGCGCTTCCTGGCCCGGCACCAGCTCGACGAACGCGCCGAAGTCCTTCATCTCGACGACGGTCGCCTCGAACTTGTCGCCGATGTTGACTTCCTTGGTGAAGGCGTCGACGTAGCGCGCCGCCTCCTCGATCGACTCCTGGCTCTTGCCGGAGATCACCACCTTGCCGAAGTCGTCGACCTCGACGTCGGTGCCGGTGCGCTCCTGGATCATGCGGATGTTCTTGCCGCCCGGGCCGATCAGCGCGCCGATCTTGTCGATCGGGATCACGCGGCGCAGGATGCGCGGCGCGTGCTGCGACACCGACGGCCGCCCGGCCGAGATGACCGAGTTCATGATCCCGAGGATGTGGAGCCGGCCCTCGCGCGCCTGCGCCAGCGCGTCCTTCATCACGGCGAGGTCGAGGCCGCGGATCTTCACGTCCATCTGCATCGCGGTGATGCCGTCGACCGTGCCGGCGACCTTGAAGTCCATGTCGCCGTCGTGGTCCTCGCCGCCCAGGATGTCGGAGAGGATCTTCACCTTGCCGCCTTCGGTGACCAGGCCCATCGCGATGCCCGCGACCGCGGCCTTGACCGGCACGCCCGCGTCCATCATCGCCAGCGAGCCGGCGCACACGGTCGCCATCGAGGACGAGCCGTTCGACTCGAGGATGTCGGAAATGATGCGCATCGTGTAGGGGAACTGCTCGTCGTTCGGGATGACCGCGGAGAGCGCCCGCTCCGCCAGCACGCCGTGCCCGATCTCGCGCCGGCCAGGCCCTCGGATCGGCTTCACTTCATTCACGCTGAACGGGGGGAAGTTGTAGTCGAGGTAGAAGCGCTTGGTGAAGCCCTCGCGCAGGCCGTCGACGCGTTGCTCGTCCGACTGCGTGCCGAGCGTCACCTGCGTCAGCGACTGCGTCTCGCCGCGGGTGAATAGCGCGGTTCCGTGGACGCGCGGCAGGACCCCGAGCGCGATCCGGATCGGCCGCACCTCGCGCAGCCCGCGGCCGTCGGCGCGCAGGTCCTCCTCGAGGATCATCGCGCGGGTGCGCTCGGAGACGACGTCGCCGAAGAGGTTCTTCAGCTCCTTCTCACGCTTCTCGCGCTCGGGCGTCCCGGCGGCGAGCCCGGAGGCGTGGCGCTCGATCACCTTCGCGCCGAACTCCTTCAGCGCCGCCTTCTGTGCGTGCTTGCCGGGGGTGAGCAGGACGCCGCGCAGGTCCTTCCAGACCTCGGACTTGATCTTCTCGAAGGTGGCGTCGTCGCGGACCGGCGGCTTGACCTCGATCTTCGGCTTGCTGCCCGACTTCTCGCGCAATTCGTCGAGCATGCTGCAGATCTGCTGGCACGCCTCGAAGCCGAACTTGATGGCGTCGTACATCTGCGCTTCGCTGACGCCCGTCGCCCCGGCCTCGACCATCGCGACGGCGGTCTTGTGCGCCGCGACGACCAGCTCGAGCTGGCCCTTCTTGCGCTCCTCGTCGGTCGGGAAGAGGATCGGCTGGCCGTCGATCATCCCGACGCGCACCGAGCCGGCCGGCCCGAGGAACGGGATCTTCGAGATGTGCAGGCAGGCGAAGCCGCCGATCATCGCGAGGACGTCGGGGTCGTACTCCGGGTCGGCCGAGATCACGGTCGCCATGACCTCGACCTCGTCCTTGTACCCTTCGGCGAAGAGCGGCCGGATCGGCCGGTCCATGCAGCGCGCCGTCAGGATCTCCTTCTGGCTCGGCCGCGTCTCGCGCTTGATGAAGCCGCCCGGGAACTTGCCGGCGGCGGAGGTGCGCTCGCGGTAGTCGACCGTCAGCGGGAAGAAGTCCTGCTCGCGCATCGGCTTCGCCGTGGAGACCGCGACCAGGACCACCGAGTCGCGGTAGGTCACCAGCACCGCGCCGTCGGCCTGCCGGGCGAGGATCCCGGTCTGGATCGTCAGCTTCTCCCGGCCGATCTGCCGCTCGACCGTGATCGCCGAGTCGAGATAGGCCTGTCCATGCGTCGCATCGCCCCGGTTCTGGTCATCCGTCGCCCGGGTTGCCGCGTTCGCGTCCATGCGTCTACCGCCTTCCTTCTTCTTCCAGCGGGCTGCGACCCTCGGTCCGGCCACCCGGCCGGCGATCGGATCGGAATGAAGTGGTCCGTCGGGGGCCCGCGGAGCCCCGACGGAGCGAAGTCGATCCCGGCCTTCGCGCGACCGCGAAGGGGCACGAAACGAGGGACGGGGATCGAACCGACATGCCGGCGTGGTCTCGCGCGCGCGACGAGCGCGCGCGAATGAGCTCAGCCGGCCCGCAACCCGAGGCGCTTGACCACGTGGTCGAAGCGCTGGGGGCTCTTCGCCTTCAGGTACTTGAGGAGCGTGTTCCGCTTGCCGACCATCATCAAGAGACCGCGGCGCGCCGCGAAGTCGTTCTTGTGATCCTTGAAGTGTTCGGTCAGCTGCCGGATCCGCTCTGACAGGAGCGCGATCTGGATCTCCGGTGATCCGGTGTCCTCATCGCTCGTGCGATAGTCCTGGATCAGCTTCGTCTTGGCTTCGGCGGGGATGCTCATTCACTTCTGCGGGCGCCCGGGCGTCCGCACCTTCCTTCGCACTGCGAGCCGCCCTCGCGCGCCTCGGCCCCTGCCGATCCGCATCGCGGCCCTGGTTCACGGCCTACGGTTTCGAAGGGCGGGGAGGCTACCAGCCACGCTCGGATCAGTAAATCCTCGACCCCGGGACTTTCCCAGGGGCCGCGGCGCGCCATCAGGCCGAAGCGCGCCCGATCGCGACGCCCGCGCGCGCCGCCGCCCGGCGCAGCCGCTGGCACGACTCGCAAGTGCCGCACGGCTCGCGGCCGCCCTCGTAGCAGGGCCAGATCAGGTCGAGCGGGGCGCCGCAGTCGGCGCCGGCCCGCACGATTCCGGCCTTGTCGAGCTCCGCCGTCGGCGCCGCCAGGGCGACCCGCCCGCGCGTCGAGAAGGCGAGCGCCCCGTTCAGCGCCGCGAGGTACTCGCGCGAGTTGTCGGGGAAGGTCGCCGCCTCCTCGCGGTTGAAGCCGGCCACCACCGTGTCGGCGCCGAGCGACTCGGCGAAGGCCGCGGCCACCTCGATGAAGACGCCGTTGCGGTTGGGCACCCAGACCCGGTCGGCCGACTCGACCAGCGCGGCGCCCCCGCGGTCGAGCGCGGCGACGTCGGGGCGCGGGAGGTCGAGGCTGCGGTCGAGCAGCGCGCCGCCCGAGAGCTCGGCGAAGAACGGCAGCGCGAGCGAGCGGTGCTTCACGCCGATCCTCGCCGCGATCCGCGCCGCCGCCTCGACCTCGCGCGCGGCGGCGCGCTGTCCGTAGTCGAACGTGAGCGCGAGCACCACGCTGCCGCGCTCGCGCGCCTGCAGCATGGCGAGGGCGACCGTCGAGTCGAGACCGCCCGACAGCAGTCCGACCGCGCGCACGGTCAGTTCGTCGAGAAGACGAAGTTCGGGTCGGAGCGGGACGCCCTCAGGAACTCGCGCTCGAGGTCGCTCACCCACCACGACTGCGGGTCGAAGGTGTACTGCTCGGGAGTCGTGCCGTCGAAGATGTGCGTCGGATCGAAGTCGAACGACTCGACGAACCCCTGGAAGGTGCCGATCGTCGCGAAGTCGATCACGCCGATGCCGTCGGGCAGGCTCGTCGGGAGCTTCGGCACCTGCAGCGTCACGGTGCCGGGCGCCCCCGCCGGGACGTAGATCTTCCACGTCTCGAGCTGCAGCACGCTGATCAGGTTGAAGACGTGCATCCCCTCGCCGCCGGTCACCTCGGTCCACTGGACCACCGGCGGGTGGGCCGAGTTGCTCACGGTCGGCGTCGGGACCGCCTGCGGGACGAGGCTCTCCGCCGACGCGATGGTCGGGTCGAAGACGAAGCGCTGCCGCGTGTAGGCCGACGACGCGACGCTCGTCCCGAAGATGACCTTGTCCTGGACGATCATCTCGAGGCGGAGGTTGCGCCTGAGGACGGCGGTGTCGACCGGCGCGGCCGGGTCGATCAGCGTGGGCTGCAGGATCAGCTCGAGCGGGCTGTCCTCGAAGCCCGCTCCCGCGACCACGGCGTTGTTCTGCAGCAGCGGGAGCGGCAGCAGCGTCGAGCCGGTGAAGTCGGGCGGGACGGTCGCGGTGAACGTCGTCGTGCTGGAGACCGCCGCGTTCTCGGGGAAGCCGGGGAGCCGCGTGATCATGCGCCACTCGCGCAGCTGGTCGGCCTGGCTGCCGCGCAGGCCGATCGGCCCGGGCAGCCCGGGAGGTCCGCCCGATTTGTCGTAGCTCACCTGGTCGTCGTCGAAGTCGATCGAGTGGAGCAGCTCGGGGTGGCTGCCGCCGTCGAACTGCGTGCGCTGGAAGAAGCTCGCCACGAGGCTCTTCTGCGACGTTCCGCCCGAGCTGCCCTGGCCGGGCTCCGAGGTGAACGGGTCGCTCGACGTGAAGCGGTAGAGGCTGGTCGCGCCGATCGTCACCGTCTCCGTCACCGCGAACGACTGCAGCCGGTTGCGCGGCAGGTCGAGCACGTTGTCGGTCGTGTTGGTGCTGACGATGAACGGCGCGACGCGGTCGAATTCGTCGGTCTCGGGCAGGATGTCGGAGGAGAAGGCGCTGCCGCTGAAGGTCGGCGAATTCGAGGAGGTCCCGACCAGGACGCAGCGCGCGCCCGAGCGCAGGTCGACCTGCGCGTCGGGCGTGAGGAGCGCGACCAGGGCGCGCGGGCTCGCGGCGGTCGGCTTGTCGAGCGCGCAGAAGGTCGACGGCCCGAACAGGACCTTCACGAAGCCGCCGACGGTGCGCTGCGCGACGACCGTCACGGTCACCTGCGCGGTCGGGATGGTCGCGAGCTCGGCGTCGGTGAACTTCACCACGCCGCCGCTTGCGGTGAGACCCTTCACGATCTGGTTCGCCGCGTTCGCCTCGGGCGGCCAGGCGTCGAGCACCACCGCGCCGGTCAGGAAGAACTCGAAGGTGTCCTCGGCGTAGGCGACCACCTCGAGCGCGCTCGTGCCGTCGGGCAGCGCCACCGACGCGCCGACCTTGCCGACGGTCAGGTGGACGAACTGGTCCGCGTTGACCGCGCCGTTCCCGTAGAGGTCGGAGCAGATGAAGGCGAGCGTCGGCGACCCCTCGAGGTTGTCGCGGAGCGGCGCGATCGTGCTGGTGCCCGTGACGAAGACGTCATTGGTGACGGTCGACTGTTCGGCCGTGAAGAGGATCGACGTGAACTCCGGGTTGCCGCCCCCGCCGCCGTCGAAGTCGACCTGCACGCCCCTGCACGGCTCCGACATGACGCCGTGGATCACCGGGTCGTTCACCTGGGTGAAGAAGAGGTTGCCGCCGAACCCCGGCGGCCCGAGCGCCGACAGGCGCGGGCCGATCGTGTCCTTCACGATCGTCTCGACGACCGTGATCTCCGACCGGAAGCCGCGCCGCTCGATGTAGGCGCCGACGAAGACGTCGCCGTCGAGCAGGGCGGGCGTCGACTGCGGCTGGAGGTCGCCGACGATGTGCGTCGGGTTGGCGCCGCCCGCCGAGAAGAGCAGCGCGTTCTGCTGCACCTCGTCGAAGTAGATGATCGTCGTGGAATCGGGCGTGGTGCCGTCGCCCGTCAGGAAGACGTCGGCCGGGAAGGCGTGGAGCGTCGTCGCCGACACCGCGCCGTCCTTCCCGACCACCTGCACCGAGCCCGGGAACGAGATGCTGGCCGGGATCGCCGCGTCCTGGGACTCGTACTCGACGGTGAAGCCGTTGCCTCCCTTGAGCGTCTTGCGGCCGTCGGCGTTCTGCACGCTCTTGTCGATGATCACGCCGAATGTCGTGTCGGCGGGCGCGACGCTCAGGAACTGGACGTTCACGCCGCGCGGCAGCGCCGAGGGGAACGTGGTCATCGTGTAGTCGGTGCCGAGCACCAGCGTCTGGTCGTTGCGCTTGACCGTCACCGCGCCGGGCGCGTTCATGCCGCCCGGGAAGAGCGACGCGTTGAACGGCTCGGTGCAGAGGATCACCGCCTCCGTGGTGCGCGGCACGTTGCCCTCCTCCTGCGAGGGCGACGAGAAGAGCACGTCGAAGGGCGGGTCGCCGGTCGACGCGATCGTCGTGAACGAGAAGCGCTGGTCGGTCCCCTTCGTGTCCCCGATGTCGATCGGCTGTGACTGCAGGTCCTCGAGGCCCGCCGAGACCGAGATCTGGTACTGCGTCGCGGCGATCAGGTCGCTCTGCGGGATCAGGACGACGACCGAATCGCCGTTGAAGAAGGAGATCGAGACGGGGGTCGCCTGCGACGAGCCCTGGGCGAAGAGCTGCAGCCCGTTCTTCACCAGCGACTCGACCATGCTCTCCGAGAACTCGACGACGATCGGCGTCTTCGCCGAGACGTTGGTGGCGCCGTCCTGGGGCGCCACGCGCTGGACCTTGGGGGGGTCGCGCTCGAGGCGGGCGCCGACGAACATCGCCTTCAGCGCGACGCCGCCGCCCGTCCCCGGATCGAAACCGCCGTCGCCGCTGCTGCCGTTGTTCGCGCCGAAGAGCGGACCGAGGGGGCCGCCGTTCCAGCAGGCCAGGAGGAGGGTCGCGACTGCCGCCGCGGCCGCGGCGAGCGCGAGCCAGGACCGGAACGAGCGCTGGGCCATCGAACGAAAGTCCTTATCCTGCCGCGGTTTGAGTGCACGATCCTATCACACGATCGGAGCGCGCCAACCGGAGTCGCCGCCGTCCCACACGCGGTCAGGACGGCGCCGCAACCCCGCATGGATCGCCCTTGGAGTCGCGAGGTGTCGAGGAATTCCCTGCCGCACGATCGCCGCGTTCCGCCGCCCGCTCCCGTGCGGCGCGCCGTCCTCCCGGCCGCGGGTCGCGGGACGCGCATGCGCGCTCTGGCCGGCGCGCTCGCCAAGGAGCTCCTCCCGGTCGGCGGGCGGCCGCTGATCGTGCACGGGCTGCGCGACCTTGTGGCGGCGGGCGTCGAGGAGGCGCTCGTCGTCGTGAGCCCCGACAAGCCGGAGCTCGCGCGCGCGCTCGGCTCGCGCGTCGACGGCGTCGCGCTCACCTACGTCGAGCAGCACGAGCCGCTCGGGGTCGGCGACGCGATCGCGCTCGCCGAGCCGTTCGCCGCCGGCGAGCCGTTCTTCTGCTGGCTCCCCGACAACCTCTGGAGCGGCGCGGGCGCCGGCGCCCCGTCCGCGAGCGCGCAGCTCGCGGCCGCGCGCGCGCGGCGGCCCGACGCGACCTTCGTCGGGCTGATCGAGCTGCCGCCCGCGGAGCTCGCGCGCTACGGCAGCGCCGGCTTCGTCGAGACGACGCGCCTCGACGGCGATCCCGGAGAGGTGCGGATCGACCGCGTCCTGCCGAAGGGGTCGAAGCCGACGGCCGCCGTACCCCTCCTCAAGGGCTTCCCGCTCGACCTCTACCAGCCCGACGTCTTCGACCGCATCCGGCGCGAGCGCGCGGCGCTGCGCGCCGCGGCGGCGGCGCGCGAGCTCGACGACACGCCGATCCTGGCGGAGCTCGCACGCGAGGGCCGGCTCGTCGGCGTCGTCCTGCGCGACGGCCGCCTCTTCGACTGCGGGATCCCGGAGGGGTACCGCGGCGCCGTCGCCGCGCTCGGCGAGTGAGCGCCGCCCGCGGTCAGCGCGACGACGCGCCGGCCACCGCCTCCTCGGCCGCGCGCGCGAGCTCCGCGACCGCCTGCCGGGTCGCCTCCGAGAGCGCGCGCACCAGCGCGTCGACCGTGTCGTCCGCGGCGTCGACGCTCCGGCTCGCGCGCACCACCTGATGGAGCGCGCTCGCGCCGTCGCGCGGCTCTCTCTCGACCGTGACCTCGATCTCGACGACGCCGCGCGCATGGCTGCCGTCGGCGTCGGTGAGCTCGTGGAAGCCGAGCAGCTCGCCGCTCAGCGTGAAGGGCGCCGACGGGCGCGCCGCGCTGCCGTCGACGGCCGCGAAGCGCCCGCCCGCGCGCAGCGCCTCGATCCAGGCGTGCGTCACCATCTCGGCCGGCGGCTCCGACCAGCGGTGCCAGCGGTAGGCGCCGGCCAGCACGTCGCCCTGGCGCCACGCGATCTCGGGATGGTCGAGGAAGCTGCGCGCGACCAGCGACCGGACGCGCACCGCCGCGAGGTCGCCCTTCGGCGCCGACCCATCGGGCGCCGGCGCGTCGGACGCGGGCGGGTCGTCGATCAGCAGGTAGTCGCGCAGCTCGGTCGAGCCGCCCTGGCACGCCGTCGCGAGCACGCACGCGGCGGCCCCTCGCGCGAGCCGCCGCACCCTCCGCGCTCCGTTCAAGGTCCCCCTCCATGGCGCACCGGCTTGTCGGCCACCGCCTCGCGCGTCCGTTCCGGCTCCTTGTCGGAGAAGAGGAGCGCCGACGGATCGCGCTTGAGCTCCGCGAGCAGCGCCGCGAGCTCCCGCGAGCTCTGGCGCAGCGCGCCGATCGTCCGGCGCAGCTCGTCGCTGTTGTCCAGGACGAGCGCGTCGGTGCCGCCGAGCGCGTCGTCGAGCCGCGCCGCCGCCGCGCGCAGCGACTTGACCAGCTCGTCGACGCCGTCGGTGCCGGCGATCAGCTGGTCGCCGACGGTCGAGAGCTTCGCGGTGACGGCCTCGATCGACTTCGACGCCGCCTTGAGGCTGGTCACGCCGCTGTCGACGCTGGCGGTCACGTCGCGCCGCAGCCCCGCCGCCGAGTCGGCGATGCTCTCGCTCGACAGCGCGAGGCGCTCCTTCACGTCACTGACGTCGCGCGCCATCGGTTCGATCCGCGCGTGCAGCTCGAGGACCGCGGCGTCGACGTCGTCGATCAGCTTCGCGATGCGCGCCTGGTTGTCCGACCCGAACAGCTCGTGCACGTCGATCACCACCTTCTTCAGCTCGTCGAGCACGCCTGGCAGCGAGTCCTCGAGCCGCATCAGCGTCGTCGGGCGCCAGTTGATGATCGACTCGGGGAGGAGGCGCGCGCCGTCGTCGCTGCCGCCGAGCAGCTCGATCGACGTCTCGCCCGTGAGGAAGTTGCTGGCGAGCGTCGCGTAGGTGCCGGCGCGGATCGGCGTCGACGCCTTGGTGATCTCGATCGCGACGAGCACCACCTCGCCGCCGCCCTTCGGGAAGTCGACGTCCCTCACGCGCCCGACCGGGACGCCGAGGTAGCGCACGACCGAGCCCTCGCGCAGCCCGCCGACCGACTTGCTGATGCGGATCGTGTAGGGGACGCCCGGCTGGCGCAGGTTGAGCCCCGCGACCACCGCGATGGTGAGCGAGATCAGCAGCACGCCGATCAGCAGGAAGAGCCCCGCGTTCACCTTCTCCTTGCGCGTCGCCATGGTGCCTCCCCGGATCTCAGTCGAACTGCCGCGCGATGATCGCCTCGCCGCCCTCGGAGGCGGCGGCGACGGCGCGGCGGCGCACGAATTCGACCACCGCCGGATCATCGCAGGCCTCGATCTCCTTCGGAGCGCCGATCGCGCGGATCCTCCCGTCGATCAGCACGACGATGCGGTCGGAGATCGTGAAGGCGGACGGGAGGTCGTGCGTCACCACCACCATGGTGGTGGCGGTCCGGCGCCGCACTTCGAGGATCGTGCGGTCGAGTCCGGCCGCCGTCACCGGGTCGAGCCCCGAGGTCGGCTCGTCGAAGAAGAGCACCTCGGGATCGAGCACGAGCGCCCGCGCCAGCCCGGCGCGCTTCTTCATGCCGCCCGAGAGCTCGTTCGGCAGCTTCGCCTCGACCCCGTGCAGGCCCACCTGCGCCAGGCGCGAGCGGACGATGACGGAAACGAGGTCCTCCGGCAGGCGCGCGTCCTCGCGCAGCGGCAGCGCGAGGTTGTCGCCGACCGTCAGCGAGTTGAGCAGCGCGCCGAACTGGAAGCACATGCCGACGCGGCGGCGGAAGCGGTCGGCGGTGTCCTCGTCGAGGTCGCCGACCTCCTGCCCGAGCACGCGCACCGACCCGCCGTCGGGGAGCTCGAGGCCGACCAGGACGCGCAGCAGCGTGGTCTTGCCGCAGCCGCTCGGCCCCATGATCGTCACGATCTCGCCGCGCCGCGCCTCGAGGTCGATGTCGTCGAGGACGAGGCGGTCGTCGCCGTACGAGAAGCGCAACCCCTTCACCTCGACGACCGGTTCTGCGGCGCGATCCAAGTCACCACCCCGCCATGAAGAAGACGAGCGTGAAGAAGGTGTTGGCGAGGATCACCAGGACGTAGGAGGTGACGACGGCCGTCGTCGTGACGCGCCCCACGCCGGTCGCGCCCCCTTTCACCCTCATGCCGAGCGTGCACCCCGTCAGCCCGATGAGCGCGCCGAAGACCAGTGCCTTGGCCGAGCCGAGCGCGAGGTCCTGCACGTGCAGCGCGCGGATCGTCTGCTCCCAGTAGACGTCGAAGGGGAGGTGGAGACCGAAGACCGCGACCACGAACCCGCCGGCGATGCCGACCAGCGAGGAGAGCACGACCAGCACCGGCATCGCGAGCGTGATGGCGAGGAGCTTCGGCACGAGCAGGAAGGCGCGCGGGTTGATGCCCATGACGCGCAGCGCGTCGACCTCGTCGCTCACGTTCATGGTCGCGATCTCGGCGGCGATCGCGGAGCCGGAGCGGCCGGCGACGAGGATGGCGGTGATCACCGGCGCGAGCTCGCGCGTGAGCGCGATGCCGACCAGGTTCGCCGTGTACTTCTCGGCGCCGTACGCCCGCAGCTGGCCGGCCGAGTTGAGCGCGAGGATGACGCCCATCAACGCGGCGATGAGGCCGACGATCGGGATCGCGTCGACGCCGATGCGGTTGATCTCGGTGACCACCTTCCCGAGGCGAAGCTTGACGCCGCGGAAGGGCGCCAGCACGGTCCAGTACGCCAGCTCGAGCCCGAGCGCGACGAAGTAGCGCGCGGCGGCGACGAGCTCGAAGTAGCCGCCGCCGGCGGTCGCGAGCAGCGGCTCCTCCTCGATGCCGCAGCCGAGGCAGTCGGCGGCGACGATCTCGGAGAGCGGCAGCTCGCGCAGGTAGCGCTTGAGGTCCTCGGACGCCCCGCGGAAGCGCACCTCCGCGCCGCGCTCGCGCAGCAGGTGGATCAGCGCGGCGGCCCCCGCCCCGGTGAACGACGTCGCCCGCGTGAGGTCGACGACGACCGGCCCGGGGCGCGCGGCGACCTCGCGATCGAGCTCGAGCGCCGCCTCGAGGTCGAGGCGGTCGCGGCCGATGCCGACGACGCCGTCGCGCGGCTGCTCCAACGCGTCCCCTCTCGACCCCGTGGACTTCCCGGTCGCGCCCGGACGCCGCGGAGCGGCGCGCGGGCCGCGAGAAGCTAGGCGCCGCGGCGGGCCGTCGCAACCGCGGCAGCGCCTTTGCACCGGCGTCTGCGCATCGACGCGACGCTACCTATGATGCGCCGCCCGGACGGATCGGGCGAATGCGTCATCGCGGCACCCGACGGTAGCGCTGCCAGCTCGCACCCCCACGGGAGGTCCGTCGCCTCCCCGCACGACTCGGAGTTCGTCCGTGACGACGTCCCACTGGATCGTTCCGCTCGTGATCTCGCTGCTCGCCCCGCGCGCCGACGAGCGCGCGCTGCGCGAGGCGGAGCAGGGCATCGCGCGCGGCCGCGAGGCGCTCGCGGCCGGCGACTTCGAGGCGGCGGGGCGCGCCCTCGAGGAGGCGCTCAAGGCGAAGCCGCAGCACGTGGACGGCTGGATCCTGCTCGCGCGCGCGGCCTGCCGCCAGGCCGAGGCGGCCGCGGCGAAGGGCGACGAGGACGGGGCCGTCGAGCGCCACCTCGCGAAGGCGGAGGAGGCGGCGCGACGCGCCGTCGAGCTCGACCGCGACTCGCCCGCCGCGTGGGCGGAGCTCGGCCACGTGCTCTCGCGCGCTGGCAGCGTCGAGGAGTCGATCGCGGCGCTCTACCAGGCGGAGAAGAGCGGCGGCGCGACCGTCGAGCTCCTGGTCGACCTCGCCGACGACCTCGTCGCCGCGCGCCAGGCCGCGGCGGACGCCGGCGACGACGCCGGCGCCGCCTCCCGCCTGAACGAGGCGAAGGCGGTCCTGCAGCGCGCCCAGCGGCTCGCCGACGACTAGGTGGCGGTCGCGCGCTGGCTCGCGCGCGTCTGCTTGATGCTCCGCGACGACGCGGGGACGCTCTCCGCGCTGCGGCGCGCGGCGCTGCTCAAGCCGGACGACACCGACTCGCACGAGGCGGTGATCGTCGAGGCGGCGCGCCAGCAGAAGTTCGACGAGACCATCCGCTTCTACTCGGGCCTCGTCGACGAGCCGGTGCTGGGCCACTGGTACGCCTCGCGGGCGCGCGAGCTCGACGGCACCTGGCTCTACAGCTCCAAGCACGACTACCCCGCCGCCGCCGAGCAGTACCGCCGCGCGGAGGAGGAGCTGGTCGCGGCCGGGCGCCTCAAGCCCGAGCTCGCGCCGCAGGTCGCCGCCTACGTCCCGACGCTGCGCGCGTCGCGCGGCGCGGCGCAGGTGAAGGCGGAGGACTTCGCCGCGGCCGAGGCGACGCTGCTCTCCGCCATCGACCTCGACCCCGCCCACGAGGGCGCGCTGAAGCAGCTGCACGCGCTCCAGGACGCCATGTGGACCAAGTTCGGCGGCGACCGGATGCCACCCGAGAAGTTCGACGAGATCCGCGCCTTCGCCGCGAAGCTCTGCCTCGTCGAGCCCGAGCGCGCCGAGAACTGGAACAACTACGGCTTCTTCGCGCGCGACGCGAAGCGCTACGAGGAGTCGAACCGCGCCTACCGCCGCGCGATCCAGCTCGAGCCCGACAACGCGCGCTACCTCAACGACGGGGCGCTGATCCTCCTCTACCACCTCGACCGCGACTATGACCAGGCGCGCGCGTGGCTCGAGCAGTCGCGCAAGCTCGCCGAGGCGGGCATCAACGACGAGATGCGCCGCACCGACGCGCGCAACGGCGACCGCGAGACGCTCGGCGACGCCTACAGCAACCTCATCAACGTGGTGCAGGCGCAGGGCGACGTCGAATACGCCAAGCAGCTGCTCGACGAGTTCGAGCAGAAGCTCCCCAAGCGCCACGAGGTGGCGAGCTGGCGCTCGAAGCTCACGCCCGAGCGCGTCCCGCCGCCGGCGGAGCCCGCGAAAGGCGACGGCAAGGAAGCCGACGCGCCCAAGGCGGACGGCGACGCCCCGCCGGCCGAGAAGCCCGAGTCGGACGGCGAGGCCTCGGACGTGACGCCCGAGGAGGGCGACCCCGGGGAAGAAGACGACTGACGGATGGGAGCGCGCGCGCTCGCCCTCGCGGTCCTCGCCGCGGCGCTCGCGCGCGCCGCGGTGCCGACCGACGGCTGGGAGTTCCTGGCGAAGGGCAAGCCGAGCTTCGCGCGCACCGCCTTCACCAACCAGCTCAAGCGCACGCCCGACGACGCGCGGTCGAAGGTGGGGCTCGGCCTCGCCGAGCTCGCGCTCGGCAAGCCCGACGTCGCGTGCACGATCCTGCTCGAGGCGATCCAGCGCACTTCCGACGACCGCGACGCCCATCTCGGCCTCGCGCGCGCGTTCCTGCTGCGCGCGCGCCAGCGCGTCGCGACCGGCCACCAGGACGACGAGACGCGCTTCCTGCTGCTCGACGCGGAGAGCCAGGCCGAGCGCGCCGCCGAGCTCGCGCCGGAAGACCCCGATGCGTGGGTCGTGGTCGCGGAGGCGCGCCTCGAGCAGGGCAAGTTCGACCGCGCCGAGACGGCGATCGGCGAGGCGGAGAAGCGCGGCCTCGACGTCGCGCGCAAGCGCCGCCTGCGCGGCGAGCTCTCCTACTTCCTGGTCGCGAGCGGCGCGCAGGAGGGCGGCGAGGAGAAGTTCGTCGAGGCGCGCGACACGCTGCAGGCGCTGCTGCGCGAGGACCCGGGCGCGACCGTGATCCGGCTGCGCCTCGGCGACCTCTGCCACGCGTACGGCAAATGGAACGAGGCGCTCGAGGCGTGGCAGGGGGCGCTGGTCGTCGAGCCGTTCGACCGCCCGACGCTCGACCTGCTGCTCACCTACCTGCGCGCGCCCGAGCTACGGCCGCGCGCGCGCGTCGTGATCGAGTCGGTCGCCGCGGCGGCCGAGCGCGTGGCCGGCGGCACCGACCCGCGCCCCGCCTACGCGATCATGTGCGTCGGCCAGTGCCGGCTGCTCGACCGCGACCTCGAGGGGGCGACGCTGCAGTTCAAGCGCGCGCAGAAGCTCGACCCGACGCTCGAGGTCGAGTGCTCGCTCGGCCTCGCCAACGCCGACTACCACCGCCAGCGCTACGACGAGGCGGCCGCCGCATTCCTGCGCGCGTTCAAGGCGAACCGCGCCGCCGCGACCACGCTCGTCGTGCAGATCGGCACCGGCCCGAACGTCTCGGCGGCGCTGCAGTTCCTGGCGCGCCGCGCGCTCGAGAAGGGGAGGAAGGACGAGTCGCGCGATCTGCTCGCGATCGCCGTCGAGTTCGAGGCCGAGAACGCGCGCCTCTGGAACGACTTCGCCTTCCTCTGCCGCGAGACGGGGAAGGCGCAGGAGTCGTGGACCGCCTACTCGAAGACGATCGAGCTCGCACCCGACAACCCGCGTTTCCTCAACGACGCCGCGCTGGTCCTGCAGGACTACCTGAAGAAGGACTTCGCGCGCGCGCGCCAGCTCTACGAGCGGGCGATCGCGGCCGCGGACAAGGTGATCGCCGACGCGACCGCCACCCAGGTCGTGCGTGACGCCGCGGCCGACGCCCGCAAGGACGCGACGGCGAACCTCGCGCGCCTCCCGGCGAAGTAGGCTGCGAGTTCGGTCCGGCGCCCGCGCGCCGAATGCGCCGTCCTCAATTCCCGTCGAACAGCGCGTCGAGGGTGTCCTTCGCCGACTCGCTCATGTCGGAGAGCTCCTCGATGTCGGGGTTGGTCCCGTCCTTCTGGCTCTTCAGGATGTCGGTGAAGAGGTCCTCGAGCTTGCGCACGGTCTCGGTCACGTAGAGGCGGACCATGCCGAGCGTCGTCGAGTCGTCGAAGATCACGGTGAGGATCGTGCGATCGCCGACGAGCGAGAGCTGGATGTTGTCGCGCTCGCCCTGGTGGTAGAGGGCGGAGAACTCCTGCTCGCCGAGCAGGTGCGCCATCTCGCGCGTCGCGCTGAAGGAGCCGGCGACCAGGGCGCTGATCGTGTCCTGGTCGAAGCTCGGCACCTTGCCGGCGCGCGTGATCATGTGGCCCTCCTTGTCGACCAGGAGGACGGAACTCGAGCCGGAGAGCCGCACGAACTCCTGCAGCACCCGATCGATCTTCCCGAGATCGTTCCGGTAGAAGACCAGCCTGCTCTCGCGCAGCTCGGAATCCTTCGACATTTGCGTTCTCCGTCCGTTAAGTCGCGAAACCGCGCTCAGAACTTGAACAGGAACTTGACTGCGGCGACCGCGGCTGCGGCACCGGCCAGGATCCCGAGGACCATGAAGAACGCCATCTTCACGCCCCCTCCCGACGACTTCTGCTGAACGGGCGCATGGGCCGGAGCGGCATCCGCGGGCTCCTCGCGCCGCACGCGCTGCTGCTGGACCTGGCGCACCTGGTGATGCAGTGCATTCCGGCTCTGGCTCATCGTCTGGCGCGCGGGCGCGGCGGGACGGGACGGCGCCTCGGCGACCGCCACCGGCTCGCGCGTCCGCTGGCGCGCCGCGACCGGCGCGGGGTCGCGCGCCGCGACCGCGGTGCCGCTCGCCGCCGGAGCCATCGCCGGCCGGCCCGACGGACGCAGCACGGAGCCGGGCTCCTTCTGCGGCATCACGCCCACGCTGCTGCGCGCGGCCGCGGCCGGGACGTTCTGGGCGACGGGACGGGCCGGCGCCGCCGCGGGAGCGCCCGCGGCCGGGGCGGCCGCCGGCTTGCGCGCGGCGACTCCCATCGAGCCCTTCTTGTCGCTCGAGTTGATGTCCTCGAGGACGAGCGCCGAGATCGCCTTCAGGGCCTGGAAGACGCCCTCGCCGGTCCGCGCCGACGTCTCGAAGGTCGGCACCTTGTTCGGGTTGAGCTTGCCCTCGAGCTCGGCGACCGCGATCGGGTTGGGGAGGTCGCGCTTGTTGTACTGGATCACCAGCGGGATCTTGTTGAGGTCGCGCCCCATCTCCGTGAGGTTCTCGCGGAGGTTGTCCATCGACTGCTGGTTGTCGTCCATGCGGCCGGGCGTCGAGTCGGCGACGAAGATGATCCCGTCGGCGCCGAGCAGCACGAGCTTGCGCGTCGAGTTGTAGTAGACCTGGCCGGGCACGGTGTAGAGGTGGAACTTCACCTTCATCCCGGCGATCGTGCCGAGGTCGAGCGGCATGAAGTCGAAGAACAGCGTGCGATCACCGTCGGTCGAGATCGACGTGAGCTCGCCCTTGTGGCCCTGAGGCGTGCGCTGGTGCACGACCTCGAGGCTGGTCGTCTTGCCGGACAGGCCCGGCCCGTAGTAGACGATCTTGCAGTTGATTTCCTTGCGGGCGAAGTTGATCTGCACCATCGCTCGTCACCTTCCTGACCTGGGCGCGGGGCGGAGCACCCGGCGCGTTGGAGTTGCTTCGTTCATCGTCACAGCGGCACGTCGATCTTGCTTTGCCGGAGCAGGCGCCTCGTCATCGCGGTGACCTGCGCGAGCACGGCCGAAAGCTCGGTCTGGGCGTCGGCGATCACCGCGAGGGCCAGGTCGCCGACCGGGAGCAGGAGCAGGCGCCCGTTCGACGTGGTCAGCGTCATCCGCTGCAGCGGGACGAGGTTCAGCTGCTCCACGCTCTTCTCGATCGAGACCAGCACCGCCGACAGGAAGGCGGCGACCGCCGCGTGGTCCGCCTCGTCGGGGATCGACGCGATGATCACGCCGTCGAGGGTCATGACGAGGGCGCCGCGCACCCCCGGGACCCCTTCGAGCTTCTGCAGGATGTCCTTCATCGGGGTCCTACTTCGCCGCCACCGGCGTGAGGCGGCCCTCGACCAGCGCGACGAGCGCGTCGTGGGCGGCGGGCGCCAGGGACGGGTCGTCGACGAGGAGGCCGATCGCGCAGCGCTGCGCGCGCTGCAGGAGGAGCGCGCCGCCCGCGGTCTCGAGCGCGATCTCGATCACGGCGCCGAGGTCGGCCCGCCGCGCGGTGATCTGCGCCGAGCGCGCGAGGTTGGCCGCGAGCCCCGTCAGCGGGTTGCTCGCGACCTGGCCCTTCTCGTCGAAGCAGCCCCCCTTCGGCTCGAGCACGAAGGCGTGGTCGCAGCCGGTCTTCTTGCGCAGGATCGGCAGCCAGGCGCGCAGCTTCTCGGTCTCGCGCGCGATGCGGGCGGTGTCGTTGGGGTCGGAGCCGACGCGGCCCTGCTCCTCGATCTGGCGCAGGAGCGAGTCGGTGTCGTCGTTCAGGTCGGGGTTCAGGCGCCCCGCCGCGACCTCGGCGTCGATGACCTTGGTCAGGCTCTCGCGCAGCGCGAGCGCGTCGGCGTGGCGCTCGTCGAGCTGCAGCACCTCTTCGATCGTGTCGAGGGCGCTGCGCTGCGCGCCGATGCGCGCCAGGAAGGCGGCGAGGCGCAGCGGGCGCGAGGCGTCGGAGCCGTCGAGCCGCCACGCCTTGCGCAGGTAGTTGATGATGAGGCGCCCGTCGGCGGCGGCGAGGTCGCGCAGCCAGCGCTGCTCGATCAGCTCCGCGAGCGCGGCGTAGCCGTGCGCCGAGGTCGGGTAGCGGCGGATGCACTCGTCGAGCGCGTGGAACGCCTGGTCGAGGTCGCGCAGGAGCACCGCGCAGCGTGCGAGGCGCAGGAACGCCGTCGCGCTCGGCTTCTCCTTCACTTCCTTCTGCGCGCTCTTCAGGCCGAGCTCGGCGTGGGCGCGCGCCACGATGCGGTGCAGCTCGCGGACGAGGTCGTTGTCCTTGAAGCGCGCGAAGCCGTCCTTGACGACCTCCCACGCCTGCTCGACGTCGCCGAGCCGCAGCAGCGCCTGCACCAGCTCGTTCAGCGACGACGGAGCGGGGGTGTGCTTCCACTTGCCCACTTTGAGGGGCAGGAGCAGTCGGTCCCGCGATCGAGCCAGGAATCCCACGGCGTTGTCGGTCCTCGCAAGCGGGGCGGACGGAATGCTCCGCGCCCGCGACCATTGCGATTCGTTCATCGGCCGGGAGGCCCCCGTTACTTGCCCGCGAATTTCGGGGGGACCACGCGAACCAGGAGCTTGCCGCCGCCGAACAGGGCGCCGCCCCCGGGGAGGGCCACGCCCCACTTCAAGGCGCCCGGGCAGCGCCAGGTCGCCCGGACGTCCCCGGCCGGGTCCTTGAGCTCGACGCGTCCGTCGGCCTCGCCGTCGAGCGTCCAGCGCTCGCCCAGCTCCACCGAGAGCGACGGTGCCGGCCGGGGCGGCGCGCCGGCATCGCGCTGCCGCGTGACCTCCTCGCCGTTCTCCGGCTGGAACCAGATCACCTTCTCCGAGCGCGTCGTGACCTTGAGCCCCTGCTCGTCGACCTCGACCGGCCCGGCGAAATCCTCGAGCTCGGGCAGCGCGCGCCCCCACGCCTCGGCCAGCGTGTCGACGTCGACGGCGACGAGCCGCCCGTTGGCGCAGGCGAAGAAGGCGCGGCCGTCGAGCAGCGCCGGCGGGAAGAGCGGCATCGACTTGAGCTCGACCACGGTGTCGGGGGCGCGGTCGAGGCGGAGGAAGACCTCGAAGGTGGAGTCGGGCGCGACCCTGATCTCCTGCGTCGCCGAGCCGGCGCGGCGGGCGCGGACGGTCGCGACGCGGCCGACCGGGAGCATGACGATCGCCGGGCTCTTGAAGGGCGCGGCCACGCCGTCGACCTCGATGTCGGCGTCCGCCGGGTCGGCGGTGACCTTGACCGGGATCTGCAGCTTGCGCGCCTCCGGGGCGTCGGGATGGTCGCGCAGCAGCTTGACGGCCAGGTCGTGGGCGCGCGCCCACTCCGACTTCGTGCGCGCCGCCTCGAACTCCCGGAAGGTCGTCTGCGCCGCGTGCAGGTAGCCCTCGATCTCGGCGGCCTTCTGCGCCGGCTTGTTCACCTCGAGCCAGCGCGCGTCGTTGGCGAGCTCGACCGCGTGGCGGAAGCCGTCGAGCGCGCCGGTCAGCTCCTTCACGCCGAGGCGCTGCATCGCTTCGCCGTAGTGGCGCTCGGCCGAGCGCTGGCGCCGATCCGACTCCCCCTTGAGCAGGTCGCCGTGACGCTCCTGCTCCTGCTCGAAGGCGGCGCGCCGCGCCTCGAGCTCGCGGATGCGCTCCTCGGCGACGAGGGCGGCGGCGGTGATCGGGTGCTCGTTGCGGAAGGCGTCGAGGGTCCCGATCGCGGTCGGGAAGTCGCCGGCGAGGGCGAGCTCCTCGGTGTCGATCTCGGCCAGCTTCGCGAACGCCTCGCTGTTGTGGGTGAAGAACGCGAAGGCGGCGCCGATCAGCACGATGGCCGCGACGGCCAGGCGCACCGTCCCGCCGCGCACGACGCGCACCGGGCGCGCGGCGCGTTCGCACGAGTCGATGCGCAGGTCGAGCCCCTCGTGCTGCGGGTCGATGCTGCGCACGCGCCGATAGAGGCGCAGCGCCGTCGAGTGCTGCCGCTGCGACAGCATCTCGTCGGCGCACGACATCAGCATCGAGACCGCCGACTTGGGCTCGCCCGCGTCGACCGCGAGGTCGGCGAGCTTCCACGTGAGGCGCGCGTCGTTGGGGAAGTGCTGCTGCACCTCGACCAGGACCTTGCACGCGTCCTGCTCGCGGCCGAGCTCGCGCAGGATCTGCACCAGCTCGATCGACTCCTTCTCCGGTTCGTACTTGGTCGAAGCGAAGAAGTCGGGCTCGTCGAGCCAGTGGCGGACCAGCCGCTCGCGCGAGCGCACGTCGGTCGGCATCAGGTCGCGCACGCGCAGGTGGACCTCGGCCGCGCCGCGCCGGTCGCCGGCGCGCTCGAGCGCCTCCGCGACCAGGCTGTGGTGGCGGCACGCGTCACCGACGCGGTTCAGCGCCTGGTAGGCGAGCGCCGCCATCTCGTGCACGCGCGGCTCGCTGGCGCCGAGCTCGAAGGCGCGCTCGAGGAGCGCGAGCCCCTCGTTCGCCCGCTGGTCGCGCAGGCAGGAGCGCGCCCGCTCCGTGATCACCTCGAGGGGGACCTCGTAGATGATGCGCATGTTGGCCATCTGCGCCAGGCGCTTGCACACCGTGAAGCGCGTGAGGCCGGTCTTCTCGACCAGCGCGCGCACCGGCCGGATGCCGTCGAGGTTGGCGAAGACGTCGACGAGCGCGCCGTCGCGCTCCTCGTCGGGCACCTGCTCGATCTTGCCGGCGACCTCGAAGACGCAGAGGTCGGAGGAGACCTTCTCCCGGATGTACCCCCACTCGTCGAGGCGGCGCGCCGCCTCCATCAGCAGGCCGGCGCCGGAGAGGCGGTAGCGCGCGTCGATCACCTTGCCGTGGCCGCGCGGCTCCTCGTTCTCCCGGAACTCGAAGGTGGCGTCGCGATCGGCGAAGAGCTCGTAGACCTCCTCCTCCATCTGCTCGCGGAAGGCATTCGCGACCACGTCCTCGGCGATGGCGTGCATCGCGATGAGCGCGCCGAGCAGGTCGCGCTTCATCACCGGCGTGCTGGCGCGCGCCTTCGCGAGCGCGTCGTCGGTGATGCGCCCCGCGCGCATGAGCAGCCGCAGCACCTTCGCCGGGAACGCGTCGCGGTCGAAGGGGTAGAGGATCGACTCGCCGTCGAGGTAGACCTCGGTCCGTGAGCCGCGCGAACGGATCTCGAGCGTCCCCGTCTTCTGGGACAGCTGGAGCATCTGGAAGACGTTCGCGAGATCGATCGAGCCGAGATCGCCGGTCAGCGCCATGTGCCCACCCGCCGATGGAGCGCCGGCGGATGGCCGGCGCAGTCCGTCGATCCGTCATCGGCCGCGGACGGCGCCGCGCTACGGTGGGAAAACGCTTCCACAGCCCGTCTTGTCAGCCCCAATCGGCGGGGATACGTTGCGCGCCCGCTCCCGAGAACGCAGGACTCCGGCATGCGAACGCTCGCCCGCTGGCGCCGCCTCTTCGACCGGATCGCGCGGCTGTTCCGCCGCGCCGTCCCGCCCGTGGCGCCGCGCGAGGCCCCGTCGGGCGCCCGCGACCCGCGCTGCGCGGCCCGCCGCCCGGCGGGCGCGTTCGGGGACGGGCTCGAGGAGCGGGCCGACGCGGCGTTCGGCGACTTCACCGATCGGGACGAGGTGCAGCGCTTCGCCGGCCTGCCCCCGATCGGGGCCGAGGCCCTCGAAGGCGTCGACTGGGACGAGCTCGCGCGCGAGCTCACCGGCCCGCGCTGACGCCGCGGCGTCCCGCGGCATAGAATCCCCGCCCCCTTTCGCAACCATCCCGGGCCGTGGACGGGGGGCGCATCGCCCGCCCGTGCCGCCGCCCTCCTCCACCGGAGTGCTGCAGACGCCATGGTCCCGAGCGACCGCCGCTACCTCGCATCGCACGAATGGGCGAAGAAGGACGGCGCCACCGTCCTGGTCGGCATCACGGCCTTCGCCGTCGAGCACCTCTCCGACCTCACCTTCCTCTCGCTGCCCGCCGTCGGCGCCAAGCTGAAGAAGGGCGACCGCTTCGGCGAGATCGAGTCGGTGAAGGCCGTCTCCGAGCTCTTCACGCCGGTCGGCGGCGAGGTGGCCGCGGTCAACACCGCGCTCGCCGAGAAGGTGGAGAGCCTCTCCGCCGACCCGTGGAACGCCGGCTGGATGATCAAGTTGAAGAACGTCGCCGACGCCGAGCTCGGCGCGCTCCTCGACGCCGACGCCTACCAGAAGAAGTGCGAGTCCGAGTCTTGATGATGGTTCCGGCAACAGGGACTTCGATGCACTCCGATCCGCGCTCCTCGCCGTTCGCCACCTCCGACCGCTTCGCCGACCGCCACCTCGGACCCTCCGCCGCCGAGCGCGAGCGGATGCTCGCGCAGCTCGGCATGAAGTCGCTCGACGAGCTGATCGCCGCGACCGTGCCCGCCGCCATCCGCTTCGGGAAGGCGCTCGACCTGCCGCCCGCGCTGAGCGAGCGCGCGGCGATCGAGGAGCTCGGCGCGTTCGCGACGGAGAACCGGCGCTTCCGCTCCTATCTCGGGCTCGGCTACCACGACACCGTCACGCCGCCGGTGGTCCAGCGCAACATCCTCGAGAATCCCGGCTGGTACACGCAGTACACCCCCTACCAGGCGGAGATCTCGCAGGGGCGCCTCGAGGCGCTGCTCCACTTCCAGACTCTCGTCACCGAGCTCTGCGGGATGGAGATCGCGAACAGCTCGCTGCTCGACGAGGGCACCGCCGCCGCGGAGGCGATGACGCTCTGCAAGCGCAGCTTCGAGGGCCAGCCGAGCGGCGCGACCTTCCTCGTCTCCGACCGCTGCCATCCGCAGACGATCGAGGTGGTGAAGACGCGCGCGCTGCCGCTCGGGCTCGAGGTCGTGGTCGGCGACGCGGCGTCGTTCCAGTTCGGTCCGGAGACGTTCGGGGCGCTGATCCAGTACCCGGCGACCGACGGCGCGGTCGAGGACCCGACCGCGCTGATCGAGCGGGCGCACGCCGCCGGCGCGCGCGTCGTCGTCGCGAGCGACCTGCTCGCGCTCACGCTGCTCGAGCCGCCCGGGAAGTTCGGCGCCGACGTCGTCGTCGGCAACAGCCAGCGCTTCGGCGTGCCGCTCTTCGGCGGCGGGCCGCACGCTGCGTTCATGGCGACGCGCAACGCCTTCGCGCGCAAGCTGCCCGGCCGCCTGGTCGGGATGTCGAAGGACGCGGCCGGCGCGCCGGCGCTGCGACTCGCGCTGCAGACGCGCGAGCAGCACATCCGGCGCGACCGCGCCACCAGCAACATCTGCACGGCGCAGGTGCTGCTGTCGATCACGGCCGCGATGTACGCGATCTACCACGGACCGGAGGGGCTGACGCGGATCGCGCAGCGCGTCCACCTCGCCGCGGTCACGCTCGCGAAGGCGCTCGAGGGGATCGGCTGCCGCTGCGCCGCGCGCGTCGTGTTCGACACGCTGCGCGTCACGCCCAGCCGCGGCGGCGGCGACGCGGTGCACGCGCTCGCGCGCGAGCGGCGCATCAACCTGCGCCGCTACGCGAACGGCGACGTCGGCGTCGCGCTCGACGAGACGGTCGGCGCGGCCGACCTCGTCGAGGTCTTCGAGTGCTTCGGCGGCAAGGCCGCCGGCTTCGACCCCGACGCGGTCGCGCGCACGGTCGACGCGGCGTTCCCCGCCGCGCTCGCCCGCACGACGCCGTTCATGACGAGCCCGGTCTTCGCGCGCCACCGCACCGAGCACGAGCTGCTGCGCTTCATGAAGCGGCTCGAGACGAAGGACCTGTCGCTCACGACGTCGATGATCCCGCTCGGCTCGTGCACGATGAAGCTCAACGCGACCGCGGAGATGGCGCCGATCAGCCTGCCCGGCTTCGCCGGCATCCACCCGTTCGCGCCGGCCGACCAGCAGGCGGGCAACGCGAAGCTCTTCGCGCGCCTCGAGAAGTGGCTGGCCGAGATCACCGGCTTCGCCGCCACGTCGCTGCAGCCCAACGCCGGCTCGCAGGGCGAATACGCCGGACTCCTCGTGATCCGCGAGTACCAGGCGCGGCGCGGCCAGGGCCACCGCGTCGTCTGCCTCATTCCGGTGTCCGCGCACGGGACGAATCCCGCGAGCGCGGTCATGGCCGGCTTCACGGTGGTGCCGGTCGCGTGCGACGACGACGGCAACATCGACCTCGCCGACCTGAAGGCCAAGGCGCAGGAGCACGGCGAGCGGCTCGGCGCGCTGATGGTCACCTACCCGTCGACGCACGGCGTCTTCGAGGAGGGGATCAAGGAGGTCTGCGCGACCGTCCACCGCCACGGCGGGCAGGTCTACCTCGACGGTGCCAACATGAACGCGATGGTCGGGCTCTGCCGGCCCGGCGACATCGGCGCCGACGTCTGCCACCTGAACCTGCACAAGACCTTCTGCATCCCGCACGGCGGCGGCGGCCCCGGCATGGGCCCGATCTGCGTCGCGGCCCATCTCGCGCCGTTCCTGCCGACCCACCCTTTCGCCTTCCCCGGCTCCGCCCCCAGGGAGGGCGTCGGCGCCGTCTCCGCGGCGGCCTACGGCAGCGCCGGCATCCTCCCGATCCCCTACGCCTACATCGCGATGATGGGCCCCGACGGGCTCGCGCTCGCGACGCAGGTCGCGATCCTCGCCGCCAACTACGTCGCGCACCGCCTCGATCCCCACTACCCGGTGCTCTACCGCGGCAAGAACGGCCGCGTCGCGCACGAGTGCATCGTCGACCTGCGGCCGCTCTCGAAGAGCTCGGGCGTCGAGGCCGAGGACGTCGCCAAGCGCCTGATGGACTACGGCTTCCATGCGCCGACGCTCTCCTTCCCGGTCGCCGGCACGCTCATGATCGAGCCGACGGAGAGCGAGTCGCTCGCGGAGCTCGACCGGCTGTGCGACGCGCTCATCGCGATCCGCGAGGAGATCCGCGCGATCGAGTCGGGCCAGCTCGACCGCAAGGACAACCCGCTCAAGAACGCGCCGCACACGGCGGCCACGGTGACGGCCAAGGAGTGGACTCACTCCTACTCGCGCGAGCAGGCGGCCTTCCCTGCCCCGTGGACGCGCGAGCACAAGTACTGGCCCCCCGTTTCCCGCATCGACAGCGTCTACGGCGACCGCCACCTGGTCTGCTGCTGGATCCCGGAATTCGACGGCGCGAAGCGCGCGGGGAACTGAGCGGGAGGGCGGACGGGAGATCCGCCGGCGAGGGCGAGGGAAGACGAGCGGACGTCGAGGGCGGGGGTGAAGAGGCCGCGGGGAGCAAGGCTTCGTGGCGGATCGGGGTGCCCTCGGCCGCCCAAATCATCTGGACGGTGGCGGCCTCGGCTGACTGCGCGGCCTATGGGACCGTGGTCCTCATCTGAATGGTGGCCGACGGCCGCTAGAGCCCCTCTCGCCACGAAGCCTTCTCCCCGCGTCCTCTTCGCCAACGTCCTCGAACGACGTCCGACGTCGTTGCTGCGCCGCGGGCGATGGACCGTCCGCGTGCGCGCTCGCGGTTCGACGGCGATGCGGGCGTCGGCGAAAGCGGGTGAATGCAGCAACACTGTGGCGGATCAGGGGGCCGTAGAGCTAGTTCGCGGGTCGGGCGGTCGAACGTGACTCGAATGCCACGTGACGCGCATGCCATGAGACTCGAATGTCGTGAGTTTCGCGAGTCTTGTGTCTCGAGAGTCTCGAGTCGTGAGTGTCGCGGGCGACGGCGGCAGGAACATCCGGCTGAGCCTTGCACGTCACGAGTCTCGAAGGGTCCAAGCGATCGGTGCGGAGTTCCCGTCCGGCCCGACGTCACGACATCGACCAAATTGGCGCGCTCGACCACGAAGGCGCCACTACCGCTTCGATCCTGGCTCGCGCAGTTCGTCGCCCGCGGCGCAGCAATGAGTTTGGACGTCGCTCGAGGACCGTGCGAAGAGGCCGCGGGGAGCAACGGCTTCGTGTCTTCGCGCGACGGTCTAATACGGTGGTCAAAGGGCGGAGGGGAAAAAGGTCGAGGGACGGGACGCCGCGTGAGG
>DAINBU010000056.1:0-29783 GCA_036732755.1 Planctomycetota bacterium
CGCCGCGGTCAATCCCGACCTCGCGAACGTGAGCGGCGACACCTTCCAGCTGGTCGACCTCGACGACCGGCCGGGCGGCTTCCCGAACGGGCTGCCGCTCGGGATCGACGTCTCGGTCCTCGAGAACGCGCTCGACCACAGCGTGGTCGAGATCGTGCCGGCGGGCATCCTGCCGTTCGGCCACCAGCTCGCGCTCGAGTACCCCTCGGACCTGCACGGCATCGCGCAGTCGGGGACGCTCACCGGGACCACGACGATCGCGGCGACCTTCACGACCGCGACCACGAACGCCGGCTCGGTGAACGACACGCTGGCCGAGGACTTCGACGGCAACGAACGCCAGGAGACCGACCCGGAGCAGACCGGCACCGGCGTCCTCCCCGCCAACTGGAACGTGCGCAATTCGGGGATCCTGCAGGCGAACTTCGCGTTCCAGGGCGACGGGCTGCTCGGCCGCTTCGCGCCGCCGCCGCCGGGCTCCGGCGACACGTCGGTGATCGTGCTCGACACGACGCAGCAGGCCTTCCCGCTCTTCGACGGCTCGACGCCCGACGCGCCGGTCTACACGGTGATCGGCGGCGTCTTCCCGTTCACCGACATCGACATCCCGGCCGGCGTCGTGATCCAGCCGCTCGGCAACAATCCCCTCGTGCTCACGGCGACCGGCTCGGTGCGGCTGGCGGGGCAGATCGCCATCGGCGGCCAGAACGGGAACGGCGACTACGCCTTCGACTCGGCGGTGACGTCGGTGCCCGGCGGCGCCGCGGTCGCGGGCGGCGGGCGCGGCGGTGAAGGCCACCCGATCCTCTTCTTCCCGCCCGACCAGATCTCCTACGCCAACCTCGTCTCGCCGCCGTTCGGCGGCCAGGGCTTCGGCATCGACCCGATCGACGGCGTGATGAAGCGCCTCGGCGGCACCGGCGGCCAGTGCGGGATGATCGACCACGCCGACAGCCAGGGGGACCTCTCCACCGACGGGGAACTCGACTGCAGTCCGTTCCGCTCGTTCAGCCCCGGCCACAAGGTGCCGGGCGGCGGCGGCGGCTCGATGTGGCTCCTGGGCTTCCGGCCAGGCAAGACCGACGGCGGCTACGGGGGAGATGTCCGCAACGGCGTCGGCAACGTCCTGCCCGACGGCCAGGGCACCTACGTGATCCGCGAGTTCTCGAAGCGGGCGCTGCTCGCGGGCTTCGCCGGCAGCTGGCCGTACTACGACGACGGCAACACGCAGAACGACTTCTACGGGACGCAGGGACAGCTCAAGCGGCTGATCGGCGGCCAGGGCGGCGGCTCGGGCGCCTCCGCGACCGAGGGGTACTACTGCGGCAACTGGTGCAAGAACGACAGCGATTCGAGCAACGACCTGGTCTGCAACCAGTACGTCGGCGCGAACGGCCAGTACGGCGACAGCGTCGTCGACGCGCGCGGCGGGGGCGGCGGCGGCGGCGGCGGCGCGGTGCTGATCCAGGCGCTCGGCGCGATCCAGTTCGACTCGAGCGCGCGCATCGACGCGCACGGCGGCAACGGCCTCGGCGGCGAGGCGGTCAACTGCTCGAATTTCGGCGGCAGCGGCGCCGGCGGCTCCGGCGGGATGGTCGTCATCCAGTCGGCGACCAGCATCGTGGTCAGCTCCGGCGCGATCTTCGACGTGCGCGAGGGCAGCGGCATGGCCGCGTCCCAGGGCGACATCTACGGCTCGTGCGACCTCTCCGGCGCGCCCGGCGACGGCGGCCACGGCGGCGAGGGCTTCGTGCAGCTGCAGGTCCCGGCCGGCCAGACGGCGAACGTCGTCGACCCGAACAGCGCCTTCCCGCGCAAGAACTCGAAGTACGACCCGCGCCCCTGGATCGACCCGACCAACACGCAGAACCCGGTCGAGTTCACGCCGATCAGCATCGCGATGTCGACCTGGTTCGACCTCGGCCGCATGACCGAGCGCGCGCCCGGCTCGACGCCCGCCTTCACCTTCGGCGGACTCGACGCCAACGGCCTGGTGCAGACCGACGCCGACGGCAACGTCCTCGACCCGGCCGGCACCGACATCGAGTGCGACTACCTCGGTCAGTACGACGTGATCCGCCACCGCTACGTGCCGGGGCAGGAGCCGAAGGCCGACTTCATCCCGCCCAATGCGTCGGTGAAGGTCGAGTTCCAGGGCGCGTCCCCGATCGTGCCGGGCAGCAAGGAGATCGACCCGGCGAGCGTCACGTCGTGGTCGACGTCGCCGACGGTCGCCGACGGGCGGCAGTTCATCCGCTGGCGCATCACGTTCGACCTGACGGCGCACACCGACGACCCGCTCTCGCCCGAGACGCCCCGTCCGACGATCCAGGCGATCCAGATCCACTCGCAGTTCTGACCCTGACGGAGGTGCGCGACGCCGTGCAGCCGACCTGTCCGAACGGCCACCGGACCGCGCTCGAGCACGTCGAGCGGCGCCGCTTCCACGGAGCCATCGTCGCCCTCGGCTTCACGGTCTTCGTCGCCTCGCTGCTCGGCCTCGTCCTCGGGTCGGTGATGCTGCTCGCCGGGAAGCTGCTCGAGCAGGAGCCGGCGCGCACGCCCGACCAGATCCGCGCCGACCTGCAGAAGGAGTCGGTGCCTGAGCCGGTCATCGCCATGGTCCTCGGCGAGGCCGACGCCAAGACGCTTCCCGACGAGCTGCACAACCTCACGCCGCAGCAGACCGAGGCGGTCAGCAAGGCGCTTCTCGCTCACGCGCGCAACGAGTACGAGGCGGAGGAGCTCCGCATCGCGGCGTGGACGGTGATCGGAGCGGCGCTCGCCGGCGCGGTGATCGGCTGGTTCCTGCGCGCGAAGCGGTCGGCCCTCCAGTGCGGGGAGTGCGGAGCGGCCGTCCCGATCTGACCCGGGGCGGGAGCACGGTCGGCGTTACGGGACAGGCGCGCCCCGATACCCGGCCACGGTCGCAACGCCCGCGTCGGAGCCTCCCATGCGCCTCGCCCGCATCGGCACGTGTGCGTCGTCGCTCCTCTGCTTCGTCGCGCCGGCGCTGCTCGGCGGCTGCGCCGGTCCGGCCGTCGAGCGCTACGAGCCGGTCGCGGTGCTGCGCTCCATTCCGGTCATCTGCAATGGCGAAGTGGGAACGCTGCGCGACCGGCTCGTCGAGCGCGATGATCCCGACGACGGCGCGTTCGTGGCGGCCGATCGAGAGACCGCGTCCGTCCACGTCGGTGTCGTCGCCGCCGCGAACGTCGCCGCCTGGACCGAGGGACACGGCGGCCCGCTCGCGCTGATCGTCGCGCGCGGCGCGGCGAAGGAGGCGCTGCGGCGCCACGACGAGCTCGGTCGCGAAGGGACGCTCGCGGTCGCGTCGGGACGGGTCGCGATGATCTCGAACGAGCACGAGGTCTCGTTCCTCGAGCGCTTCGATCTCAAGACGGCGCCCGACGCCGCCATCCTCGATCCGGTGGTCGGCACGTTCGTCGTCGGCAACCGCGTCGTGGTGACCGCTCTCCGCGACGCGGCGGGCGAGGCGTGGACGATCGAAGTCGCGGCGCGCACGATCGACCACCTGCGCGAGAGCCTCGTCGGCAGCGTCCACGTCCTCGGCGCCTCCGATCCGGTGCGCCTCCAGGTCCCGCTCCTTGCGCGCGTGGAGACGCGGACGACGGCGCGCCTCGAGCGGGGCGAGGCGCTCCTGCTGGTCGCCCCCGAGCTCCTCGACCACGAACGCGTCCTCGTCGCCGTCGTCGCTCCCGACTGGCCCGATTGAGGGTCTTTCCCGGTCGGACCTGCCGCGACCGGTCCTGAGCCGACCGTCCCGGGGCGCGCCGACCTGGCTGCGCTCGCGCCGGCATCGCCTCCACGAATAAAGGGAGACGACTCCCACCTCCCGGCCGTCCGGACGGACCG
Organism: Planctomycetota bacterium; assembly: GCA_036732755.1. Classification (GTDB taxonomy): domain Bacteria; phylum Planctomycetota; class B15-G4; order B15-G4; family SIAN01; genus DASRRB01. Next base: position 3,877 of record DAINBU010000056.1, read on the forward strand.
GAGAATGGTCGCAGTCCGGGCGCGCGTCCGGTCGGCGATCGGGAACGACGTCGCGGACGGAGGCGGGCGGGTCGCCCGCCTCGAGGCCAGGGAGCACCTTCGATGGCGTCGCTGCTGAACCTCCCCCTGTGGATCGGAATGTCGGTGGCGGCGGCTGCTTCGGCGGTGGCGGCGCCGGTGCCGCAGGCGGCGCCCCACCACAAGCTGGCCGTGATCCGCCTCACCGACGCGACGACCGTCGACGCAGCGCGCCTCTGCGGCGTCGCGCTCGACTGCCAGGCGCGCCTCCCCGACGACCAGGCCGAGATCGTCGTCACCGCCGACCAGGAGCAGCGCATGCTGCTGCTCGGCGCGCGCATGGCGATCGCGATCCAGGACCTCGAGTCGTACTACGCCGAGCGCCTGAAGGCGAGGCGCGCGCTCCCGCCGACCGGCATCGACTGGGCCGGCGGCAGCATGGGGGGCTACTTCACGCTCGCCGAGATGGAGGCGCTGCTCGACGGCTTCTCGGCGGCGTATCCCGCCATCTGCACGGCGAAGTTCTCGATCGGCCAGTCGATCGAGGGGCGCGACCTCTGGGCGATCAAGGTCTCCGACAATCCTGCGACCGACGAGGACGAGCCCGAGGTGCGCTTCGACTCGCTGCACCACGCCCGCGAGCCGGTCAGCATGCACATGTCGCTCTACTTCCTCGACTGGCTGCTCGAGAACTACGGCACCGATCCGCTCGCGACCCACCTCGTGGACGAGCGCGAGATCTGGTTCATCCCGGCCGTGAATCCCGACGGGTACGAGTACAACCGCTCGATCGCGCCGGGGGGCGGCGGCATGTGGCGCAAGAACCGGCGCGACAACGGCGGCGGCTCGTTCGGCGTCGACCTGAACCGCAACTACTCCTACCAGTGGGGCTTCGACGACGGCGGCTCGAGCGGGAACGTCAACGACGAGACCTACCGCGGCACGGCCCCGACCTCCGAGCCCGAGACGGCCGCCATGGAGGCGTTCATCGCGGGCCGGACTTTCAGGACTTCGATCTCGGCGCACACCTATTCCGACCTCTGGCTCTTCCCCTGGGGATACACCTGCAGTGATCCGCCGCAGCGTGCCGAGTTCGACCTGATCGCGCAGCAGTACACGGAGGAGAACGGCTACGTCCATGGGACGATCTGCCAGGAGCTCTACTCGGCCAACGGCGACACCGTCGATTACGACTTCGGCGTGCACGCCACCTGGTCGGCCACCGTCGAGATCGGCGGCAGCTCCGACGGCTTCTGGCCGTCCCCGTCGCGCATCGTCCCGCTGCTGCAGGAGAACCTGCACGGCTACCAGCGCATCGCGCTCTACGCCGCCGCCGGTATCGAGGCCGACGGCTGGACGTGGGTCGAGTCGAGCGGCGACGGCGACGCGTGGTACGAGCCGGGCGAGGAGTTCGACCTCGGCCAGCTCCTCACGAACTGCGGCACGCTGCCGACCGGCGGCTCGGCCACGCTCACCGTGACGAGCAGCGATCCCGACGTGCAGGTGGTGAACGGCGCGCTCGATCTCGGGACGGTCGCCGCCTTCGCCTCCGTCGACACGCACGGCACGCCGCTGCGCGTGCACGTCGCGGCCAACGCGACGCCCGGCCGCCACGTCGACGTCCGCACCGACCTCGCCTACGACGGCTGGGTCGAGAGCCACGTCTGGAAGCTGATCGTCGGCGCGCCGTCGAGCCTCGATCTCGACGACCTCGAGACGAACCTCGGCTGGATCGCCGGCGCGGCGGGCGACACCGCGGTGACCGGCCGCTTCGAGATCTCCGATCCGCAGCAGACCACCTCGGGCGGGCAGACGGCGCAGCCGGCCGACGACCACAGCGCGAGCGGATCGCTCTGCGCCGTCACCGACGGCCGCGCCGGCACCGGCGCCGGGACCTACGACCTCGACAGCGGCTACACCACGCTGATCAGCCCGCAGTTCGACCTCGAGGACGCCAACTCCCCGCTGGTCTCCTACTGGCGCTGGTTCACCGACCTGACCGTGGCCGACGACGAGTTCGACGTCGACGTGAGCAACGACGACGGCGCGACGTGGATCCCCGTCGAGAGCGTGCAGGGCAACGCCAACTCGTGGCAGAAGGCGCTCTTCGATCCGGCGGCGCTCGTGCCGCTGACCGACCGCATGCGGCTGCGCTGGCGCGCCTTCGACGACCCGAACAACTCGGTCGTCGAGGCGCTCGTCGACGACCTCGAGTTCCAGGCGTTCACGAGCGGCCGCCTCGAGCTCTGGCGCTACGGCACGCCGACGCCGGGCGGGACGCTCCGGCTCCATCTCCAGGGCGACGCCAACCGCTCGTTCGTGCTCTTCCTCTCGCTCGGTGGCGGCCACCTCGACACGAAGCTCGGCCTCTTCGAGCTCGACTTCGCGACGCTCACCACGGTCGCCATCGCCGACACCGGAGCGTCGGGCCGCTTCACGCTCTCCGGCGCGCTGCCGAACGACCCGGCGCTGGTCGGGCTCGAGGTCGACCTCCAGGCGCTCGTCTTCGACCCGGGAGGCGCCTACCTCAGCAACGCCGTCGACTTCGAGGTCGAATAGGGGGTCCATCCGGGGCGCACTCCGGGAGGACTTGGTACAAGTTTCCGCCCCCGATCAAGCGCGAGGCGCCGGGGCGCCGATCCCAGCGATCGAGCCTTGAGGCGGCGTCCGCCCGCCGGCGAGGGATGGACGACTTGACCAATCCGCTTTACCGCAGCCTCGCGTCGTTGTTTTGCAGCCGGGTGGAGTCGACCAGTCTGTTGCGACTCGATCGCGAGGGCTTCCGCACGGTCAACGTGCTCGACCTCTCGGACCTCGAGTCGATCGTCGTCGAGGCGGTCGAGCGCGTCGTGGCCGAGCTCGGCCCGAACGGCGCCTCGCCCGGCTCGCTCGCGGCGGGCGCGCAGATCGAGCTCCTGAAGCTCGTCGGCGACACCACGCGGCTGAACGAGAAGAACGCGCAGCTCGAGCGCGAGCAGAGGCACCTCGAGGGCGACCTGAGCCTGCTGCAGGGGGCGCTCGCCGAGTCGAGGAAGTCGCTCGAGGCGAACATCGCGCGCGCCGACCACGAGGCGATGGGGGAGCTGCGCCAGCGGCTCGAGAGCTCGCTCGCCGAGCTGTTCCAGCGGGCGCGCACGCAGGTCGAGCGCGTCGCCCCGGACGCCGGGCGCAGCGTCGCGGCGCTGCAGGCGCCGCTGCGCGACGCGATGCTCGTGCTGCTCTCCACGGCGCTGCGGCGCGGGCACGTGCCGCCGACCAGCGACTCGGAGATGCAGGTCGAGATGCTCGAGCGGCGCGTGAAGAAGCTGACCGCGCAGCTCGACGAGACCGAGCAGCTCCTCGCGCGCGTGCGGAGCGAGAAGTCGTCCGACGACGCGGGCGTCGCGTCGGTCTACCGGACCGTGCAGGGGCTGCGCGGCGACGAGGCGGCGGTCGAGCAGCGGCGCGCCCTCCTGCGCGAGATCTTCCGACACAATCTCGAGCTCCGCTCGGAGCTCGCGACGGCATCCCCGGAGAATCGTCGCGCCTGACGCGCGGCGACCAGCGAGCGAGGAACGCAGCCCCGTGACCCCCGACCACGACGACAAGAAGGGCGACAGCAAGAGCACGAAGGCGACGCCGGAGAAGTCGCACGGAGTGCTCTACCTCGGCATCGACCTCGGGACGTCGCGCACGTCGGTCGCGTCGAGCAACGGCGTGCGCGAGACGGTGAGCAGCTGGGTCGGCTACCCCAAGGACGTCGTCTCGCGCAAGGCGCTCAAGCGCGACATCCTGTTCGGGGACGAGGCGCTCTCCCACCGACTCTCGCTCGACCTCTACCGGCCGCTCGCGAGCGGCGTGATCCAGCACAGCGACACGCCCGACTCCGTCGAGGCGAAGGCGCACCTGAAGGCGGCCCAGGACCTGATCCGCCACGCGATCTCGCTGGCGCGGCCGCGCCCCGACGAGCTGATCTACGCCGTGGTCGGCTGCCCGGCGCAGTGCTCCTCGAAGAACAAGCGGGCGATCCTCGACGCGGTGCGGCCGGTCGTCGACTCGGCGATCGTCGCCTCCGAGCCGTTCACGGTCGCGTACGGCATCGAGCAGCTCACCGACTGCCTCGTGATCGACATCGGGGCCGGGACGACCGACCTGTGCCGGATGCACGGCACCTTCCCGTCCGACGAGGACCAGGTCACGAACGCCTTCGCCGGCGACTACGTCGACCAGAAGCTCGTCGAGCTGCTCGGCAAGAGCTGCCCGGGCGCCTCCTTCACGGTCCACAAGGTGAAGGAGATCAAGGAGAAGTACTCCTTCGTCGGCGACACGCGCGACCCGGTGCACGTCGACCTGCCCGTGAACGGCAAGCCGACGCGCTTCGAGATCAGCCAGCAGATGCGCGAGGCGTGCCGCTCGATCGTCCCGCCCATGGTCGACGCCATCCACAAACTGATCGCCTCCTTCGACTCCGACTTCCAGTCGCGCCTGAAGAACCACGTGATCCTGGGCGGCGGCGGCAGCCAGATGGGCGGCCTGCGGGAGATGCTCGAGGAGGAGATGCACGCGCGGCTCGGCGAGGGGCGCGTCGTGCGCGTCGACGAACCGGTCTACGGCGGCTCGAACGGCGCGCTCAAGATCGCGCACGACATGCCGGCGGAGTTCTGGGAGAAGCTCAAGTGACCGACGCGGGAGCCGCTGTCGCCGGGGCTCCCAGCGCGGACTGAGCGGGACGAGGAGGACGGTCATCGCGCCGGGCGCGGTGCGCCGGCACGCCGAGCAGCTCCTCGATCGAGAGCGTCGTGCGGGCGCCGTCGCAGTCGAGGACGACCTCGCGCAGGCCGCTCCGATCGATCCGACGTCCGACCACGACGATCTCGGCGTCGACGGAGAGAACCCGTTCTCGCTCGAGGCGCCACCGGCAGGCGACCGGCAGCGCGGCGCGGCGACGTGCGCGAGAGAGCCGGGTGAGGAGGGCCGCGGTGCCGATCGAAACGACGATCCAGGCGGCGATCAGCGCGGGGAGCATGGGGAGGTCCGTCGGGGGAACGGATCGCGCGGAGCGGGACTCCCCTTCGGCAACGCCCATGCCGCCGCCCGCCGCGCGGTGTTCCCCGCGGGAAGGACGGTGATCCAGCAGCGGAGGGGGATGTAATTCTCGGGTCGTTGTCGCCGGCGCGGGGAGAATTGCCGCCGGTTATGGGTCGTTGCGCGCGTCTCAGCGCGCGAGGAAGCGCAGCACGTCGCCCGCGAACGGCGTCCACAGCCCCGTCTTCACGCCGGTCTTCCGCAGCCCCTCGCCCGTCCACGCGTTGCAGGTCCGGACCAGGTTGTAGCTGCCGGTCGACTCGAAGAAGCGGTCCTGCTTCGTGTAGCCCGGATGCGCGATCGGGATGGCGCGGCCCGACGCGTCGCGCGCGAAGGAGGCCAGGAGGAAGTCGCGGAGGTCGCGGTACTGCGGCTCGGTGAGCACGAGCCGGCGGAGCGACTCCTCCTCTTTCGGCGGCCAGCGCAGCCACGTCACGTGCACCGCCGAGCCGTCGAGCCCGAGGGTGGCGGCGACGGCGACGCGCACGGTGAGGTGCTCCCAGTCGGGGACCTCGAGGTAGAAGCCGCGGTCGCCCCAGCCGATCTCGACGTACTGGAAGTCGACGCCGACCTCCTCGAACGCCTCGCGCGGGACCGTCTGCGACCAGTCGACCGCCTGCGTGCGCGCCGGGACGATGAAGTCGGTGTGCACGCCGTTCGAGAGGACCCAGACCTCGACGCCGTTCTCCGCCGGCTTCCAGTCGTCGTTCACCGGGATGCGCGACAGCACGAGCGCCAGCACGCCCCAGAGCGCGCCGAGCACGAGCAGGAGGACGACCAGGCGCCACACGAGGCGCCCGACGCGTCGCCAGAGCGGGCGCTTGGGCGCGCTCGCCGTCGTCTCGATCGGTGGGCTCACCGGTGGCTCCTCATGGACTGCGGAACATACGGAAGGCGACATCGGGAATGGGCCCGGGCCGACTTGAAATCGTATGGCCGGCGGCGCTTCGCCCTGGAGAGGCGCCTCGCCTCCGGCGCCGTCCGACTTGCGCAGGGGCGCCCGAAGCCTTTGACTCACGGGTCTCGGACGAGACACGTGAGGGTGATGCATGGGCTTCTCGACGCGACGTTTCGCGCCCTCGCGGTGCACGAACGCGCTCGCCGTCGGGCTCGCGGCTGCCGCAACCGCGTTCGCCGCCGGGGCCGCCACAGGGGACGCTCCCTCCGGGGACGGCGGCGCCCCCGCGGCCCCGGGCGCGGCGCACGACGCCGCGACGATCCGCTACGACCGCGACGTCCGGCCGCTCCTCTCCGACCGCTGCTTCAAGTGCCACGGGCGCGACGAGTCGAAGCGCAAGGCGAAGCTGCGCCTCGACGATGCGACGAACGCCGGCGAGGCGCACGCGCGCGGGACGCCGATCGTGCCGGGCGACCCCGACGCGAGCGAGCTCCTCGAGCGGATCGCCAGCGACGACCCCAAGCGCCTCATGCCGCCGCCCGGCAGCAACAAGCGGCCGTTCCATCCCGAGGAGCAGGCGCTGCTGCGCCGCTGGATCGAGCAGGGGGCGAAGTACGAGGAGCACTGGGCCTTCGTCGCGCCGCGCCGCCCGCCGCTGCCCGAGGTGAAGGAGGCGGCGTGGTGCGCCACGCCGGTCGACCGCTTCATCGTTGCAAATCTCGAAAGGGAAGGCGTCGCGCCGGGACCCGAAGCGCCGCCCGAGACGCAGCTGCGCCGCCTCTTCCTCGACCTCACGGGATTGCCGCCGACGCCCGAGGAGCTCGACGCCTTCCTCGCCGATGCGCGCCCCGACGCGTGGGAGCGCGCGGTCGACCGCATCTTCTCCGAGGAGCCCTATCGCAGTCGCTACGCCGAGCGCATGGCGACGCCGTGGCTCGACGCGGCGCGCTACGCCGACACCTGCGGCATCCACACCGACGCGGGACGCCAGATCTGGCCGTGGCGTGACTGGGTGCTCCACGCGTTCCGCGACCACCTCCCCTTCGACCGCTTCGTCGTCGAGCAGCTCGCCGGCGACCTGCTGCCCGGCGCGACCGAGGCGCAGAAGGTCGCGAGCGGCTTCCAGCGCAACCACGTCACGACCGACGAAGGGGGCGCGATCGCCGAGGAGTACCTGGTCGAGTACGCCGTCGACCGCACCGCGACGCTCGGCAGCGTCTTCCTCGCGCTGACGCTCGGCTGCGCCCGCTGCCACGAGCACAAGTACGACCCGATCTCGCACGAGGACTTCTTCCGCGTCTACGCCTTCTTCGACTCGATCGAGGAGCCCGGCCTCTACTCGCAGCTCCCCGATCCCAATCGCGCCTTCGAGCCGTCGATGAAGGTCCCCTCGCCCGCGCTCTCGAAGGAGATCGCGACGGCGAAGGAGGAGCTCGAACGCGCGAAGGCGGAGCTCGAGTCGACCACGCCCGAGGAGCGCGCGCTCGAGGCGAAGTTCCTCGCCGACCTGCCCGCCGACGTCGGGCTGGCGTGGGCGCCGACGCGCCTCGTCTCCGCGTCGGCGCGCAGCGGCGCGAGCGCGACGCCGCAGCAAGACGGCTCGGTCCTCTTCGGCGGCGAGAACCCGGCGCGCGACGACCACGACCTCGTGCTGCGGACCGAGGCGTCGCGATTGCGCGTACTCGCCCTCGAGGCGCTCGAGGATCCGAGCCTGCCGATGGGGCGGGTCGGTCGCGCCCCCAACGGCAACGCGGTGCTCTCGGGCGTCGAGGTCGAGGCGGTCTCCGTCGCCGACCCGGCGCGGCGCGAGACGGTGCTGTTCGCGTGGGCCTGGGCCGACCACGAGCAGCCCGACGGCGACCACCGCGTCGTGAACCTGCTCGAGAACGGCGACGCGCTCGGCTGGGCCGTCGACGCCCACCGCGTGCAGGGCGAGCGCGTCGCGCTGCTGCTCGCGGAGAAGCCGTTCGGCTTCGAGGGCGGCACCGAGCTGCACGTGACGCTGCAGTACTACTCGGTCTACGCGCAACACACCTTCGGCCGCGTCCGCGTGACCGTCGGGGACCTCGGCGACCGCGGCCGCGAGCGGCTCGCCGTCGCGAAGAGCGGCTGGTACGTGACCGGCCCCTTCCTCGCCGACTCCGGCAAGAACGCCTACGACCAGCCCTTCGGCCCCGAGTCGGACGGCACGCTCGACCTCGCGAAGAACTTCGGCGGCGGCAACCAGGCGTGGCGCTTCGACGCCGCCTTCAAGGACGCGCAGGTGAACCCGCTCGCGGACGGCGTGAACGCGAGCTATGTCGCGCGCCGCATTTTTTCGCCGACCGCGCGCAAGGTCGAGGTCGCGCTCGGCAGCGACGACGGCTTCCGCCTCTTCCTGAACGGGAAGGAGGTGGCGTCGAACCGGATCGACCGCGCGGCCGCGCCGAACCAGGACAAGGCGACTCTCGACCTCGTCGCCGGCACGAACGTGGTCGTCTTCAAGATCGTGAACACGGGTGGCGACGCCGGCTTCTACTGGCGCGCGCTCGACCGTGCCGACGAGCTCGCGGGCGACCTGACCGCGGCGCTCCTGCCGGCGGGCGCGCGCTCGCCGGCGCTCGCGAAGCGGCTCCATGAAGGGTGGCGGTCCTCGTTCTCCCCCGAACACCGCCTCCGCCGCGAGCGTGTCGCCGGCCTCGAGACGCGCCTCGCCGAGCTCGACAAGAAAACGCCGCAGACGATGGTGATGCAGGAGCTCGCGACGCCGCGCCAGACCTTCGTCCTGAAACGCGGCGAATACGACAAGCCCGACCAGGAGCGGCCGGTCGAGCGGGCCATCCCGGCGGCGCTCGGCAAGCTCCCCGACGGAGCCCCGAAGAACCGGCTCGGCCTCGCGCAGTGGCTGGTCGCTCCCGAGAACCCGCTGGTCGCGCGCGTCGCCGTCAACCGCTGGTGGGAGATGCTGTTCGGGACCGGCCTCGTGCGTTCGAGCGAGGACTTCGGCCTGCAGGGCGAGTGGCCGAGCCATCCCGAGCTCCTGGACTGGCTCGCGGTCGAGCTGCGCGAGAACGGCTGGAGCGTGGAGAGGACGCTGAAGCTCCTCGTCACGAGCCGCACCTACCGCCAGTCGTCGCGCACGCGGCCCGACGTGCAGGCGCGCGATCCCGAGGACCGCTGGCTCGCCTGGTTCCCGCGCCAGCGGCTGTGCGCCGAGGCGATCCGCGACCAGGCGCTCTACGTCTCGGGCCTGCTGGTCGAGCAGCTCGGCGGGCCTTCGGTCAAGCCCTACCAGCCCGACGGACTCTGGAACGAGGTGGCGATGCCCGCCTCGAACACGCGCACGTTCGTGCGCGGCCAGGGCGACGAGCTGTGGCGGCGCAGCCTCTACACGTATTGGAAGCGCGCCTGCCCGCCGCCCTCACTGCAGACGTTCGACGCGCCGACGCGCGAGTCGTGCACGATCCGCCGCACCTCGACCGACACGCCGCTGCAGGCGCTCGTCCTCTGGAACGACGAGCAGTTCGTCGAGGCGGCGCGCGCGCTCGCGCAGCGGACGCTCGCCGAGCAGGCACCGGCCGGCGCGCCGCCGCTCGACGACGCGGCGCGCCTCGCGACGATGGTGCGCCGCTGCACCGGCCGGCGCCCCGGAGCCGCGGAGGTCGCGCGTCTTTCGGCCGTGCTGACGGAGTTCCGGCGCCGCTACGAGGCGGCGCCCGCCGACGCGGAGAAGCTGGTCAAGGTCGGCATGGCGCCGGTGAGCCGCGACGTCGCGCTGCCCGAGCTCGCCGCCTGGACGCTGGTCGCCAACGCGCTGCTCGCCCTCGACGCGACGCTCTGCCGCGACTGAGAGACGGAGGACTCCATGGATCCGATGCGCGAACGCGGGCTGCTCTTCACGCGGCGCCGCTTCTTCGCCCGCACCGCGCACACGCTCGGCGCGGCGCTCGGCACGACCGCGCTCGCGCAGCTCCTCGGCGGGCGCGCGCTCGCCGCGGGCGTCCCCGCTCGCGCGCACGACGCCCTCGCGCCGCTCGGCCCGCACTTCGCGCCCCGGGCGAAGCGCGTCATCTACCTCCACATGGAAGGGGCGCCGAGCCAGCTCGACCTCTTCGACTACAAGCCCGGCCTGAAAGATCGCTTCGACCAGGACCTGCCCGACTCCGTCCGCCAAGGCCAGCGGCTCACCGGCATGACGAGCGGGCAGGCGCGCTTCCCCGTCGCCCCGTCGATCTTCAAGTTCACGCGCTACGCGAACCGGGCCGACGGCGTCTGGATCAGCGAGCTCATGCCCCACCTCGGCACGGTGGCCGACCGCCTCTGCTTCATCCACTCGATGAACACCGACGCGATCAACCACGAGCCGGCGATCACCTTCTTCCAGACCGGCAACCAGCAGCCGGGGCGGCCGTCGTTCGGCGCGTGGGCGAGCTACGGGCTCGGCTCGCTGAACGAGAACCTGCCGACCTTCGTGGTCCTGATCACGCAGGGCTTCGGGAACATGCAGGCGCTCTCGGCGCGCTTCTGGGGCAGCGGCTTCCTGCCGGGCCAGTTCCAGGGCTGCAAGCTGCGCAGCGCGGGCGACCCGGTGCTCTACCTCACCGATCCCGCCGGCGTCACGCGCGCCGACCGCCGCCGCCTGCTCGACCTCGTCTCGTCGCTGAACCAGGACGAGGCGGAGCGCACGCTCGACCCGGAGATCCAGACGCGCATCGCGCAGGCGGAGATGGCCTACCGCATGCAGATGTCGGTGCCCGACCTCGTCGACCTCACGAAGGAGGACGCGGCGACGCTCGCGGCGTACGGGCCCGACGTCCAGAAGCCCGGCACGTTCGCGGCGAACTGCCTCCTCGCGCGGCGGCTCGCCGAGCGCGGCGTGCGCTTCATCCAGCTCTACATGCGCGGCTGGGACCAGCACGGCAACCTGCCGGGGGAGATCCGGCTGCAGGCGAAGGCGGTCGACCAGCCGATCGCGGCGCTGATCGGCGACCTCGAGCAGCGCGGGCTGCTCGACGACACGCTGGTCCTGTGGGCGGGCGAGTTCGGGCGCACCGTCTACAGCCAGGGGACGCTGACGGCGGACAACTACGGGCGCGACCACCATCCGCGCTGCTTCACGCTCTGGCTCGCGGGCGGCGGCATCCGTCCGGGCATCACGTGGGGCAAGACCGACGACTTCTCCTACAACATCGTCGAGAACCCGGTCGACGTGCACGACCTGCACGCGACGATGCTCCACCTGCTCGGCTTCGACCACGAGCGCCTGACGTGGCGCCATCAAGGTCGCGACTTCCGCCTCACCGACGTCTTCGGGAAGGTCGTCCCCGAGTTGCTCGCCTGACCGACTGCTGAGCGGCAGCCCCCGCGCGCTCCGGAAGCCCGTCTCCCCGGGGGAGGGTGCGTCCGGAAAAAAATCGGGAGGCCGTGTCGAAGTCGCGGATGCTCGTTCGTCGTGGCTGCGACGGCAACCACGAGACGGGCGGACGCGCGGCGGTTCCGCGACGCGGCTCGGCTCACGACGAAAGGAAGACTTCGATGCGATTCATTGCGCTGATGATCCCGGGCAACCACAAGGACTACGAGAAGGGCGCGATGCCCGACCCGAAACTGATCGCCGCGATGATGAAGTACAACGAGGAGCTCTCGAAGGCGGGCGTCCTGCTCGCGCTCGACGGTCTCCACCCGACGGCCAAGGCGGCGCGCATCCGCTTCGGCGGCGGCAAGCGGACCGTCACCGACGGCCCTTTCACCGATGCGCGCGAGCTCATCGGCGGGTACTGGATCTGGCAGGTGAAGTCGAAGGCCGAGGCGGTCGAGTGGGCGAAGCGCTGCCCGGCGCTCGACGGCGACACGATCGAGCTGCGCCAGATCTTCGACGCGGCCGACTTCGGGCCCGAGATCGCCGCCAAGGAGGCGGAGTTCGCGCGCGCCACCGAAGAGAACCGCAAGCGCGGGCCGCAGTGACCGGAGGCGACGCGGCGGCGCGCCCTCGACCAGCTCCGGCGCGACCGGCGCCTCCAGCGCGCGCACGACGAGATCGGGGCGGAGGTCGCCGCGAAGGAGCTCGCGCCCCCCGACTTCGGCGCGGCGCTCGACGACGCGGTCGGCGACGACCTCCTGCGGCTCGTCTTCATGACGTGCCACCCGATCGTGCCGGCCGAGGGGCGCGTCGCGCTGACGCTGCGGCTGCTCGGCGGCCTCACGACGGCGGAGATCGCGCGCGCCTTCCTCGTCCCCGAGGCGACCGTGGCGCAGCGGATCGTGCGCGCCCGGCGGACGCTCGCCGACGCGCGCGTCGCATTCGAGATGCCGGCGGCCGGCGAGCTCGCGGCGCGGCGCGCGTCGGTCCTCGAGGTGATCTACTTCGTCTTCAACGAGGGCTACGCGGCGACCGCGGGCGACGCGTGGACGCGGCCGGAACTGTGCGAGGAGGCGCTGCGGCTCGGCCGCATCGTCGCGGCGCTCGCGCCCGCCGAGCCCGAAGTGCACGGCCTGGTCGCGCTCATGGAACTGCAGGCGTCGCGGCTGCGCGCGCGCGTCGGACCGGCGGGCGAGCCGGTGCTCCTCGCCGACCAGGACCGCTCGCGCTGGGACCCGCTGCTGATCGGGCGCGGGCTCGCCGCGCTTTCGCTCGCGCGCACCGCGGCGGGGTCGGAGGCGCCGTCCGGTCCCTACCTCCTGCAGGCCGAGATCGCGGCCTGCCACGCGCGCTCGCGCGCGCCGGAAGAGACCGAATGGGCGCGCGTCGCCGCGCTCTACGCGCGGCTCGCGCAGATCGTGCCGTCGCCCGTGGTCGAGCTCAACCGCGCGGTCGCCCTCTCGATGCTGTTCGGCCCGGAGGGCGGGCTCGCCGTCGTCGACGCGCTCGCCGGCGAGCCGGCGCTCGCGGGCTACCACCTCCTGCCGACCGTGCGCGGCGACCTCCTCGCGAAGCTCGCCCGTCACGACGAGGCGCGGAGGGAGTTCGAGCGGGCGGCGGCGCTCGCGAAGAACGCGCGCGAGCGCCGCCTCCTCCTCGGGCGTGCCGCGGCCTGCGCGCGCGCCGTCAGCGGCCCGACGTGATCAGCGGCAGGACGTCGTGGATGCCGTTCACGACGAACTGGACCGCGACGGCCGCGAGGATCAGCCCCATCACGCGGCTCACGATGTTGAGGCCGGTCTGCTTCAGGAGGCGCTCGAGGCGGGTCGACGCGCGCAGGATGAGGAAGGTGAGGACGCCGGTCACCACGACCACGGCGATCACGATCGCGATGTGGGAGAAGGAGCCGCGCGCCTGGCTCATGAGGACGGTGACGGTCGCGATCGCGCCCGGACCGGCGAGCATCGGGATGGCGAGCGGGACGACCGCGACGTCGTCCTTGGCGCTCCCTTCGACCTGCTCCTCCGGCGAGCTGCGCACGCGCGACGGCTGCGCCCGCATCATGTCGAGCGCGACCAGGAAGAGCAGCAGCCCGCCCGCGATCTTGAAGGAGCCGACCGTGATCCCGAACAGGCGGAAGATGAACTCGCCCGTCGCGGCGAAGACGGTGAGCGTGACGACCGACACGATCGACGCCTTGAGCGCCGTCGCGCTGCGCTTCGCGGGCGAGTCGCCGCGAGTGATCGACAAGAACAGCGGGATGACCGCGAACGGGTCGACGACGAAGAAGACGGCGGAGAAGGTCACCAGCGCGAAGGTCGCGAGCTCGGGCATGGGGCGGGGAGTCTACGCCGCTCCCACCCTTCGCGATCGCCGCGGGCGCGAGTAGAGTCCGCCGCTCCTGCGGAGAGGAGAGGCGTCATGTCGATGAGGGGTCGCGCGCTGGCGGCAGTGCTGATCGCCGTCGCGTGCGTGCCGTCGTGCAAGTCGGGGCCGCGCAACCGCGGCGGCGGAAAGCAGGGCGCGGCGGCGGCCGGCGGCGCCGCGGCGCACGCGGGGGGCCACGCCCAGGATCGCGGCCAGGTCGGCGCGGACGACGGCGTCGTCTTCTTCCCGGCCGGCTCGATCGAGCGGCTGAAGCAGAAAGGCGCGAAGCTCGAGCCGGTGCGCGCCCGCCTCGACGCCGCGGTCGCGCACGCGCGCAAGGAGCTGTCGAAGCGGCCCGACGCGCTCTCCGACATCAAGTCCGAGGGCGTGGCCCGCGGCAAGCGCGACACCCCGAAGCTCATCGCGGAGTTCGACCGCATCCTCGACTTCGCGCTCGCGAACGTCCTCACCGGGGAGAAGGCGTTCCTCGACAAGGCCGACGAATTCCTCGTCGCGTGGGCGACGACCTACGAATCGGACGGCAACCCGATCGACGAGTACCACTTCGTCACCTTCGTGATGGCGTACGAGCTGGTGCGCGACCGCCTCCCGGCGGCGAGCCGCGAGAAGGTCGGGGCCATGCTGCTCTCGATCTACGAGGCGGAGCACGCCTTCGTCACGCGCGGCAAGGGCTTCGAGATCCACGGCAACTGGGTGAGCCACCACGCGACGCTCTGCGCCGCGATCGCGTTCCTGCGCAAGGACCCCGCGCAGATCGCCTACGTCGAGGGCGTCTACAAGAGCCAGCTCTCGAACAACATCTTCGACAAGTGCCGCTTCGGCGACTTCACCAAGAGCCACTGGCCCAAGCGCACCAAGGACGTCGAGCAGGCCCCGAACGTCGAGGTCGAGCGCGGCACCACCTTCGACTTCGTCCACCGCGACGCGCTGAGCTACCACCTCGAGAGCATCGGGGCGCTCTTCGTCACCGCGGTCATCGCGAAGAACAACGGCCTGCCGTGGTTCGACTTCACCGGCGAGCAGGGGCAGACGCTCTGGTGGGCGTACGACTTCGTGATCCCGTACGCGACCGGCGAGAAGAAGCACGAAGAGTTCGTCAAGACGCTGCACGGGCCCGACAAGAAGAACAAGGAGAAGCGCTGGTTCAAGCCGGAGGACGGCCTCGCCGCGCTCACCTTCGCCTCGTCGGTCCACGCCGAGTACAAGCGCTTCCGCAGCGGCGGCCTGCCGCGCAACGACGAGGGCTTCCTGGTCTACGCGCTGCTGACCGGACCCGACGAGATGTGACGCGCGGGCCCGCCCGCGCTGCTGGAATCCAACGCACCGACGACGCACGCCGAGGGGATCCGCCATGACCGAAGCCGCCGCCACCGCCACCGATCGGGAGATGCCGCTCTTCTCGCTGCAGGGGCTCGCGGAGGAGCCGGCGATCCTCGAGCGCGGCCTGCGCGTCATCGACGTCGGGCTGCGCCTCGCGCCGGGCTGCACCCTCGACCTCGTTCTCGTCGACCGCGCGTCGCGGCCGGTCGTCGTGCTGGGCGAGGGGAGCGGCGGCCCCGACGCGCTGCTCGGCCGCGCCGTCGCCGTGCTCGCGGAGGTGCGCCGCATGTGGTCGGTGCTCGACCGCCTCTTCCCGCAGGAGGGCGTGACCTTCGGCTCCGACCCGCGCGTGATCCTGGTCGCGCGCCGCTTCTCCGACGCGCTGCACGGGGCCGCCGAGCTGCTCGCGCCGTTCGCCGTCGAACTGGTCGAGGCGCGCGAGATCGTCGTCGACGGGAACAAGCGCATCGTCGTCGTGCGAACCGGCGGCGCCGCGCCCGCCGTCGCCGCGACCGTCGGGACGGGCACCGCCGCGCAGGCTGCGCCGCCGAACGAGAACGGGGCTCCGCTCGCGGCGCCGAAGAAGCGCGCCTGAGCGGACCGCGTCCGCGACCACGTCCGCGAGAAGGGAATTCCCCGCGTCGGGGTGCTCGCCCTCGGTTCCGGCGTCCGCCGGGCCGGGCTATGTTGCCCGGTTCGATCGGAGCGGTCGGAACGGCGGAAGACGGGGGGCGAGAGGTAGTCCTTGCCGAGCTCGGAGACAGGCGCGGTCGCGGGCGAAACCGTCGGCCATCGCTACGTCCTCAAGCGCGAGTTCGGGCGCGGCGGCATGGCGACCGTCTTCCTGGCCGAGGATCGCCGGCTCGGGAAGGACGTCGCGATCAAGTTCCCGCGGCGGGACCTCTTCGAGCGCCCCGAGGCGCGCGAGCGCTTCGAGCGCGAGGTGCGCAGCCTCACCCAGCTCGACCATCGCGCGATCGTCAAGATCCTCGACGTCGGCGAGCACGGCGACCGGCCTTTCGTCGTGATGCAGTATCTCGCGGGCGGGACGCTCGCCGAGCGGCTGCAGGCGGCGGACCGCAAGCTCCCGGCGCCGATCGCGCTGGTCGCGTGGATCACGGAGATCGCCGCCGCCCTCGACTTCACGCACGCGCAGAACTACCTCCACCGCGACGTGAAGCCGAGCAACGTCCTCTTCGACGCGGCCGGCAACGCCTACCTCTCCGACTTCGGGATCGCGCGGGCGATCAACGCCGACACGTCGCCCCCGTCGAACTGGGGGAGCAGCCCGGGCACGCCGCTCTACATGGCGCCCGAGATCACCGACGAGGTGCCGCTCGGGCCGGCCTACGACCAGTACGCGCTCGCGGTCGTCGTCTACCAGACGCTCACCGGCAAGATCCCGCACGAAGCAGAATCGGGCTTGCGCCTCATGGTCAAGCGCGCGACCGAGCCGCCGATTCCTCTGCGAGTCGTGCGGCCCGACCTGCCCGAAGCGCTGCAGGCGGTCGTGATGCGGGCGCTCGACCGCGCGCCGGAGCGCCGCTTCCCGGGCTGCCGCGCCTTCGCCGACGCGTTCCGCCGCGCGTGCAGCGCGCTCCCGCGCGCCGAGCCGCTGCTCGCGCCGAGCGAGGTCGTCGCGCCGCCTGAAGTCCCGCCGCCGCCGCCGCCGCCTTGGGAGCCGCTCGCGCCGCCGATTCCGACGGAGCTCGCCGCGCCGCCCGAAGCCGACGCGTCGAGGGCGCCCGCGCCCCCGCCTGCTCCGCCGCCACCGCGCACGATCTCCTCGCGCAGGCGCCGCGTCGCGCTCGTCGCCGCGACGTGCGGGCTCGCCGCCGTCGCCCTCGTCGCGTTCTGGCCAGCGGGCGGCGCCGCGAAGAAGGAGGACGGCGGGAAGTCGGCGACGCCGCCCTCCGTCCGCGCGAAGGAGGCGGCGCCCGCGAAGCCGCCGGGCTCGACGAAGTCGGAAAGGGGGCGCGGCCAGCCGCCGCTGCCGGAGCGTGCGCCGGGCGTCGAAGGCTACGAGCGCGCGAAGGCGTTCCTCCTCGCGAAGGCGGATTGGGAGGCGACGCTCGGGCCGACCCGGGACGAAGTCCTCGCGGCGCCCGACCTCGCGACGTGGCGCAAGGGCGCGGCGGAGCTCGCCGCGTTCGTGCGCGACGCCGACGCGCTGACGCTGAAGCTCGACGAGAGCGGGACGCTCCTCACCGAGCGCCATCGCGCCACGGCGCACGGCGCGCTCGTGCCCGATCGGCCCGACCTGCTGCGCATCGAGGTGTCGGCCGGCCGCGCGCCGAGCCTCCTCCCGCTCTCCGGCGGCCGCTTCGCCGCCGAGTTCGACCTCGGCTTCGACGTCGCCGAGATCCAGGCGAAGTTCACGCGCCTCGACGGGACGCTGCTCGCGTCGCTCGAGATCCGTGTGCCGGAGGCGGCCGCCGCGACCGCCGCGTCGCCTCCCGTCCCGGTCGCGCCCGAGCGGCCGGCCGCCGCGGACGACCCGCTCGCGACCGCCGGCTTCCGGCGCGCCGACGAGAAAGTGAACGGGCGCACCGTCTGGATCCACGAGAAGAGCGGGCTGCGCTTCGTCGAGCTCGCCATCCCCGAGGTCGTCGAACGAACGGTCCCGCGCTTCGCGCCGGCCGAGGGCGAGCTGATCGAGGGCGCCGACGCGACGCGCACGCTGCTCGTCGGCGAGACCGAGTGCACCAACGGCGCGTGGCGGAAGTGGCGGGCCGCCGGCGTTTCGGCCGACGAGGCCGACGACCTCCCGCTCAGCGGCGTGGGGGGGCCCGACGTCGTCGCCTTCTGCGCCGCGATGGGCTTCGAGCTGCCCTACGCCGCCGAGTGGCGCTGGTTCGCGCTCGCCGACGCGCCGTCCGACCTGGCGGCGACGCCCGGCGCATTCGCCGTCACCGCATGGTTCAAGCAGAACGCCGACGGCGACCGCCACCCCGTGAAGCAACTCGCCCCCAACGCCTTCGGCCTCCACGACACGCAGGGCAACGTCTGGGAGCTCTGCCTCGCCGACGGCGAGACGTGGAGCGACGTCGTCGCGCGCGCCGACGCGAAGTCGACCGTGCGGCCCTATCTCGGCGGGAGCTGCAGCTCCTCCGCGGAGCGCTGCCGCATCGCCAAGGCGGAGCTGGCGCACGACGGCGCGGGGGCGACCCGCGGCTTCCGTCCGATCTTCCGCGTCCCGAGGAGCCGCTGAAGTGGTTGCCCGCCCGCTCCGGCTCGGCGCGCTGCTCGCCGTCGCGCTCCTTCCCGCCTGCACGAGCTCCGGCCCGCCGCCGATCCGCTCGCACGTCGCCCTCTTCCGCGTCGATGCGAGCGCCCTGCAGGGGCGCGACCTCGCGAAGGAGGACGCGGTGACGAAGGCGCTGCTCGACCAGTGCGTCGACGGGAGGCTGTCGTCGCGGCTGCACACGGCGATCGAGGAGCAGTGCGGCAGCGGGTCGACGGCGCTGCTGCCGCGGGCGTTCGCGAAGGACCTCGACTACGCGTGGGACCAGGATCCCGCGCCCGACCTCGCGATCGTCGCGCGCCTGAAGCCGCGCGCGGGGGTCTCCGAGGACAACGTGACCGGCGCGATCGTCGGCACGGTCGGCTGGCTCATGATCGGCGTGCCGGGCTACTTCGTCGACGACCACGACGACCAGCCGCCGCTCGCACTCGAGATCTCGCTCTACGAGGGGGTCGCGCGCAGCGACCGCGATCTCGGCCAGTTCGAGGTCGGCGCCGCCTCGGTCTCCAGCAACTTCATCGACCGCAACGGCGCCCGCGTGCTGCCCTACGTGGTGACGCTCCTCGTCCCGCCCTACTTCGTGTCGAAGTGGAGCGACGACGACCCCGACGCGGTCGCCGAGATCCTGCTCGCGTCGATCGTGAAGACCGCCGCCGAAGGCGTCTCGGCGCGGATCCGCGCGTGGGAGAGCGCGTCGGGATGAACGGCCGCAACCCCTCCCCGATCGCGCGCGCCGCCGTCGCCGCGCTCGCCGCGCTCGCGCTCGGCGCCTGCGCGGGCGGCGCGATCCTCGAAACCCTGCTGCGCGGCGGGTCGGGCAGCCGCGGCGCGAAGGGGACCGGCGGCTCCCCGCCGCCCGGCGGCGTCGCGACGCACGTCGTCGTGGCCAGCGACCTGATCGACGACGGCAAGGCGCAGCTCTTCGACTGCGCGCTCGACGGCACGGCGCAGAGCGACCGCTCCGGGTCGATCGTCGCGGGCGGCGGCGTGAAGCGGCTGAAGATCTCGCCCGATCGGACGCGCGTCGCCTTCATCGCCGCCAAGGAGCGCGCCGACGCCGACGAGCTCTACGTGGCCGACCTGCGGACGAGCGCGGCGCCGGTCAAGCTCCACCCCGGGCTGCCGTCGGGGCGCCGCGTCCGCGACCTGCGCTGGTCGCCCGATGCGAAGCGCGTCGCCTTCGTGGCCGACCTCGAGACGTGCGGCGAGTGGCGGCTGCACGTGACGAACGCCGACGGGAGCGGCCACGTCCGCGTCCTGCCCGACTCGGCCGGCACCGTGCTCTTCCCCCGGGCCAACGAGTTCGATTGCACGGTCGCCGCGTTCGAGTGGAGCGCCGACTCGCGCCACCTCGCCGCGGCCACCGACGACCCCGGAAGCGACGCGGCCGACCTCTTCGTCGTCGCGCCCGACGGCGGCGAGCTGCGCAAGATCGCCCCGAACGACGGCGGCGCCGGGCTGCCGATCGAGCAGCGCTTCCAGCGCCCGTGGGTCCCGTTCGCGTGGTCGACCGATCCGGCCCGGCCCGACCGCCTCGCCTATCTGGTCGACGAGGCGGCCTGCGGCTGCGGCACGCGCGGGACGGTGCTGCGCGTCGTCGCCGCCGACGGCAGCGACGACCGCCGCCTCTCCCACTCCTTCGAGGAGGGGAACGAGGATCCCGACGACCTGCGCTTCGCGTGGTCGCCCGACGGGCGGCGCATCGTCTACGCCACCGACGGCGTGGTGCACGACCGCGTCGAGCTCTGGAGCACCGACCCGCGCACCGCCGACCACGACCGCGACTCGTTCCGCGTCTCCAAGAACTGCCTCGGCGCCGCCAACGACGTCGTCTGGGCCGAGCGCGACTCCTTCGAGTGGTCCGCCGATTCCGCGACCGTCGCGTTCCGCGGTGACCTCGACGTGGCGGGCCGCATCGAGCTCTACTCGGCCGACCCCTTCGTGGTCGACCCGACGAACTACCGGGTCAACGTCGAGCTCGCGTGCGACGGCCAGAACGTCACGGCGTTCCGCTGGTCGCCCGACTCGGCGCACCTCGCCTACGTCGCCGACGAAGCGGAGCTCGACCGCTTCGAGCTCTTCACGGCGACCCCGATCGGCGCGAGCCACGCGGTGGTGAGCCGGATCGAGGCGGGCTCGGACGGCGACGTCCTCTTCCGCCCCGACTCCGGGAACCCCGCGTACGACGCCTTCGACCATCCGATCCAGTGGTCGCCCGACGGCCGCCGCCTCGCGTACCTCGCCGACGAGGTGCACGACGGCGTCTTCGAGGCGTTCGCCGCCATGCCGGACGGAACGAACCACTTCCGGATCTGCGCCGACCTGAAGCCCGTGTGCGGCGACGCCTGCCGCGTGACGTGGGTCAGCGACGCGCTCCTGCTCTACGCCGCCGACGAACGCGAGCAGGGCCGCTTCGAGCTCATGACCGCCTTTCCCGACGGGCCGACCGGGACGATCGTGACCGGAGCCGACCGGCGCGGCGGCACGAGCTGCCCGCAGTACGAACTGCCGTAGCCGGGCGCCGCGGCGGCGGGCGCCGCGGCGCGCGCGCTACGGGCCGCTGCTGCCCGCCTCGGTCGATTCGTATTCGGGCGTGCCGAGCCCCTCGACGGTGCCGGTCTGGAGCTGCTTGGAGAACTCGGCCGCGGCGGAGTCGAGGTTCTTGAAGAGATCCTTCATCGCGGAGTCGAAGCCCGACTCGCTCGCGATGCGCAGCCCGTCCTGCACCTGATAGTGGGCGGCCGTCGCCTTCACGCTGCTCTCGCCGGTGGCGTGCAGCAGGAGCTGGCTCGAAGCCAGGTCGAAGAGCGACGCGTCCATCACGGTGCGCGTCTCGTTCGCCTCGCCTTCGACCCGGCGCTCGCCGCCGACCGTCCCGAGGTCGAACGACGCGCCGCCCGCCTCGTTGAACTGGAACTGGTCGAACGAGAGGAGCGCGACGATCTCGAAGCCGAAGGACGTCCCGGCGCGCTGCAGCTCCGCGAAGCCGCCGCCGGGCGTCAGGTAGGTCGACGGGAGCACCTGCACGGAGGCGACGCCGGGTCGGTCCTTGAATTCGTTCGTGAAGCGATCGAGCAGCTCCCGGCGCTTGCGATCGGAGATCGTCTCCGCCGAGATCCGGTGCGTGGTGGGCGGGAGGCCGGCGCGCATCGGTCCCATGGCCGATCCGGCGGGCGGGACGGCGATGGCGACCCGCACCGGGAGCTTGAGCTTCACCTCCGCGTCGTCGATCTCCGCGCTGCCCTTGCGCGTGAGGTAGTCGAGCGCGCCGCTGCGCGCCTCGGGCTGGGAGAGGCAGCCGGCGAATGCCGCGCTGCAGAAAGACGCCACCGCGACGCGACTCCAGGGGCGAGCCATTCCTTGCTCCAGCGACGGCGACGCGGGAAACGGGACCCGATTCGCAGCGCGGCCGCGACGCCGCACGACGAAGGGCGCGATTTGAGCGCGCCCCCGGGACCGGTGCAAATCGGCCGCGGGGCGGCTACGCGCCGGCGGCGAAGTGCGCTTCGGGCTTGCCGATGCGCACGAAGATCTCGTGCGTCTCGACGTCGACGAGCTGGTCGTTGCGCTTCTCGACGCGCTCGAGCTTGCGTCGCGAGACCAGCAGCTCCATGAAGCGGGACGGCTCGACCTGGACGATCCGCACCTTCGGCGGGAGGAGACCGGACGAGCTTTCGTCGCGGATTCTTGGCGTGTCCGGCTTCATCGAGATCCCCTCCTCAACGCGGGAGGCGGAGTCTAGGAGCGACGGTCTCCTTGTCCACACGACGAAGTCCCGACGCCGACGTGAATTCCCTCAGCGGTTCGCTGCGTTGCGCAGGTTGTCCACCGCTTCCGTTCGCCTCTTGTCATGAAGTCGTCGGGAAGCTGAGCGCCGCGCGCGTCGCGCCGCGCGCTCACCTGGGCAGCTTCTCGAACCACACCGCCGCCTTGACGAAATCGACCTTCATCAATTTCAAGCTGGCGATGCGGCGCACGTGCGTCGGCGCCTCGACGTCCGCGCGCACCGGGATCTGCGCGGAGCGGCCGAAGGCGAGGCTGCGCTCGACCTCCTTCGAGAGGACGTAGTCGATGAACTGCTTCGCGTCTTCGGCGTGCGGCGCGCCCTTCACCAGCGCGATCGTGTTGGGGATCACGAGGCAGCCGAGCTCGCCGTCGCCCTGGTCGGGGTAGACGGCCTTCACGGGGTAGTCGTCGAGCTCGGCGACGTGGAAGTCGTCGGTGTCGGTGAAGCCCCACGCGTAACGCCCCTCGCGCACCTCGCGCATCACCGGCCCGTTGCCGGCGAGGATGCCGCTGCCGTTGGCGACGGCCGCGTCGAACCACGCCTTCGCCGCGCCGGCGCCGAGCAGCTCGTGGAGCACGCAGAAGTGGGTCGACGTGGTGCCGGCGACCGGCTTGGCGAACGCCGCCTCGCCCTTGCGCGCCGGATCGACGAAGTCCTTGTAGGAGCTCGGAAACTTGTCGGCGGGCGTCTTGTTCGTGTTGACGATCAGGATGCGCGCGCGCGCGGCGAAGCCGGTCCAGTGGTTCGCCGGATCCTTCCATTCGGCAGGGATGTCGGCGGCGCTCGGCGACGCGTAGGGGGCGAGGACTCCGGCGCCCTGCAGGAGGATCGTCTGGACGATCTCGTTGTTCCAGAAGACGTCGGCGCGCGGGTGGTCGCGCTCGAGCAGGATGCTCTTGGTCAGGCCGACCGACTTGGTGATCTCGTCGTCGAAGCGCGGAACGACGTGGATGCCGGTCTTCTTCGTGAACTCCTCGAGGATGGTCGCGGCGTGCTCCTGGTCGAGCGCGCAGTAGACGACGATCTCGCGCTGCTCCGGCGCGCACGACGGAGTCGGCAGCGCGGTGCCGACGAGCGCGACCAAGAATGCGAAGTGGCCGAGGGCAGGGCGCGGACGCGACATCGGGCCGTCTCCTGATTCGGGATGTGCGGGCGATCGGATCGTCTCACCGCTCTCCGCCGCGCGGGCGGCGCTGGCCGGGGCCGAAGCCGCCGGGGCCGTTGTCGCGTTCGTAGGCCGGGAGCTCGAGCTGCGACGGATCGAGCTTCTGCAGCGCCGCCTCGAGCCGCGCCGCCGCGTCGTCGCGCTTCTCCTCCTTCAGGCGGGCCAGCACCATGCGCGCGGTGTCGACCGCGGAGAGGTTGAGCCCGTCGAGGATCGCCGCCGACGCAGGCCGCCGCTCGAACGAGGCGAGCAGCTGCGCGAGCGCGCCGTCGTCGTCGCGCCGCTCGAAGAGGAGGCGCGCCTTGCCGGCGAGCGCGATCGCGGCGTCGTGGTCGGCGCCGTCCTTCAGCTCCGCTTTCGCCGCGGCCACGCGGTCGCAGCGCGCGAGCGCGCGGTCGTAGTCGGCGAGCGCCGCGCCGCCGTCGCCGTTGCGGCGCCGGAACTCGGCGGCGACCAGGTCGGCGTAGGCGGCGAAGCGCTCGAGCTCCGGCGAGGGGTGCTTCGCCAGGAGCTCCGCGTACGCCGCGTCGAGGCCGTCGACGCCGCGCTCCTCGAGGACGCGCACGCGCATCCGGCCGTGCAGGAGCGAGGAGTCGGGGAAGCGGGCGACGCCGCGCTCGAGCGCGCGCCCCGCCTCGCCCTTCGCCCCGAACCACTGCAGCAGGTCGTAGTGGTCGGCCGCCTGCGCGTCGGTCCCCGCGGGGTGGAGCGCGAGGACCGTGTAGGCGGCGTGCACGTCGGCGAGCGCCGTCGCGGCCCACTCGCTCTTCGCGCGCAGCGCCGCGCCGATCTCGCGCTGGCGCGCCAGCGCGAAGAGCTCGAGCACGTTGGCCGCGGCGTCCTCGCGCGGCCGCTCCGGCACCTTGCCGGCGAGCGCGCCGATCGCGGCGACCGCAGAAATGCGCGCTTCGTCGAGCTCGCCGAGCCAGCGCTGCGCGACCGCGAGCGCGGCGTGCGCCGCGTAGCCGCCCGCGCCCGCGTCGAGCGCCGATTGCGCGACGTTGCGCGCGTCGAGCGCGAGCAGCCGCGCGAAGCGCGGGTCGGCGTCGGGCTCGGTCGCCGACTCGAAGAGCGCCTCGGAGAGGGCGACGCGCGAGGCGGGGTCGCCGCCCTTCACGATCTCGTCCTGACGGGCGCGCAGCTTCGCGAAGGCGGCGGGATCGCGCGGTTTCGCCGGTACCTCCAGCGCGTACGACCACGCCGTCGCGTCGACCGCCGCCGACTTGGCGGCGACGCCCTGGTGCACGCGCGCCAGCGTGCGCGCGCGCGGCGAACTGTCGCCGAGCCGGCCCAGCGCGGCGACCAGCGCGTCGCGCTCCGCCGGCGCCATCGGCGCGCGCAGCGCCTCGTTCACGAGGCCGACCGCCTCGGGCGTCGCCGCTTTCGCGAGCCCCTCGCGCGCCCGCCTGGCAAGTTCGTCGTCGAGCCCGAAGAGCGCCTCGCGCAGGAGGTCGAGCGGCGCCGCGTCGGCGTGCGCGACCGCCGCGTCGAGCAGCGCGCGGCGCTGCGCCGCGTCGCCGGCGCGGTAGGCCGCCTCGACCGCGGAGCGGTCGCCGTTGTCGCGGCTGGCGACGCGCTCGAGCAGCGGCCGGTCGCCGCGCACGATCGTGCGCGGCGGCGAGGTCCGCATCGCGATGCCGTCCTTCAGGGCGTCGAAGACGGTGGCGGTGTCCCACGAATAGAAGACGTCGTAGACCGCGGAGCCGTCGAGGTCGACTTCGATGTGGCGCGGCGCGATCCGCTTGCCGTCGAAGTACTTCTCATAGAGATAAGGCTCGATCTGTATGTGCTCGCCGCAGGTCACGCTCCCGAAGCGCGGGCAGAGGATGCGCCGCCCCGCCTCGTCGTGGTCGCGCGGCGTGTGGCGGTAGACCGAGACGACCACGCAGACGTAGGGGTCGTAGAGGGTGGCGATGTCGGGCTGCCGGTAGCGGATGCCGGCGTAGTGCTCGCTCGCGATCTCGCCGTCCATGTTGACGCAGATCAGGATCGGCTTGTTCTCCTCCTTCGCGACGGCGAGCGCGTCGTCCCACGTGCGCTGGAAGTGGACGAGGCAGGGCCGCTTCCAGTCCGCTTCCGTCGGCGCCGGCCACATCGTTTCGCGGTTCAGGCCGGGCGGGGGCGGGCCGCCCATGATCCCCTTGCCGCCGGGAGCGCGCTGGGCGCCGGCGGGGGCCGACAGCAGCAGCGCGAGCAGCGGCGCGGCAGCGGCGACGTCGATGCGGCGCGCGATCCACGGGGACGGTTTCATGGCGATCGACCGATGGAGTTGGGCACGGACGGTGACGCTCGTGGGGAGGCGCAAGATACTGGCGCCGCCCGCATCCGTGGAACCCGGCGGCACGCGGCGACCTGCGCGGATCATGCCGATTCGCCGACCGGTATCCTCCGCGACCCGCTTCGCCGGAGCCCGCCCGCCGTGACCGACGCCGCCGCCGCCCAGAAGATCGAGAAGGAGAGCGCGTTCCTCCGCGACGTCGTGCACGAGGTCGAGGGCGTGATCGTCGGACAGCGCCGCCTGCTCGACGGCATCCTGATCGGGCTGCTCGCCGACGGCCACGTCCTGCTCGAAGGGGTGCCGGGGCTCGCCAAGTCGCTCGCGGTGCAGACGGTCGCGACGGCGCTCGGCGGGACGTTCTGCCGCATCCAGTTCACGCCCGACCTGCTGCCGTCCGACCTGCTCGG